>NZ_JBEXUD010000001.1:0-53826 GCF_040614215.1 Dactylosporangium sp. NPDC006015
ATGTTCTTGAGGACGTCCGCGCCACCGATCTTCGCGGCGCTGGTGAGGATGATGTTCCACTGGTAGTACGCGGCGTTGGCACCGGCGTAGGCGTAGGGGGCGATGCCCTTGGCCTTGATCTTGTCGCACAGCGCGGTGAACTCGGCCCACGTCTTCGGCGCGGCCCAGCCGTTGTCGGCGAAGAGCTTGCCGGAGTACCAGATGCCGAACACGGTCGAGACGTAGTACAGGACGTACGGCTTGCCGTTGAACGAGCCCGTGTCCACCGTGCCGGGGACCAGGGTGTCGCGGACCTTCTTGGTCGGGTCGTCGACCGACGGCGCGTCGAACAGCGCGGTCAGGTCCTGCAGCTGGCCGTCGGCGACGAGCGCGCCGAAGTCCAGCGACTTCTCGCCGGAGTTGTTCACGAACTCCGGCGCGTTGCCACCGGCGATGAGGGGCTGCACCAGGGTGGAGATCGCCTGGCTGGACTGGTGCTTGACCTCGGACTTCGGGTGAGCCTTCTTGTACATCGGCTCGTGCACGTCGGTCGCGTACTTGTCGCCGTAGCCACCGTTGAAGATGACGACGTTGATCGGCTGGTCCTCGGGGGCACCCAGCGGGTTGGTCGCGCTGACGGCACCGGTGTTGCTGGTGCCCGGCTCGTCGTCGCTGCCGCTGTCGGCGCACGCGGCGAGGAAGCCCGCCGCGGGCGTGGCGACGAGGCCGGCAACGGCGGCGCGCTGCAGGACAGTCCGCCGCGAGAGCGCGTTCGGCGTCGACGGGGACTCGGGGGTAACGGACATGATCTGTCTCCTCGGTTCGGGTCAGGCGGTGCGCCGGACACGTCCGGCGTACCGCGACTCGAGGGTGTGGTTGTGCTCGTCCCCGCCGGGGACGTTTGCGGACAGGTAGACGGGAGCCACCTCGCCCGCAGCCTCGATGCGTCGCACGACCTCGGCGACCACCAGCTGCGCCATGAGCGCGTTGGTGACCGAAGAGACCGGGCAGACCGCGCCGCCGCTATCCAGCGACAGCAGTGCGTCACCGTACGGCGCGCCGTTGTCCAGCACGACGTCGGCGATATCGGCGAGTCGCTTGCCCGAGGGGTGCCTGGGGGACACCCGCTCGGTGTGCTCGACCGACGTGATTGCGATCAACTTGTGTCCACGCTGCTTGATCAGCAGCGCCATTTCGACGATCCCCCCGTTGATCCCGGACTGTGAGGCCATCACGAACACGTCCTCGGGACGCGGCGCGGCGATCTCGTACAGCTGGGCGGCGATCCGGGGATCGCGTTCCAGCTTCTCGTCCTCGAGGATCTGCGGGTCCTGGCCGCCGTAGACGACGAGGTCCCGCAGGAGGATCTTGTTCGTCGGCACGAGCCCGCCGGCGCGGCCGGCGAAGTCCACCGCCACCGCCTCGGAGTGCCCGGTGCCGAACGCCTGGAGGAGGCCACCGGCGCGCAGCGCGGTGACGATGTGGTCGGCCGCCTGGCTGACGTTGCCGACCTGGGTGGTGGCGATCCGGTCGATGACCGTCTGGATCGCGGAGACATAGCCATGGGCAGTGACGGTCATGCGGATGCCTCTTTTCCACTGGCCGACCGGTGACCGGCGACCGCCTGCGCGGTGACACTGAAGGCCGCGTGCGCGCGTTCGTGCGTGCGCTGCGCCACCGCGATGTACAGCAGGTCCAGCACCACCAGCTGGGGGTGCCGGGCGGAAAGGGCATCGGGCCGGAAGGTCGTCGCCTGCGTCGCGGTGAGCATGACGATGTCGGCGACCTCGGCGAGCGGCGAGCGCGGGAAGCTGGTCAGCGCGATCGTGGTCGCGCCCCGGCTGCTCGCCTCGGCGATCATCTCGATGGTCTCGCGGGTCTGGCCGCTGTGCGAGACGCCCAGCGCCACGTCGCCGGACTTCAGCAGCGCCGCGCTGGCCAGGCCGTTGTGCACATCGGTCCACGCCCACGCGGCGATGCCGATGCGGTGCAGGCAGAACTGCATCTCGCCACCGACGAGGGCACTGCCGCTGGCGCCGTAGATGTCGACCCGGTCGGCCCGGGCGATGGCCTCCGCGGCGCGCTCGACCTCGGTGAGGTCCAGCAGCGAGGCGGTGTCGTGCATCGCCTGCGTGTCGGCCGCCATGATCTGGCCGAGGACACGCTCGAGGGGGTCGGTCGGCTGGATCTCGCGGCCGATGTCCATCGTCCAGCCGCCGGTACGCGACGCGCGGCCGGTCTCACCGGCGATGGCGAGGCGCAGCTCGGCGTACCCGACGAAGCCCAGTGCCCGGCAGAAGCGGGTCACGGTCGCCGGTGAGGTGCCGCTGCGCTCGGCGAGCTCGACGATCGTCGAGCGGGCCGCGGCGGCGGGGTCGGCGAGGATCAGCTCGGCGACCCGCTGCAGGGCACCGGTGAGCTCGGGCAGCTGCGCCCGGACCTTCGCCAGGACGCTGTCGCCGGTGACGATGGCCGGGAAGCCGTCGGCGCCAGAAAATGGGCCGGACGGTGCGCCCGCCGGGATCGACGACACCGGCGAGGCACTGACAGCGGTGTGCACCGCCGTCGTGAGCTCCTCGCGAGATGCCATGTCGTTCCCTTTCAGCAAAGTTCCTTAACTGTTAGTGGTAAAAGTTCTTACTGAGGGGCCCTTCTTGTCAAGGAGTTGGGCGAAGTTTTCAAACTGTTACCTAAGAAGTGGATCTTAAAGACAGCTAAACGTGCAGCTCAGAGCCGTTCGACACGTGTCTGCACCCCGGCCGCCGAGCGCTGGCCGACCCGACCAAGAAGACCAGACGCGACCGGGTGATCGTCAGGGTGAGCCGCAGATATAGCCCGTTTTGTTACAAGCGGGGATGCCGCGGTGATCGGTGGTTTTCATGAAGAAGGGCCGAACAGACCCTTTCGGTCCGTTCGGCCCTTTGCACCGCTTGTGAGCGCACTCAGTCGGAAGCGCTCCCATGCGCCGTCAGTACCTTGGTCAAAATTTCCAGCCCTTCACGGGCTTCCTGCTCGCTCAGGTTCAGCGGCGGGCCCATCCTGATCGTCGTGCCGTACAGGCCGCCCTTGCCGACCAGCAGCCCTTCGCGCTTGCACGCCTCGAACACCGCGTTGGTCGTGGCGACGTCGACGAGCTCCACGCCGAGCATCAGGCCCTTGCCGCGGACCTCGACGACGGCCGGCGAGGACACCGCCCGCAGCCCGTCGAGCAGGATGCCGCCGACGCGCGCGGCGTTGGCCTGCAGGTCGTGGTCGAGGATGTAGTCGAGCACCGCGTTGCCGGCGGCGGTGGAGATCGGGTTGCCGCCGAACGTGGAGAACGAGATGCCCTGCACCGACTCCATCACCTCGGCGCTGCCGACCACACCGGCGAGGGCGAAGCCGTTGCCGATGCCCTTGGCGAAGGTCAGCAGGTCCGGCGTGACGCCGTGTGCCTGGTAGCCCCAGAAGTGCTCGCCGGTGCGCCCCCAGCCGGTCTGCACCTCGTCGGAGACGAGCAGGATGCCGTGCTCGTCGAGGATCTCCTTCCAGACCCGGAGCAGGCCGTCAGGGCCGCTGGTGAAGCCGCCGACGCCCTGGATCGGCTCGGCGATCAGGCACGCCACCGGGCCGGCCGTGGTCGTGGCGAGGACCTCGCGCAGGTCCTCGGCGGCGGCCCGCAGGTAGTCCTCGTCGGAGAGGCCCTTCAGCACGCCACGCAGCCGGTCGCCGGAGTGCAGGTAGCTGACGTTGAACGGGCTGAGCGGCGACGCGGACCAGGCCCGGTTGCCGGTCACGCCGATCGTCGCCGCGGTCCGGCCGTGGTAGCTGTTGCGCACGGCCAGGATCGTGTTGCTCTGCCGCCGGTTGGTGGCCAGCTGCAGGGCGGCCTCGTTGGCCTCGGTGCCGGAGTTGGTGAAGAACACCCGGGCGTCGGGGATGCCCGACAGCCGCGCGATCTTCTCGGCGAGCTCGACCTGCTGGCGGATCAGGTACAGCGTCGACGTGTGCGCGATGCCGGTCCGCAGCTGCCGCTCGACCGCCTCGCGGACCTCCGGCACGTCGTAGCCGAGGGAGTTGGTGAGCACCCCGCCGAAGAAGTCGAGATAGCTCCGACCGTTACTGTCAGTGACTCTTGCGCCCTTACCGGTGACGAGCTCGATCGGCTCGGCGTAGTAGATCGGCATCCACGAGGGCATGACGCCCCGGTGCCGGCGGAGTAGGTCATCCATACCGCACATTCTCGCGCTGGCGTTTTCACGCTGCTTCGATATGCTGTCCGGCGATGTTGACGGCGCCGCGACGGATCCTCACGTTCCTGGTCACCACATGCATGCTGGTGATCGTGTTCGCCGACCCCGCGGCCGCCGAGCCCGGCGAGGACGGTGGCAGCAACCTCACTGTCCGTCAGGCTCTCGACAAGGCGCTCGGCGAGTACAACGACGCCAAGGGCCGCCTGGACAAGTCGACCGCCGACCAGGCGGCGATCGAGGCCGAACTGGGCAAGACCCAGGCCCGCCTCGCCGAGCTGGAGGTGTCGGCCGGGTCGGTCGCCAGCGCCGCGTACCGCGGCCGCCGCGTCAGCCTGTTCAACGTCCTGGTCGGCAGCGACAACCCCGACCAGCTGCTGCACGACATGTCCACGATCGAGTACATGATCTCCCGCGACGACAAGGCCCTGCACGAACTGGCCGAGACCCGCAAGAAGCTGGAGCAGCAGAAGGCGGACATCGCCGCGGCGGTCGCCAACCAGCAGGCCCAGCTGAAGGTCATGGAGGCGAACAAGAAGGCCGCCGAGGACGCGCTGAAGAAGGCGGGCGGCGGTGGAGCGACCACCGGCGCCCCGACGGGCGGCACGGTCACCACCAAGCCGGTCGCGCGCAACTCCGACGGTTCGTATCCGAAGGAGACCTGCAGCCTCAAGGACCCGACGACCGGCAACTGCATCTCCCCGCGGATGCTCAACGCCTACAACGAGGCGAGGCTGGCCGGGTTCACGCACTACACGTCGTGCTACCGCAGCGGTGGCGGCGGCGACCACCCGCTCGGCAAGGCGTGCGACTTCTCCGCCAACAAGAGCACGTTCGTCAACGCCCGGGCGACCGGCGACGACCTCGCCTACGGCAACCGGCTCGCCGCGTGGTGCGTCGCCAACGCGAAGAACCTCGGCGTCAAGTACGTCATCTGGTACAAACGGATCTGGCAGCCCAGCAGCGGCTGGAAGTCGTACGGCGGCGACGGCACCCCCGCCGGTGACCACTACAACCACGTACACCTGTCGATGCAGTGAGCTAGTCCCGCTGCGCGTCCAGGGCCAGCAGCGCGACGTGCAGCGACAGGCACGCCTGCACGTCGTCGAGGTCCGCGCCGATGATCCTGCGGATGCGGGCCAGCCGCTCGTAGAACGCGGGCCGTGACAGGTGGCTGTGCTCCGCCGCCGCCGACTTGTTGCGCCCGCACTCCAGGTACACCCGAAGCACACCCAACAGTTGCTCGCGGGGGTTCCTGGCGTCGTGCGCGAGCAGCGGCCCGAGCTCCCGCTCCACGAACGTCTGCAGCCGCGGCTCGTCACGCAGCATGTGCAGCAGCCCCGGCAGGCCCACGTCGGCGAGGCGGACGACGTCCCCCGGTCCGGCCGCCGGCCGCCGGACCGACACCGCGACCTGGCTCGCCTCCAGCAGCGAACGGCGCGCCTCCCTGGGCGTCGCGACCCCCTCCCCCGCCGCGACCACCACCGCGCCGCCGGCGAGCTCACGCACCCGCACCGCGAGCCGCCGCAGCGCGTCCGGCTCGTCCTCGGCGGCCCGCAACGCCAGCAGGACCCCGACGAGATCGCCGTCGAGCGCCCCGGCGAGCCCGGCCAGCGACGTGTCCCGCAACGCCCGCGCCGCCACCCCGGCGGAGCACCCACGCAGCACCACCCCGACGAGTTGCCGTCGCTCCAGGTGTACGCCCAGCGCCTTCGCCCGCACGATCACGTCCGCCACCGGGGCGGTGTGGCCCACGAGCGCCACGAGCAGCGCCGACTGCGCCTGCCGCTCCAGCGCGTCCTGGTGCTCGTCTCTCTTGGTGAGCCGCGCCAGCGCCAGCGTCGCCGCGGCCCGCTCGATCAGCGTCACGTCACGGTCCCGGGCCACCGGCAGCCGGATCAGCAGCCGCCCCCAGTCCTGCCCGCGCGCCCCGACGACCGTCACGAGCCAGCCCTTGCCGGCGTCGTGCCCGGTGCGCCCCGCCGGCTGCACCGCCCGCGAGTGCGCCTCCCAGTTCGCCAGGAGCAGCTCCGCGGACCCGCCCGCCGCGTCGTAGGCGAGGACCTGCCGCGACAGGTTCTCCAGCACGACGGGAGCCCCCGCGAGCGCCGCGGTCTGCGCCACCACCTCCGCCGGCGCCGCCCCCTCCACCGACAGGTCCGTGAACCGCTGGTGGATCTCGGCGGTCGCCCGCAGCTCGGCCAGCTGCGCATCCACGATCATCCCGTGCACCGCCTGCGTGATCAGCACGAACGGCGTCCCCCGGTGCAGCTCGACCAGCGGAAACCCGAGCTCCTCGGCGGTCCGCACCATCACCGCCGGCAGCCGCTGCTCGAACCGCCGCCCCATCTCCACCGCCAGCCCGCACGCCCCGACGTCGGCGATCTCGGCCACGAACCGCCGCAACCCCGCATCATCAGGCGGCAACCCGATCCCGGTGATGAGGATCAGCTCCCCACCCCGCAGCAGCGTCGCGATGTCGGGCACCTCGGAGCTGTGCACCCACCGCACCGCCTGATCCAGCCCACGCTCCCCCGCCACGACCCGCGGCGCACCGTTACGGACCGGGTCGAGCTCGAGCACCTCACGCACGGACGGGAACATCAGCGCGGATGCTACAACTTCCCACCGCACCCCCGACCGCTCCCGCCGCCACGCCCTCGCCCTCGTCGAGCCGTCGCCCCCATCCCCCGCCCAGGCCCCCGGCCTCCGTCGCCCCCACGCGAACCCACCGCGCTCCCGTCGCACCCGCCGGCCCTGCCCGAGCCCGCCGCGCGTTCGTCGAGCCTCCCCGCTCGTCGAGCCCGCGGACCCCAAGATCCCTGCGCGAGGCCCACTGCGCCCTCGTCGAGCGCCCGCCCTCATCGCCTCTGCGCGAGTCATCGAGCCCTGCCCCGTCGAACCCGCCGCGCCTTCGCCGAGCTCTGCCATCATCGAGCCCGCGGACACCGTGACCCCTGCGCGAGTTTCGTTGTGTTCCCGTCGAGGCCCCGCCCTGATCGCCCCCTGCGCGAGCCACCTATGCCGTCATCGAGCCCGCCTCCGTCGAACCTTCGCGAGCCCCCGCCGCGGCCTCGTCGAGCCCCGGCAAACATCGAGCCTGAGCCCTGCGCGAGCCCGCCACCCCGTCCGCCCGGTCGCCCGGTCGCCCACAGCCCTGCCCCAGCCTCAACGACCGTCACGAGCCAGCCTTGCCGGCGGCGTGCCCAGTACGCCCCGGCTGCCGAAAGCGGGCTTCCCAGTTCGCCAGGAGCAGCCCTGCCGCTCACCGCGTCGCAGGCCGAGCCCGCCGGCCCTGCGCGAGCCCGCCGCACCCTCGAACCCGCCACATACCGTCAGGCCCGCTGCACCCTCTCGGACCGCCGCACCCTCGGACCGCCGCACCCTCGAACCCGCCACATACCGTCAGGCCCGCTGCACCCTCTCGGACCGCCGCACCCTCGGACCGCTGCGGCCCCGGACTGCTGCGGCCCCGGACCGCCGCGGCCCCGGCCGTCCCGTCGCCGGATCCGCCGAGAGCCCTTGCCGCCCCGGGCACGCCCGGCTGTCCCGGCCGACCCGCCGATCCCCGCCGCCTGCCCTCAGGGCCATTGAGCCCCTGGCTGTCCCGTCGCGCCCATTGCGAGCCACGACGCGGTCCCCGTCGAACCCATTGCGGGCCGGGAGCCGCTGCGGGCCGAGACCGGTGCTCGGCGGGTACGCGCGCGGGAGCGGCGGCGGATGGCGGCGGTGTCTGGTCGGCTGGCGTTCAGGGGTCCACTTGTGTCGGGCACGGAGGTGGGTCGGTGCCCGGGCGTTCCGCTCTTCGAGACCGTAACACTGCCGACCAAATCGCGGACACGCGTTGTCATGGGTTGCCGACTCATCGCGACTACGTGCTGGTCAGCATAACTGAGGGGAGGCGGTGGCGGAGGGGGGTGCCGGGGCCTGCGGTGAGGAGGTGGCCGGCGTGGGCGGTCAGGGTGCGGGCGGCGCCGGCGTCGCACACGTCGGTGAAGGCGTGCGGGCGGGGTACCGGTGGGCGGGCGGCGATCCGGTCGTCGCCGGTGATGGCGTACAGGCGGCCGCCGAGGGTGGTCAAAGAGACGCTGCCGCCCGCGGTGCCGATCTGGCGCCAGGCGCCGGTCTCCAGTTCCAGGGCAGGCAGGTACCAGAGGGTGTCGCCGCGGGCGGCGGCGAAGAGGCCGGCGTCGCACAGGGCGAGGGCGCGGGCGCCCGGGGGTGCGTCGGTCACGTCGGTCCACGTCGTGGCGTCGAAGGCCGGGTCGCGGTAGATCAGCCGGCCCGTGGTGGTGAGGGCCCACAGGCCCTGGCGCATCCCGCCGGCGGCCTCGCGGGGGGAGGCCAGGCACAGGACGTCGGGGGCGTCGCCGATACGGTGCCAGGGGAGGTTCTGGCCGCAGGCCTCGCGGGCGAGGAGGGCGCCGTCGGCGTTGACGGCGTAGAGGGCGCCGCCGCAGGCGGTGAGGGCGTGCAGCTCGGCCGGGGGGCCGATGACGGTCCAGCCGGCGGGGGACGTCGCGGTGAAGCGGTCCAGGACGTTGCGGGTGATGCGGTCGACGACGGGGTCGGTGAGGCCCTTGCCCCAGTTGACGGTGGCGGCCGTAAAGACCGTGCCGGCGCCGAGGTCGAAGACGCCCATGGTGGCGGCGCCGCCCTGGCCGTAGCGGCGCCAGTGGCGCAGGTCGGCGGTGGCGAGCACGACGAACGACGGCGGGGTCCCGTCGCGGCCGGTGGCGCGGGGCACCCCGCCGACGTCGGCGATGTCGGCGGCGTCGGTCTCGTAGCCGAGGGTGCCCTGGCCGAACTTGTCGCCGTCGCTGAGGCCGGTGCCGTCGAAGACCCAGTGGTCGGCGAACCTGGCCGTGAACGTCTCCCGGCCGATGACGGCCATGCCGTCGCCCCAGGCGCCGGCGCCGCGGCGGAAGCTGACGCCGGTCATCGCGTTCTCGGGGCGGTTGACCGGGGCGCTGGACCACTCGACGGTGACCCGACCTGGGTCCACTGTGGACATGGGGTCGGTCGTGGCGTCGCGGTGGCAGACCATGGTGCGGCCCCCGTCCTCCAGGCGCATCTGCCACCAGGCGGTGTTGGCGCCGAAGACCGCGAGGTTGCCGCCACGGCGGACGAAGGCCTCGACGGCGTCGCGCTGCTCCCAGGTCCAGTACTCGTCGTGGGCGCAGACGACGAGGGTGCGGTGGCCGTCGAGGATCGCCGGGTCGAGGTGCAGGTCCAGATTGGAGCAGTAGTCGACCTCGTACCGCGCGGCCCGCAGCCAGCGCAGCAGCGGCTCCTCCCAGCGCTCCGGCGGTGGCCCGCCGCCCGGCCGGTCGAAGCTGACGGCGGCCGCGCGGGTCGGCTCCTCCGCGTAGTAGAGACCTTCGCCCGGCACGCCCGCGCGGTTGTACGCCTGCCACGTCGAGAACGGCACCGACACCAGGATCGGCGCCCGGGCGGCTGCCGGTCGCACCACGAACCAGGCCTCGTCGTCGCCGGCGGCGTTGATCCGTGGCAGGGTGCCCGGAGCGGCGAACGTCGCGCGGTACAGCGACGACGGCCACGACACGGGAACCCGCAGCGTCCACGTCGGACCGTCCGCTGTGTCCCGGCACATGACGAGCCCGGTGACGGCGTCGGTGACGACGACGGTCGCGGCGCCGGTCGTCACGAACGTCAGCGCGGCCCCGGCCACGACCGAGGTGGCCCGGGCGTACGCCGAGACGGTGACCGCGGCCCCGTCGGCGACGGTCACAGCAGCCCCGTCAGCGTGGACATCGGCACGTCCGAACCGGCGGCGCGGACCAGCAGCTCCTCGATCGCCCGCAGGTGCGCCTCGATCGCGGCCGGTGGCAGGTACGCGGTGTCGGCCGTGAGCGTGACGACGAGCGCCTGCCCGTCGAGCGTGACGTGCAGGCAGTAGCGGCACGCGACGCGTTCCTGGGTGGCGGGGAAGTCGAAGCGGGTGTCGCGCTGCAGGGCCCTCAGGTCGGTTGCCGTTCTCAGGGGCCGGCCGTCGATGAGCCGCATGTCGTTGAAGCAGCAGTACGGGTGGACCGGCTCGCCCCGGGCGGCTTCCGCGTCGGCGAGCATCGCGTCCCACCCGGCGGGGTCGTAGGCGGCGGCGCGGTACCCGCGCAGGGCCGCCTGCCAGCCGGGGCGCAGCAACGCGCCGAACGTGGGCCGGTCGACGTCGAGGACGAACAGGCCGTCCTGCGACAGCGTGCTGACGAGGTCGCGGTGCCCGGTGGTGAACCGGTTGCCGACGATCGGCATGACGGCGGTCGTCGGGTGCCCGCCGGCGGCCGCGGCGAGCGCCCCGGCGGCGGTGAGCAGCACGGTGGAGCCGCTGACGCCGTGCTGCGCGGCGAGCGCGTCGACGGCGCCGGGCAACGCGGTGGAGACGATCCGCCCGGTCCAGTAGCGGGGCGCCTGCGGCGGCGCCGCCGTGGTGGGGAACATGGTGGCGGGGATGCGGGTGAACTGTTCGGCCCAGTACGACAGGGCGGCGGCGCCGCGGCGGTGCCCCTCCGGCGACTGCTGCTCCTCGGCAAGGTCGAGGGGGTTGGTCTCGGGGGCGCGCAGGCCGCGGTCGCCGCGCAGTGCGAGCAGCCGCAGCTCGCGGGCGAGGACCTCGGCGCCGTGGCCGTCGGTGGCGAGGTGGCACAGCACCAGGACCAGGTGGCTGACGGCGCCGCCGCGGGTGACGAGCGCGGCCCGCACCGGCCACTCGGCGCGGTAGTCGAAGGCGGTGCCGGCAAGCGTGTCCCGGGCGCGGGCCGCGGCGGCGGCCGGGTCGTCGCCACCGTCCACCATGGACACGTCGAGGACGCCGGCCGCGGCGAGCACCTGCTCCGGTGTGCCGCCGGTGGAGCCGAGCCGGGTGCGCAGCGCCTCGTGGCGGGCGACGAGCGCGGCCAGAGCGCCGAGGGCGGCGTCGACCGGCACGGTCCGCGGGCCGAGGTCGACGATCCGGTCCAGGTTGAAGTAGTGGTCGTTGGGCACCGTGCGACCGATCGCGTTCCAGATGGCCCGCTGCCCCCACGTCAGCGAGCCAGTGCCCGATCGTCCGCCCGCGAACGGCAGCCGGTGCAGCGTGAGCGGCTCAGTCATCACGCACCGCCCGCTCCTGCACAGTGCCCCCGAGGTCGTCGGCGACCGCCCGCTCCTGCGCGGTGCGCACGAGGTCGTCGGCGACCGCCCGCTCCTGCACGGTGCGCACGAGGTCGTCGGCGACGGCCTGCCCCTGCACGGTGTGCCAGAGGTCATCGGCGACCGCCCGCTCCTGCACGGTGCGCACGAGGTCGTCGAAGTCGTCGAAGTGCGTGCCGGGCGTGTCCAGGTCGAGCTGGACGCCGAGCTCGTCGTCGAGGGCGTCGACGAGCCGCAGCACGGCGAGGGAGCCGACGCCGAGCGCGGCGAGGGACCCGCCGCCGGTGAGGATCTCCTCGGTGGTGACCTCGCCGTCGGTGGCGGTGCTGACCATCGTCGCGACCCGGTCGCGGAGCGCCGCGTCGACCGGAGGCGCGCTCATCGGGCGGCCAGCCGCTGCCGCAGGCTCAGCGGGCGGATGTCGGTCCACACCTCGTCGATGTGGGCGACGCACTCGTCCCTGGTGCCGGTGAACCCGGTGCGCCGCCAGCCGGCCGGCGGCTCCTCGGCGGCGTTCCACAGCGAGTGCTGCTCCTCGTCGTTGACGACGACGGCGAAGGTGTCGGTCATCGGGCCTCCCGCAGGTCGGCGATCGCGGCGACGACGCCGTCGATCGTTGGGGTGTCGAAGAAGACGTCGAGCGGCACGTCGACGCCGAGACGCTTGCGGATGCGGACCGCGATCTGGGTGATGGTGAGGGAGTGCCCGCCGAGGTCGAACAGGTCCTCGTCGGGCCCGATGTCGTCGATGCGCAGCACCTCCTGCCAGATGGCGGTGACCGTTGCGGTGGTGTCGTCGCCGGTACCGGCGGAGCCCCCGGCCACGGCAGCGACGGCGGGACCGGCCGCGGGAGGATCCGCTGGCGCGGGCAGGGCGGCCCGGTCGAGCTTGCCGTTCGGGGTCAGCGGGAAGGCCGGCAGCGCGACGACGGCCGACGGCACCATGTAGCCGGGCAGGGCCTGCGCCACGTGCTCGCGCAGCGCCGCCGGGTCCACGGTGCCGCCGGCGGGCACGACGTAGGCGACGAGGCGGGCTCGGGGGCCGTGCGGGTCGGCGAGGACCACCGCGGCCTGCGCGACCGTGGGGTGGGTGGCGAGCCGGGCCTCGATCTCGCCGGGCTCGATCCGGTGGCCGCGCAGCTTCACCTGGTTGTCGACCCGGCCGAGGAACTCCAGCCCGGAAGGCCCGCGCCGGACCCGGTCACCGGTGCCGTAGACGCGGGCGCCGGGCGCGCCGAACGGGTCGGGACGGAACCGGTCCGCGGTCAGGCCGCCCCGGCCGCGGTACCCGTGAGCGACGCCGACCCCGCCGATCCACAGCTCCCCGGCGATGCCGTCGGGGACCGGCCGCAGCGCGTCGTCGAGCACGAGGAGGGTGGTGTTGGCGACGGGCCCGCCGATGGTGACGGGGGCGCCGGGCCCGATGTCGGCGAGGGCGGACCACACGGTGGTCTCGGTCGGCCCGTACGCGTTGACGAGCCGCCGCACGAGCGGGGCGAGCTGGTCCGCGAGGTCCGCCGGAAGGGCCTCTCCGCCGGTGACCGCGACCAGGTCGCCGCGGGTCAGCCCGGCCTCGAGCAGCAGCCGCCAGCCGGACGGGGTGGCCTGCACGTGGGTGACGCCGTGCCGCTCGACGAGCCGCAGCTGGGTGGCGGCGTCGCGGTGCCGGTCCGGCGGCACGAGGACGATCCGGGCGCCGACGGTCAGGGGCAGCAGCAGCTCGACGGTGGAGATGTCGAACGACAGCGACGTGAGGCCGAGCCAGGTGTCGCCGGCGCCGGAGCCGAGGTGGTCGCGCATCGAGTCGACGAGGTTGGTGAGCGCGCCGTGCGGGACGGCGACGCCCTTGGGCTTCCCCGTCGACCCCGAGGTGTAGATGACGTAGGCGACGTCGTCCGCGGCCGGAACGGCCAGCGGGGTGCCGCCGCCGGACGATGCCACGTCGTCCGCGGCGGGGACGGCGGGCGGAGTGTCGCCGGACAGGGTCACGTCGGCCGGGGTCAGGACGAGAGCGGCGCCGGCGTCGTCGCGGATGAACGCGATCCGCTCCGCCGGGTAGTCCGGATCGAGCGGCAGGTACGCGGCGCCGGTCTCCAGGACGCCGAGGACCGCGACGAGCAGCTCCGCGGTCCGTGGCAGGGCGATCCCGACGAGGGACCCGGGCCCGATCCCCTGCCGCCGCAGGCGGTCCGCGAGGTCGCCGGCGGCGGCGGCGAGCCGCCCGTAGCCGATCCGCCGGTCCCCGCACACGACGGCCTCGGCGGCGGGGTCGGCGGCGGCCCGGGCGAGGAACCTGTCCACCACGGTGTCCCGCGGCGCGGGGCCGACCGTCGACACGTCCACCGTGGACGGCAGGGCCAGGTCGGCGACAGGGGTCTCGGGGACGGCGACGGCGGCCGCGAGCAACGCCTGGAACTCCGCCGCGACCTGTTCGGCGGCGAACGATCCCGCGACGAGGTGCAGGCTGCCCTCCACGACCGTGGGGCCCTCGACGAGCTGCAGGTTGGCGGTGCCGCGCACGGCGCCGGGGAACACCAGCCAGTCGACGGTGGTGTCGACCCCGTCGAAGGTGGGCGGTTCGGCCCGCCGCCGGTAGCTGACCGTCAGCGGGGCGAGCGCCGCGCGCGGGGTGAGCCGGACGGCGTGGCTGAGCGGGACGGCGCGGTGCGGGTACAGCTCCCGCAGCTGGGTCCGCAGTGCCCGGGCGAACGCGGCGAACGACTGCGCGGGGTCCGGCGTGGAGCTGACGGGCAGCTCGTTGACGTGCAGGCCGATCCGCGGCACCGCCCGGTCCGCGGTGGACAGTTCGAGGGCGGTGGTGACGGTGCCGTTGCCGTACCGGCGCAGCAGCGCGTGCCAGGCGGCGAGGAGCAGCTCGAAGTGGGTGATCCCGAGGGTGGCGGCGGTCTCGGCGAGGGCGGCCGTGCCGACGGTGAACGGGACCGCGACGGCCCCTGCGCCGGGCGCGGGGTGCCGGAGACCGGGCAGCTGCGGCGGGAGCGGCTCCTGCCACCGCGTGGCCCAGAACGCGGCCGCGGCGGCGGTGTCCACGATGGACGAAGCTGCCGGCGTGTCCCCGATGGGCAGGGTGCCGCCGTTGTACGCGGTGGCGAGGTCGGCGACGAGGACCTGCTTGGAGGTGCCGTCGAAGACGAGGTGGTGCGCGACCACGCACAGCAGGTGCTCGCCGGGCGCGGTGCGCAGCAGCGTGAACCGGGCCAGCGGCCCGCGGCGCAGGTCGAAAGGCGCCGCGACGAGGTCCGCCACGTCCGCCACGCCACCGGACCGGACCACGAGGGTGACCTCGGCGCTGCCCGGCGCCAGCGCGACGAGGTCCTCGTCGACGGCCCCGGCCAGCACCGGGTGGCGGGCGACGACCGCGGCGACGGCGGCGCTCAGCCGGTCGACGTCGAGGGCGCCGGTGAACCGGATCGTCACCGCGAGGTGGTAGGCGGGCCCGGCGGGCAGGGTCTGCTCGGTGACCCACACGCCGTGCTGGGCGGGCGTCAACACGGCTGGGGCGGTCACGGTGGTCACGGTGGTCATCGGCCCGCCCTGTCGTCGTCGGGAAGCTCGGAAGGAGAGGAAGGCGAAGAAGGAGAGGAAGGAATGGGGGAAGAGGGAGACGAGGGAGGCTCGAGAAGCTCGCGAAGCGAGCGCTTGAGGATCTTGCCGTTGTCGTTGCGGGGCAGCCGGTCCAGGAACAGCACGCGGCCGGGGATCTCGTGCCCGGCGAGCCGTTCGAGCAGGAACGTGCGCAGCTGCGGCGCGGTCAGCGGGCCGTCGGTGACGACCGCGGCGGCGACGGCGGCGCCGAGGACCGGGTGCGGCACGCCGAACGCGGCGGCCTCCCTGACCAGGGGGTGCTCGTGCAGGGCGTGCTCGATCTGCAGCGTCGACACCTTGTGCGCGCCGGACTTGATGACGTCGCGGTCGCGGTCGACGAGGTACAGGTAGCCCTCGTCGTCGAGCCGGCCGACGTCGCCCATCCGGACCCACCGGCCGTGGAAGACCTCCGCCGTGGCCTCGCCGTCGCCGTAGTACGAGCGGGCGGCGACCGGCGAGCGCAGCCACACGTCGCCGGCCTCCCCCACCGGCAGCGGCCGCCGGTCCGGCCCGGCGATCATCAGGTCGGCGGCGACGGTCGGACGGCCGAGCGCGGCGGGTCGTTCGGGGTCGAACACCATCGACGTCTGCGCCGGGGCGGCCTCGGTCGAGGTGTAGTAGTTCACGATCGTCGCGCCCGGGAACGCGGCGGTGAGCTCCAGGGCGACCGCCGGCGGCAGGGCGGCGGCGGTGGAGCCGATGAGCCGCACCGTGGACAGGTCGTGTGTCTTGTGCACGCCGGCGTGCAGCAGCTCGATCGCCATGGCGGGGACGAGGAACACGGTGCCGACGGCGTGGCGCTCGACGAGCTTCGCGAAGCGGCCGGGGGTGAAGGTGCCGGCGGTGAGGGCGGCGGCGCGGGCGTTGAGCGCGTTGACGAGCATCGTCTGGCCGGCGTTGCTGCCGACGGGGAACGCGTGCAGGAAGTGCGCGGAGTGCGCGAGCGGGCGGCGGCGCGGGTCGAGGGTGCAGCCGTGGGCGAGGTTGGCGTGGTTGGCGCCGACGCCCTTCGGCACGCCCGTGGTGCCCGATGTGTAGAGGATCTGCGCCAGGTCCCGCGGCGAGGGCGGCGGCCCGTCGAAGGTCCCGCCACCGAGGTCGGCCAGGGCCGCGGCCCAGACGCCGTCGGGGAACGGGACCGCGCCTGCGGAGGGCGGGGCCGCGCCGGCGGGGTGCAGGACCGCGCGGGCGCCGCTGTGGGTGAGCACGTGGCGGACCTCGGCGGGGGCGAGCCGGTCCGACATCGGCACGGCGACGAGCCCGGCGCGCAGGACGCCGGTGAACGCGACGGCGTACTCGTGCCAGCCGCCGGTGCCGTAGTGCAGCGCGACCCGGTCGCCGGGCGCGAGGCCGCGGTCGCGGAGCCCGGCGGCGACCGCCCCGGCGCGGGTGTGCCACTCGCCGAACGTGACCCGCTCGTCCCCGGCGACGAGCGCGACCCGGTCCGGTTCGCTCGAAGCGCGATGGGCGAGCAGCTCCACCAGGGTCGCCGGCACCGCCGGCGCCCGTCCGCCCGCCCTGGGGGCGGGGATGGCCGCGGAAGTGGTGGTCATCGGGCCGGCTCCAGCCGCCGGGCGTCCTCAGGAGCGGACTGGTCGCGGCGGCGCAGCTCCTGGATGCCGACGAGGTCGTCGGGCAGGGCGTCGGGCACGTCGGCGTCGAAGCGGCGCAGCACCGGGATCCGCAGCCCGGCGGCGACCATCGCGGCCATCGCGAGCCCGAACACGACGTACATGAGGGCGATCCCCCGGCCGGGCCC
This sequence comes from Dactylosporangium sp. NPDC006015, assembly GCF_040614215.1. NCBI lineage: Bacteria > Bacillati > Actinomycetota > Actinomycetes > Micromonosporales > Micromonosporaceae > Dactylosporangium > Dactylosporangium sp. NPDC006015. The sequence continues at coordinate 16,722 of NZ_JBEXUD010000001.1, forward strand.
GGTGCCGATGACCGCGCCGACGGTCCCGGCGAGCGCGCCGCCGGGGGCGAGGAGCGGCTCGAAGAGCTTCGTGCCGAGGGGCGCGACGATGCCGTGGCCGATCGGCAGCGTCGACCAGGCGACCATGGTGTTCAGGGCGAAGACCCGGCCGTGGTACCGCTGCGGCACCTTCACCTGCACGATCGTGGTGTAGACGCCGTTGACGAGCGACAGCGCCGCGGAGAGGCCGAAGGCGCAGGCGCCGACGACCCACACGCTCGCGTGGGTGCCGCCGAGGACGGCGGCGGCGGCGAGGAGGGCGGCGAGGCCGAGCATGCCGCGCAGCCGCTGCCGGCGGGGGCCGCCCCAGAAGCCCATGGCGATGCCGCCGACGATGACGCCGGCGCCGCCGCACATGGCGACCCGCGCGGCGGTGCCGAGGTCGGCGAAGGACAGCACGAGCGGGGTCATGAGCAGGAACAGCGGGGCGAGGAAGATGTTCAGCCCGGCGAACCACAGCAGCATGGCCCGGAAGCCGCGGTGGTGCCACGAGTAGGCGAAGCCGTGCCTGATCTCCGCGAGGAGCGTCTCGCGGCGCCGCCACGGCAGGGTCCGCGGGAACTTCACGACGGCGAGGACGGTGATCGCGACGGTGTAGCTGAGCACGTCGATGACGAGGATGCCGCGCAGGCCGATGCCGGCCATGAGCCCGACGGCGATCAGCGGCACGACGAAGGCGCTGACGCCGCCGGCGAGCTGGACGATGCCGTTGGCGTGACCGAGGTACTGCTTCGGCACGAGCTGCGGGACCGCGGAGGCGTACGCGAGCCGCTGGAACGTCAGCGCGATCGACAGGGCGGCGAGCAGCGGGTAGATGTGCCACGGGACGAGCGCGCCGGCGACGAGCAGGGCGAGCAGCGCGGCCTGGGTGGCTCCGGCGGCGATGTCACCGGCGAGCATCACCTTGCGCCGGTCGAACCGGTCGACGATCGCGCCGGCGACGGGCCCGGCGAGGATGCCGGGGAGCATGCCGATGACGGCGTAGAGGGCGTACCGGGCGACGGACCCGGTCTCCAGGTAGATCCAGATCGGCAGGGCGAACTCGGTCAGCGCGGAGCCGGTGATGGAGACGAGCTGGCTGAGCGCGACGATGAGGAACCGCGCCATTCCGGGCTGCGCGACGGGTTTCGCCGCGGCCGGGTCGGCGGGTGCGGGTGCCGCGGCGCCGGTGCCGTGCAGCCACCACGACGTGTCCCCCGCCGTCGCCGGCAGCACGTCCGCGGGTGCGGGGCCGCCGGGGGCGAGCGTCGGGTGGGTGCGGCTGACGATGTCGGCGAGCTCCTTCGCCCGGTACTTGAGGAAGAAGTGCCCGGCCTCGTCGAGGAGCACGAGCGCGACCCGGTCGGAGACGAGCAGCCACTCCTTGTACCGCTCCTGGTAGAAGTCGGCGGCGGGGTCGCGGGTGCCCATGACGGACACGATCGGCGCGCGGAGGCGGGCCGCCGCATGACCACCGCCGCCGTCGAGGGTGGCGGTGAAGTACTCCTCGGCGGCGACGGAGTCGCGGCGCATGTTGCCGATGATGAACTGCTTCTGGGTGTCGTCGAGGTCTGCGACGTCGGCGCCCATCGACGTGAGCCAGTTCTCGTAGACCCGGTTGCCGAGCAGCGGTTCGAGGGCCGCGAACCGGCTCAGGGCGCTCAGCACGCGGCTGCGCGGGCGGGCGAACGGGAACTGGGCGCCGATGTAGACCGCTTCGAGGTCCCGGCCGGCGTTCTCGAGGCGGCGGGCGACGGCGACGATGAGGGCGCTGCCGACGCCGCAGTGGCCGTACAGGGCGATCGGGCCGCTGACGCGCTCCTGGATCTCGGCGGCGACGCGGTCGGCGAGCTCCTCGAAGGGCAGGCGCTCCTCGGTGAGGCCGACGTCGTGCCCGGGGATCGCGACGGACCAGAGGGCGTGCCCGGCCGGCAGCGCGTCGGCGAGGGGCTGGTAGACGACGGCGCTGCCGCCGCCGTACGGGACGCAGACCAGTGACAGGTCCGGCGTGGACGAGGCCTTGGTGAGCTTGTGCAGCAGCCGCCGCGGCCCGCGGTCGTCCTCGGACATGGACGCGAACGCGGCCAGCTCGCGGATCGTCTTGAGGGTGAACACGTCCATGACGCTGACCGGCTGCCCGATGCCGTCCAGCTGCTTGCGGGCGCGGGCGACGACCTGGGTGGCGAGCAGCGAGTGCCCGCCGAGGTCGAAGAAGTCGTCGTCGACGCCGACGGACGGCAGTCCCAGGACGTCGGCCCAGATGGCGGCGAAGACCAGCTCCGCCGGGGTGGTCGGCGGGGCCGACTCGGAGCCGCTCGCGGCCGCGACGGGTGCCGGGAGGGCGCGGCGGTCGAGCTTGCCGCTGGGGCCGAGCGGGAGTTGGTCGAGGCCGACGTACGCGCTGGGCACCATGTAGTCGGGCAGGCTCGCCTTCAGCGCCGACTTCAGCGCCGGCGCGTCCGGCTCGGCGATTCCGGTGAGGTAGGCGACGAGCCGCTTGTCGCCGGGCCGGTCCTCGCGGACGGTGACGGCGGCCTCGGTCACGCCGGGCTGGGCGCGCAGGGCGGCCTCGATCTCGCCGAGCTCGATCCGCAGCCCGCGGAGCTTCACCTGGTGGTCGATGCGGCCGAGGAACTCGATGGTGCCGTCGGTGCGCCAGCGGGTGAGGTCGCCGGTGCGGTACAGCCGGTCGCCGGGCGGCCCGAACGGGTCGGGGACGAACCGGGTGGCGGTGAGCCCGGGCCGGTCGTGGTAGCCCAGCGCCAGGCCGACGCCGCCGATGTGCAGCTCGCCGGGGACGCCGGGCGGCACCGGCTGGCCGGCGGGGTCGAGGACGTAGAGGCGGATGTTCTGGATCGGCGCGCCGATCGGGACCGTGTCCAGGTCGCCGGAGCACTGGAAGGCGGACACGTCGACGGCGGCCTCGGTCGGGCCGTACAGGTTCCACAGTTCGGTGCCGGGCAGCGCGGCGGCGAAGGCCCGGACGGCGTCGAGCGGGAGCTCCTCGCCGCTGCAGACGACCCGGCGGAGGCCGGTGCAGGCGGCGACGCCGTCCTCGGCGAGGAACATGGCGAGCATCGACGGCACGAAGTGGGTGGTGGTGACGCCTTCCCGCACGATCAGGTCGCGCAGGTAGGCGGCGTCCTTGTGCCCACCGGGCTTGGCGAGGACGAGCCGCGCGCCGGTGATGAGCGGCCAGAAGAACTCCCACACCGACACGTCGAAGCTCGCCGGGGTCTTCTGGAGCACGACGTCGGTGCCGTCGAGCCGGTAGGTGCGCTGCATCCAGTCGAGGCGGTTGACGATGCCGCGGTGCGTGTTCGGCACGCCCTTCGGCTTCCCCGTCGACCCCGACGTGTAGATCATGTACGCGACGTCGCCGGCCTCGGGCGTGTCCGGCACGGGCGGGAGCTTCCGGGCGAACGCCGACGGGTCGTCGAGGAAGATGACGGTCGCGGTCGTGTCCGGCACGGGCAGCCGGGACTGGGTCAGCAGCACCGGTGCGTCGGCGTCGGCGAGCATGAACGCGAGCCGGTCCGGCGGGTAGTCGGGGTCGAGCGGCACGTAGGCGGCGCCGGCCTTGAGCACGCCGAGGAGGCCGACGACGAGGTCGGTGGAGCGCTCGGCGCTGACCGCGACGAGCCCGCCGGGGCCGGCGCCCTCGACGCGCAGGCGGCGGGCGACCCGGTCGGCGGCGGCCTCCAGCTCGCGGTAGGTGAGGCGCCGGTCCTGAAACTGCACGGCGACGGCGTCGGGGGTCCGGGCGGCCTGCGCGGCGATGAGCCCGGGCAGGGTCGCGCCGTCCGGGAAGTCGGCGGCGGTGTCGTTCCAGCGGTGCAGCACCTGGTCGCGCTCGTCCGCCTCCAGCAGGTCCACGGTGGACACCGGCAGGCCGGGCCGGGCGACGACGGCGCGCAGCAGCTTGTCCAGGTGCCGGCCGAGGCGGGCGATGGTGGCCTCGTCGAACAGGTCGACGTTGTAGTTGAACGCCCCGCGCAGCCCGCTCGGGTCCTCCATGACGAACAGTTCGAGGTCGAAGCGGGTGCCGGTGGCGCGCAGCCCGAACGGGGTGACGTCGAGCGGGCCGGTGCCCCCGGCGAGGTTGGCGGCGGCGTAGTTCTGCACCGCGAGGACGGCCTGGAACACCGGTGAGCGGCTCACGTCGCGGGGCACGCTGAGCTCGGAGACCAGCTGCGCGAAGGGCAGCTCCTGGTGCGCGTACGCGGACAGGCACGTCTCGCGGGTGCGCTCGATCAGCTCGTCGAACGTGGGGTCGCCGTCGAGGCGGGCCCGCATCGCGAGGACGTTGACGAACATGCCGATGAGCCGTTCGAGCTCCGGCTCGGGCCGCCCGGCGATGGGTGAGCCGACGGCGAAGTCCCGCTGGCCGCTGTGCCGGGACAGCACGACCTGGAAGGCGGCGAGCAGCACCATGTAGACGGTGGCGCCGTGGGCCTTGGCGAGGCGGGTGAGCCCGTCGAGCAGCTCCCGGTCGATGTCGAAGCCGTACCCGGCGCCCTCGAACGTCTGCTGCTTCGGGCGCGGCCGGTCGGTGGGCAGCGCGAGGGGTTCGACGCCGGCGAGCTCGGTGCGCCAGTAGTCCACCTCGCGGGCGAGCGCGTCGCCGGTGAGCCGCCCGCGCTGCCAGGCGGCGAAGTCGCCGTACTGGACGGGCAGCGGCGGCACGGGTGACGGGACGCCGGCGGCGTGGGCGTCGTAGCCGGCGAGGACCTCGCCGACGAGCACCTCGCTGGACCAGCCGTCGCTGATGCTGTGGTGGGTGACCAGCAGTAGCACGTGGTCGTCGGCGGCCATGCGGACCAGCAGCGCGTGCAGCAGCGGGCCGTGGACGAGGTCGAAGAGCCGGCCGACGGCCTCGTCGACGATCCTGGCGGCGGCGTCCTCGCCGGCGGCGTCGACGACCGTCAGCGTGACCGGCCCCGGTTCGGCGAGCTCCAGGACGGGCCGGCCGTCGTCGGTGACGGGGTAGCGGGTGCGCAGCGACTCGTGCCGGGCGACGACGTCGTCGAGCGAGCGGGCGAGCGCGGCCTCGTCGAGGGCGCCACGCAGCCGGCGGGCGACCGGGATGTGGTAGGCGGCGGTCCCGGGCGCGAACTGCTCCATGAACCAGAGTCGTTCCTGGGCGAACGACAGGGGCGGGACGGTGCCTTCGGGCCGGGCCGGGACGGTGGGCCCGGTCTCGGCCGGGCGTCTGCGCAGTCGTGCGGTGAGCAGTGCCCGCTTGGTGGCGGACAGGTCTTCCACGGTCATAACAGGTCCCCCGTGAGCATGTGCCGTGCAGTCTCTTCGTCCATCGCCTCGATCTCGGCGATGAGCAGCGCCTCGACGGCCTGGGCGAACCCGGCGACGGTGCGGTGGGTGAACAACGTGCGGATCGGGACGCTCAGGTCGACGGCGGCGCGGACCCGGGCGACCATGCGGGTGGCGAGCAGCGAGTGGCCGCCGAGGTCGAAGAAGTCGTCGTGCGCGCCGACCTTCTCCACGCCGAGCACCTCGGCCCAGACCCCGGCGACGAGGTCCTCGGCGTCGGTGCGGGGCGCGACGTAGCCGGCCGACGAGCGGACCTCGGGATCCGGGAGGGCGGCCTTGTCGAGCTTGCCGTTGACGGTCAGCGGCAGGGCCTCCAGCGGCACGACCGCCGTCGGCACGAGGTGCGCCGGCAGCGTCGCGGCAAGCGCTTGCCGCACGGCCGACGGGTCCAGTGACGCCGGTGTCACGTAGCCGATGAGGGCGTCGGTGCGGGCGACGACGGCGGCCTGGCCGACGTCCGGCAGCGCCAGCAGGGCGGCGGTGACCTCGCCGGGTTCGATGCGGTAGCCGCGGACCTTGACCTGCTCGTCGAGCCGGCCGAGGAACTCCAGCTGCCCGTCGGGGCGCCACCGGACGCGGTCGCCGCTGCGGTACCGGCGGGCGCCGGGCGGGCCGTCGGGGTCGGGTTCGAACGCCTCGGCGGTGCGGCCGGGGCGGCCGAGGTAGCCGTGGGCGAGGCCGGCGCCGCCGATGCGCAGCTCCCCGGGGACGCCGGGCGGCACGCGGCGGCCGTGCCGGTCGGTGACGGCGAGAGTGGTGTTCCACAGTGGACGGCCGATCGGCGGCCGTTCGCCGGACCGGTCGCCGGTGAGGTCCGCGGCGGTGGCGATGATGGTCGTCTCGGTGGGGCCGTAGGAGTTGACGAGGCGGACCCGGTCGCCGAAGGCCGCGGTCCACTGGGCGACGGCGGCCGCCTCGACCTGGTCGGCCCCGAGGATGACCAGGCGCAGCCCGGCCGGCCACGGCACGCCGCCGAGGTCGTCGACCAGGCGGTGCCAGTACGGCGTCGGCAGGTCCAGGACGGTGACGCCCGCCCCGGCCGGGGACGCGAGGAAGTCGGGCAGGTCGGCGTCGGCGAAGACGACGGTGCCGCCGGCGGTCAGGGCCGGCCACAGCTCCTCGGCGTGCGTGTCGAAGCTCAGCGCCGCGAACTGGGCGACGGTGTCGGCGGCGGTGATGCCGTAGCCGTCGCGCATCCAGGCGGCGCGGGCGGCCAGGGCCCGGTGCGGGACCAGGACCCCCTTCGGGGTGCCGGTGGAGCCGGAGGTGTAGATGACGTAGGCGGCGTCCTCGGGGTCCGGGGCCACGGGCGCGGCGGCGCCGGTCGCCGTCACCGGGATCGTCCGGACGCCGTCGAAATGCTGCCCGTCGGTCACGACGACGCCCGCGCCGCTGTCGGCGACCATGAAGGCGAGGCGGGCCGGCGGGTACGACGGGTCGAGCGGCAGGTAGGCGGCGCCGGCCCGCCAGGCGGCGAGCATCGCGACGACGGCCTCGGGGCCGCGCGGCAGGCAGACGCCGACGATCCCGGTCGCGCCCGCCTCCCGCAGGGCGCCCGCCAGGCGGCCCGACGCGTCCCAGAGCTGCGCGTAGGTCATGCCGTCGAGGGCGGCCTTGTCCGGGTGCCCGGCCGCCCGGGACGCGACCCCGTCCAGGACGGTGCCGGTCGGCGGGCCGCCGGCCGTGCCGGCGAAGACCGCAGAACTCAGGAACACCTCGTCGGCCTCGGTGAGGACCGGCAGGTCACGGACCGGGGTGTCGGGGGCGGCGACCGCGGCGCGCAGCAGCACCTCGAAGCGCTCGGCGAGGGCGGCGACCGTCCCGGGGCGGAACAGGTCGCTGCGGTAGCCGAAGACGCAGACGAGCTCGTCGCCGGAGCGCCAGACGTCGAGCATCACGTCGACCTTCGTCTGCGCGTGGCCGCCGTCGATCTCCACCGCGGTCAGCGGGCCGAACGCGTGCGGCCCGCCGTGCCGGTCGCCGTCCTGGCTGTGCACGGTGAGCAGGGTCTGGAACAGCGGGTTGCGCGACAGGTCCCGCTCGACCCGCAGCTCGTCGAGGAGCCGCTCGAACGGCATGTCCTGGTGCGAGAACGCGCCGAGCGCGGTCCGGCGGGTGGCCTTCAGCAGGTCCCGGAACGTGCCGCCGCCGCTGAGGTCGGCGCGCATGACGAGGGTGTTGGAGAAGTAGCCGACGAGCGGCTCCAGGTCGGGGTCGTTGCGGCCGGCGACCGGCACGCCGACGCTGACGTCGTCCTGCCCGGTGTGCCGCTGGAGCAGCAGCTGGTAGGCGGCGAGCAGCACCATGAACGAGCTGACCCGCTGCTCGCGGGCGAAGGCGTCCAGCGCCGCGGCGCCCGGGACCCGGCGGGTGTGGAAGGCGCCGTCGGACGTCTTCGAGGTGGGCCGCCGCAGGTCGGGCTGCAGTTCCAGCGCGGCGGCGCCGGCGAGCTGCTCGCGCCAGAACGTGGTGTCCTGCTCGGCGCCGGCGGCGCGCTGGGCCCGCGCGTAGGCCGTGTACGTGGTGGGCAGCGGCGGCTCGTCGAAGGTGCCGGCGTAGCGGCGGGCGAGCTCGTCGCGCAGCACGTTGAGCGACCAGCCGTCGGCGACGATGTGGTGCACGACGAGACTGAGCACGTGCTCGTCACCGACAGTGACCAGCGTGGCACGCAACAGCGGGCCCTCGGCGAGGTCGAACGGGGCGTTGCTGCGCTCGGCGAGCAGCGCGGCGAGGTCCTCCTCGGCGCAGGCGACCTCGTCCAGGACGGGGGCCGGGCCGGCCGTCGCGAACGGGCGGCCGTCGACGGCCGGGAACCTGGTGCGCAGCGTCTCGTGCCGCTGGACCAGCCCGTCCAGCGCGGCGCGCAGCCTGGCCGGGTCGAACTCACCGGCGAGCCGCAGCACCAGCGGGATGTTGTAGGAGGCGTCACCTGGGTCGAGCTGGTCCAGGAACCAGAGCCGTTCCTGCCCAAAAGACAAAGCTCCCGACACGAGTCCCCCTCTCGTCGGCGTGACCATCGGTAAGGTACGAGTCGATACGTAAACTGTCAACAATCCTTACGATTAACCTAGTGAATCGACGACGATGAGCCCGTCGATGCCGGTACGCGCCGAGGCGGGCCCGCATCGTCGCGCGGCGGTACGATGAGGGCCGGTTCGGACATGAGCCGCGGGCGCGACAGCGCCCATTCCGTGCACGGGCCGAGTGGGTCGGCTGTGAGCTCCGAGGAATGCGCCTCATGTCCGCGTATCGATCCGTCGACCGACCAGACATCTCTCCCGCGGCACCGCGGACCCAGCCGCGGACCCAGCCGCGGACCCAGCCACAGACGGAGCCACAGACGGAGCCGCTGCGGCTGAGCGGGTCGGCGGCCCGGGCGAGCGCGCGGGTCGCCGCGGAGGCGAGCCGGGCGGCCGCCGGGCAGGCGCGGCTGGCCTCCGCGATGCTGCGGGAGCGGCAGCGGGAGGTCGCGGCGGCCCGGGCCCGGCTGCTGGAGCTCTTCGAGCAGGTGGCCCCCCGCCTCGCCCGCGCGCCCGGCTCCTTCCCGGTGGGGGCGGCCACCCGCGTCCCACCCGCCGTCGAGAACACCGCGCCGCCGCCCGGGCAGGACCGGCGGTCACCGACCCAGGCGTGATCGACTCGGGGTGATTGCTGCGATTCGGCGGCCATCCGCGGGTATCACCTCTTCAAGCGCCCCGGCGAGAGGGAGACTTGAGGGAGCGCGCGGCGCGACCGCCCCCGCGTGCCGCCACAGGGAGTCAGATGGACCTGACGATCACGGTGTCATCCCAGCGCGACGAGGACCTCGTGGAGGTCGCCGGCTCGGTCGACTACGCGACCGTGCCGTACGTGCGGCAGGTGCTGTTCGAGCTGTTCGACGCCGGACGGTGCCGGATCGTCGTCGACGCCTCCCAGCTGCGGGTCATCGACGCCGCGTCGATCAGGAACCTGCTGTGGCTGCGCGAGCGCGCCGGGCAGCTCGGCGGCGAGCTGCGGCTGGTGGGCGCGACCGGCGCCGCGCTGACCGCGCTGGAGATCACCGGGGTCGCGAAGCAGTTCGGGGCGTACGACCGGGTCTGCCGGTCCGAGCGGGCCGACCGTCGCGTCGTCGACCTCGGCAGCCTGCGCCCCGGTCCCGACCAGTGGCCCATCGAGGTGACCGGCCTGCTCGACCGGCTGCACGCGATGCCGGCCGGCGGGCCCGACCACGGCCGGGCCCGCGGGTCGATCATCGAGCTGTGCCTGCCCGCCGCGCACCGGCTGGCGCGGCGCTACGCCGGTGCCGGGGAGCACCTCGACGAGCTCACGCAGATCGCGTCGCTGGCGCTGGTCAAGGCCGTCGACGGCTTCGACTCGTCCCGCGGGGTGGAGTTCGGTGCGTACGCGACGCCGACCGTCGTCGGCGATCTCAAGCGGTTCTTCCGCGACCAGACCCCGGGCATCAGGATGCCGCGCCGGCTGCAGGAGCTGCGCCTCGCCGCGGGACTCGCCCGCGACGACCTCACCCAGCGGCTCGGCCGCTCGCCGACCGCCGCCGACGTCGCCGCGGACCTGGGCGTCGGCGAGGAGGAGGTCGTGGAGATGCTCGGCGCGACGTTCGCGGACCGGCCGCTGTCGCTGAACGCGCCGGGCCCCGGGTCCGACTTCGACAACGCGACGCTGATCGACGCCCTCGGCGGCGACGACCCGGCGTTCGGCCTGGTGGAGTACCGCAGCTCGATCGCGGTCGTCATGGCCGAGCTGCCGGAGCGCGCCCGGCGGATCATCGGCCTGCGCTTCTACGGCAACCTCACCCAGGCGGAGATCGCCCGCGAGCTCGGCCTGTCGCAGATGCAGGTCTCGCGGCTGCTGCAGCAGACGCTCGACCTGCTGCGCCGACGGCTGACGGAGTGAGCACGGTGGCCGCCCCGAGGGCCGTCGTCGTGGTCGGCGCGTCCGCGGGCGGCGTCGAGGCGCTGCGGACGCTGATCGCCGGCCTGCCCGCCGGCCTGCCGGCCGCGGTCTGCGTGACCCTGCACATCCCGCCGACCATGGTCAGCGCCCTGCCACGGATCCTGTCGCGGGCCGGCGCCCTGCCCGCCAGCCATCCGCCCGACGGCGCGCCGCTGCTGGCCGGTCACGTGTACGTGGCACCCGCCGACCGGCACCTGCTGCTCGACGGCGACCACGTCCGGCTGTCGCCGGATCCGCAGGAGCACGGGCACCGGCCGGCGATCGACCCCCTGTTCCGGTCGGCGGCGCGGCACTGGGGGCCGCTGGTCGCCGGGGTGGTGCTGTCGGGCAGCGGCGACGACGGCACCGGCGGGCTGCGGGCGGTCGTGGCCCGTGGCGGTGCGGCCTTCGCGCAGGCACCGCAGGAGGCGCTGTTCCCGCGGATGCCCCGCAACGCGGCCGAGCGCGTCTCCGGCTGCCACGTCCTGCCGGTGGCCCGCCTCGCCCCCGCGCTGGCGGCCTTCGCCGCGGCTGTCGCCGGCGCCGGCGTCACGCGTCCGGACCCGCTGCCCACCGAGCCGCCGCGACCGGTGCCCGGCCTGCCGGACCTGCCGGCGGGGGTGACGGACGCGCTCCGGGTGGCGGTGCGCAGTCTCGAGGAGAAGGCCGAGCTGAGCGAGCGCATGTCGGCGACGGCGCTGGACCGCGGCAGCGTCACGACCGCCGAGCGTTACCAGAGGGCCGGCGCCGAGGCGTCCCGCGCCGGCGCGGTGATCCGCGAGCTGATCATCCGGATCGGCGCCGCCGGGCAGTAGCGCGACGCGCCCTGTGGCGACCGTGTCGACGCCGGCCCCTGGCGGTACGGTTCGTCAGTGGCGGCTCTACGGAAGGGTGACGATGACCGGGCCGGACTATGCCTTTGAGGCGCTGCTCACGTACCTCAAGGAGGCACGGGGCTTCGACTTCACGGGGTACAAGCGCTCCAGCCTGATGCGCCGGGTCGACCGGCGGATCACGCAGCTCGGCATGCACGGCTACAGCGAGTACCTCGACCAGCTCCAGGTGCACCCGGACGAGTTCACGACGCTGTTCAACACGATCCTCATCAACGTCACGAGCTTCTTCCGCGACTCGGAGCCGTGGGACTACCTGCGCACCGAGCTGATCCCGCGGATGCTGGCCGAGTCGAAGCCGGACGCGCCGCTGCGGATCTGGAGCGCCGGGTGCGCGTCCGGCGAGGAGGCGTACACCCTGGCGATGCTGCTGTGCGAGGTGCTCGGCCCCGACGAGTTCCGGCGCCGGGTCAAGATCTACGCGACGGACGTCGACGAGGAGGGCCTCGCCCAGGCCCGGCAGGCCGTCTACAACGAGCGCGACGTGCAGGCCCTGCCCGACGGGATGCTGGAGCGCTACTTCGACGTCACCGGCAACCGGTACAGCTTCCGCAAGGACCTCCGCCGGTCGGTCATCTTCGGCCGCAACGACCTGGTCCAGGACGCGCCGATCTCGCGCATCGACCTGCTCGTCTGCCGCAACACCCTGATGTACTTCAACGCCGAGACGCAGGCGCGGATCCTCACCAGGTTCCACTTCGCGCTGGCGCCGGCCGGGCTGCTGTTCCTCGGCAAGGCGGAGATGCTGCTGAGCCACACCACCCTGTTCGCGCCGGTCGACCTGAAGCGGCGGGTGTTCCGCCGGGCCGCCCGCCCGGCGTTCCTCGGCGACCCGGTCCTCGCCGTCCCGGTGCCGGCGCTCGACGCATCGCGGCTCACCGGCCTGGACCGGCTACGGCACGAGGCGTTCACGGCCGGCCCGGTCGCGCAGATCGTGATCACCAACACGGGGGTGGTCGCGCTCGTCAACCATCAGGCGGAGACGCTGTTCGGGCTGTCGTCCTCGGACTGCGGCCGGCCGTTCCGCGACCTGGACCTCTCCTACCGGCCGGTGGAGCTGCGCGGGCACATCGAGAAGGCCAGGACCGACCGCCGGGTCGTCCGGGTCGCCGACGTGCAGTACACCACCGGCCAGGGTGAGAAGTTCCACCTCGACGTGCAGATCCACCCGCTCACCGACGGCTCCGGCGAGCTGCTCGGCGCGGCGATCGTCTTCCAGGACATCACCACCGCGCGGCGCCTGCAGCAGGAGCTGGAGCACTCGAACCAGCAGCTGGAGGCGGCGTACGAGGAGCTGCAGTCCACCAACGAGGAGCTGGAGACCACCAACGAGGAGCTGCAGTCCACGGTCGAGGAGCTGGAGACCACCAACGAGGAGCTCCAGTCCACGAACGAGGAGCTGGAGACGATGAACGAGGAGCTGCAGTCCACGAACGACGAGCTGCAGGCCATCAACGAGGAGCTGCAGGACCGCACCGGCGAGGTGCACGAGTCGAACGTCTTCCTCCAGGCGATCCTCAGCAGCCTGCGCTCCGGGGTCGTCGTGCTGGACCCGGAGCTGCGCGTCATGGTCTGGAACCGGCGCATGGACGACCTGTGGGGCATCCGCGCCGAGGAGGCCGTCGGCCAGCACTTCCTCAACCTCGACATCGGCCTGCCCACCGACCGGCTCCGGCCGCTGATCCGCTCGGTCCTCGGCCCCGGCCCGGCCCAGGACCACCTGACGCTGAGCGCCATCAACCGCCGCGGCCGCCCGACCTCGCTGCGCATCGCCGCGAACCTGCTGGTCGACGGCAACGACACCGCCGCCGGCGCCATCCTCGTCATGGACCCGGTGACACCCACCGACGACCCGGCCCAGCCGGACCCGGCCGCCACCCCTGACGGGCAGCAGACCGGGCACTAGACCCCGGTCCCGCCCCTCAGGGGCGCAGGGTGCACCAGACGGTCTTGCCGTCCGCGGTGCGGGTGGCGCCCCAGGCCACCGTCAGCGCCTCGACGATCATGAGGCCGCCGACGCTGCCGGCCGGGGCGGGCAGGCGGGGCAGCGAGGGCGCCCGGTCGCGGACCGCCAGGTGCAGGTACCGCCCGCGGATCGACACCCAGGCGGTGACCGGCGCGGCCCCGTGCCGGAACGCGTTGACGACCAGCTCGGTGATCACCAGCTCGGCGTGGCCGGTGAGCGCCTCGCGGCCGTGCCGCCGGCAGAAGGCCCGCACCACGTCGCGGGACTGGGCCAGGCCCCCGGCCAGGCCCCCGGCCAGGCCGTGGACGTCCCACCCGACCTGCACGGCCCCCTCCTGCCGGGCGGCGAGGGCCTCCGCCTCCGCCAGGCCCGCGGCGACCGCGGTGTGCCGGACGATCGCGAAGCTGTCGAGGTCACGGGCGACGGCGGGCGCGGCCGAGTGGATGACGATCTGCGCGCCGGGCCAGGCGGCCGCCGCCCGCGACAGCGAGAGGAACACCGTCAGCGCGACCGGATCGGCGACCGTCACCCCGGCGAGGTCGACGAGCACCGCGGCCGGCTCCCCGGTCAGCGCCTTGAGCACGGACTGCCGGAGCACCGTGGCGGAGAGCGGGTCGAGCGTGCCCCGCGCGGTCACGTAGGCCAGCGGCGGCCTGTGCTCCAGGTCGCAGACGAGGAGGTCGGCCGGCACGGGTCGACTGTAGCCCCGACCCGGCCCCGCCGCGCGCGGGGCCGGCCAGGGGCGTCAATCTCTGCCCACCGCACAGTGACGGGCGAAGATTTCCTTCACCAGGCCATTGACATCGATGACGCTGACTGAAGACACTCATCAGCAATCGATTTCTCACCTCCTCGCGACAGGTGCCCCGGATCCCGGGACACCCATCTTGAGCTGCCCAAGAACCCGAAGGAGCACCGTGAGACGCACCCCTGCGGCGTTGCTGGCCGCGCTCTGCCTCACCATCACCGCGGCGGTCGCCGCCGCCCCACCGGCGGCGTCGGCCGCGCAGGACCGCATCCTCGCCTGCCCGTCCATCCCGTCCGGTCACGACCCGGCGGTCACCACGATCGTGTACCGCGTCGCCCGCGGCTTCAACGCCGACGACAAGGTCATGCTGTCGGCGTTCGAGGCCGGCTGGGTCGAGTCGCACATGAACAACCTGCCGTGCGGCGACAAGACCTCGCTCGGCGTCTTCCAGCAGCGCTGGGACTACGGCTGGGGCACCGCCGAGCAGATCATGGACCCGGTCCACGCCTCGACGCAGTACGTCACGCGCGCCATCACCTGCGACCGCAACAACCCCGGCTACAGCGCCGGGCAGGTCGCCCAGTGCGTGCAGCGCTCCGGCTTCCCCGACCGCTACGACCAGGTCGCCGCCAAGGCGCGCACGCTGCTCGCCGAGGCGGCCCGCACCGCGTCCATCGCCGCCGGTTCGAGGACCGACGTCAACGGCGACGGCCGCGACGACATCCTGACGTTCACCCAGAACGCGAGCGCCGACGTGTACGTGGCGCCCTCCACCGGCAGCGCGTTCGCGGGCACGTCGGTGAAGTGGCACGACTTCTTCTCCATCGGCGGCGAGACCGCCTCGACCGGCGACGTGAACGGCGACGGGAAGGACGACATCGTCACGTTCGCGCACAGCAACACCGGCGACGTGTACGTGGCGCTGTCCACCGGCACGTCGTTCGGGGCCGCACAGAAGTGGCACGACTGGTTCGCGCCCGGTGCGGAGATCGGCGCGGTCGGCGACGTCAACGGCGACGGGAAGGCCGACATCATCACGTTCACGCACAACCCGGCCGGCGACGTCTACGTGGCGCTGTCCACCGGCACCGGCTTCGGCCCGGGCGTGAAGTGGCACGAGTTCTTCGCCCCGTTCGGCGAGTACCCGGCCGTCGGCGACGTCGACGGCGACGGCAAGGCCGACATCATCACCTTCACCCAGGGCCCGGCGAGCGCCGCCGACGTCATCGTGGCCCTGTCCACCGGCACGTCGTTCGGGGCCGCACAGAAGTGGCACGACCTGTTCGCGGTCGGCGCCGAGCTGCCCCGGGTCGGCGACATCAACGGCGACGGCAGGGCCGACATCGTCACCTTCACCTGCGACGCCGACGCCGACGTCTACGCCGCGGTCTCCACCGGCACGGGTTTCGCCGGCACGACCGTGAAGTGGAACGACTTCTTCTGCCTCGCCGGTGAGTTCCCGTACCTCGCGGACGCCAACGGCGACGGGAAGGACGACATCGTCGTGTTCACCAAGGGCGCCACCAACGACGTGTACGTCGGCATCTCGACCGGCACCGCCTTCCTCGGCGGCGCGAAGTGGCACGACTTCTTCGGCCTCAACGGCGAGGCGACCCTGTGAGCCCCCGACGGGAGACCCCCATGGCATCGACCTGGTTGCGCCGCGGCGCGACCGCCCTCCTCGCGGCCGCGCTGGCCGCGACGACGACCACCACGGCGGCCGCGGCCGCACCCGCGCGAAGCCCTCTCGACGCCGCGTTCGACCGGGCCGCCGGCGAGTCCGGCGTCCCGCGCGACCTGCTCGTCGCCGTCGGCTACGGCGAGACCCGCCTCGACGGGCACGGCGGCAGGCCCAGCCAGGACAACGGGTACGGCGTGATGCACCTGGCGAGCAACCCCGGCAACCACAGCCTGGAGCGCGCCGCGCGGCTCACCGGCGAGCCCGTCGCCCGGCTGCGGCTGGACACCGCCGCCAACATCCGCGGCGGCGCGGCGGTCCTGCGCGACCTCGCCGACGCGCAGGGCCTGAAGGCCGGGGACCGGGGCCGGATCGCCGCCTGGTACCCGGTGGTCGCGGCCTACGCCTCCGCCGTCGACGACGCGACCGCCCGCCTGTCCGCCGACCACGTCTACGACCTGCTGCGCGACGGCGTCACGGGCGTGCTCGCCGCCCGGAAGGTCCAGCCCGAGCTGGGCAGGTTCGCCGCCGTCCAGCCCGCCGGGGCGCCGAAGGCGTCCCTGGCCGCCCTGCCCGAGTACGGCCCGGCGCGGTGGGTCCCGGCCAACGCCGCCAACTACGGCGCGGGCCGCTCCAGCCGGATCACCACGGTCGTCATCCACGTGACCCAGGGCTCCTACGCCGGCACGGTCAACTGGTTCCAGAACCCGGCCGCCGGCGTGAGCGCGCACTACGTCGTCAAGTCCAGCAACGGCGAGATCACCCAGATGGTGCGGGAGGGCGACACCGCCTACCACGCCCGCTCCGCCAACGCGTACGGCGTCGGCATCGAGCACGAGGGCTACGTGGACAACCCGGCGTGGTTCACCGACGCGATGTACCGCTCGTCGGCGGCGCTCACCCGCTACCTCTGCGACAAGTACGGCATCCCGAAGAACCGCACCGGGATCAAGGGGCACAACGAGATCCCCGGCAACGACCACACCGACCCGGGCCCCAACTGGAACTGGAACTACTACATCTCCCTGGTCAACCAGGGCGGTGGCGGCGCGGGCGGCAGGTACTTCGCCGGCTCCCCGACGGACTTCAACGGCGACGAGCTGGACGACATCGTCACCTTCACCCAGGGCACGCTCAACGACGTGTACGTGTCGACGTCGACCGGCACGGGCTTCGCCGGAACGTCGGTGAAGTGGAACGACTACTTCGGGCTGACCGGCGAGACCCCGCTGACCGGCGACTTCAACGGCGACGGCAAGGACGACATCGTCGTGTTCACCGGCGGCACCCTCGGCGACGTGTACGTGGGACTGTCCAACGGCACGTCGTTCGGCGCCGGGGTGAAGTGGCACGACTGGTTCGCGCCCGGCGCGGAGGTGCCCGCGGTCGGCGACGTCAACGGCGACGGCAAGGACGACATCATCACCTTCACGCACGACGCCGCCGCCGACGTCTACGTGGCGCTGTCCACCGGCACCGGCTTCGGCCCGGGCGTGAAGTGGCACGAGTTCTTCTCCATCGCGGGCGAGTACCCGGCGGTCGGTGACGTCGACGGCGACGGCAAGGCCGACATCATCACGTTCACCCAGGGCCCCGCGAGCGCCTCGGACGTGATCGTGGCGCTGTCCAACGGCGCGTCGTTCGGCGCGCCGCAGAAGTGGCACGACCTCTTCGCCGTCGGCGCCGAGCAGCCGCGGGTCGGTGACATCAACGGCGACGGCAAGGCCGACATCGTCACCTTCACCTGCAACGCCGACGCCGACGTCTACGCGGCGACCTCCACCGGCACGGCGTTCGCCGGCACCACGGTGAAGTGGAACGACTTCTTCTGCATCGCCGGGGAGTTCCCGTACCTCGGTGACGTCAACGGCGACGGGAAGGACGACATCATCGTCTTCACCAAGGGCACCACGAACGACGTGTACGTCGGCCTCTCCACCGGCACCGCGTTCCTCGGCGGCGCCAAGTGGCACGACTTCTTCGGTCTCAACGGCGAGACCACGCTGTAGCGCACGAAAGAGGCGCCTCACCCCGGCCGGGTGGGGCGCCTCTCCATGACCCGTCAGGAGCCGCCGAGCTTGGTGTACACCTCGGCGGCGTTGTCCTTGGTGATCTGCTGCGTGCCGAGGGTCGTGCTGCGCGGGACGTCCTTGGAGCAGTCGACCAGGATCTTCCTGGCCAGGTCGACCGCCTCGCGGCCGCCGGTGGCGTACTGGAACGTCGCGCTGAGCCGGCCCTGCTCGACGGCCTTGATGCCGCCCGACGGCACGGGCAGCGCGTCGATGCCGGTGAACTTGATCTTCGTCTCGAGGCCCGCGGCCTTGGCGGCGAGATACGCGCCCTCGGCCATCGGGTCGTTGTGCGCGTAGACGGCCGCGACGTCCGGGTGCGCCTTGAGCAGCGCGTCCGCCACCGACTGGCCCTTCTCCCGCAGCCAGTCGCCGGGCTGCGACGCCACGATCTCGATCTTCGGGTTGCCCGCGATGCCGGCGCGGAAGCCGTCCGCCCGCTCCTTCGCCGGGGTCGAGCCCGGCAGGCCGGCGATCTCGATCACCTTGCCGCCGTTGGGCAGCAGGGTCTTGGCGTAGTACTCGCCGGCGGCCTTGCCGATGGCAACGTTGTCTCCCCCGATGAACGCGGTGTAGGCGTCGCCCTCGACCTTGCGGTCCAGCACGATGACCGGGATCCCCTGGTCGTACGCCTTCTTCACGACCGCGGTGAGCGGCTTCGCCTCGTTCGGCGAGATGATCAGCAGGTTGATCTTCTGGGTCAGGAAGCTCTCGACGTCGGCGACCTGCTTGCTGTTGTCCTGCGCGGCGTCGGAGACGACCACCTTGAAGCCGGGGACCGCCTTCGCCGCGGTCTGGACGTCGTTGTTCATGACCTGCCGGTACGGCTCGGCGTTGTTCGCCTGCGACATGCCGATGAGGAACTCCTTGCCGGTGCCGCAGGCGGCGGCTCCCGACGCCCCGGCGGCCTTGTTCTGCTCCGACTGGGTCTCCACGCTGCACGCGGAGGTGGCGAGCAGCGCGCCGGTGGCGAGCAGGGCGAGCGTGCTGGTACGGGTACGCATTGATCGCTCCTGGTGGATGGGGTTGGGGTGTCAGACGACGCTGCGGTGCAGCTTCTGCAGGCCGGCGGCGGCCACGATGACCAGGCCCTTGATGAGCAGCTGGACGTTGGCGTCGATGTTGTTGAGCGCGAGGATGTTGTTGAGGATGCCGAGCAGGAGCGCGCCGGCCAGGGTGCCGCCCATCGAGCCGGAGCCCCCGGACAGGCTGGTGCCGCCGATCACCACCGCGGCGATGGCGTCCAGCTCGTACCCGGCACCGTCGTTGGGGCTGCCCTGGTTGAGCTGGCCCGCGTGGACGATCCCGGCCACCGCCGCGAGGAGCCCGGCGATGGCGAACACGGCGACCTTGACCCGGGCGACCGGGACGCCCGAGAGCCGGGCCGCCTTCTCGTTGCCGCCGATCGCGTAGACGTGCCGCGAGAACGCGGTGGTGCGCAGCACGACGACGGCGGCGACGCCGATGGCGATGAAGAGCACGGCCGGCACCGGCACCACGCCGTTGATCGAGCCGTTGAGGATCTCGAACGCGGGCGGCGCCTCCTTGGGGCCGTCGCCGTACGCGATCGGGATGCCGAGCCCGCCGGACCAGATGCGGGCCAGGCCGCGGGCGACCTGGAGCCCGGCGAGCGTGACGATGAACGACTGGATGCCCAGCCGCGCCGTCGCGTAGCCCTGCAGGGCGCCGAAGACCGCGCCGATGGCGAGGACCGCCAGGACCGCCGGCAGGATCCCGTAGCCGGAGTCGACCATCAGTGTGGCGGTGCCGACGGCCGACAGCCCGAGGATCGCGCCGACGGACAGGTCGATGCCGCCGAGCAGCACCACGAACGTCATGCCGATCGCGATGATGCCGATCTCCGACACCGCCCGGACGATGTTGCCGAGGTTGCCGGTGGACAGGAAGAGGTTCTCGCCGCCGCGGGTCGGCGACGCGATGACCGCGGCGACGAACACCACCACGAGCGCGAACAGGCTCTGCACCGCGAAGAGCCGGTCGATGAGCTCGCGGCGGCTGCGGGGGCGGCGCAGCCAGCGCGCCACCGAGGTGCTGAGGGATGCCTTGAGCCCGGTGGTGCCGGCGGCCGGCGTCTGCTCGTCGATCACGCTGACTCCCTCGAAGAGTGATCCGGCTTCTCGTGTGTGGCCACGCCTTCTCCGGTCGCGGCGGCGGCAGGTGTACCGGCGGCGCCGGCCCCCTCGATGTCCGCTCCGGGCGCGGGGGCGTCCGTCGCGCTGACGGCGGCGGCGCGGGTCGTGCCCATGGCCGCGGCGAGGACGGCCGCCGCGTCGGTGCGCGCCGCCGGCAGGTCGGCCACCGTCCGCCCGGCGCGCAGGACCACGATCCGGTCGCAGACGCCGAGCAGCTCCGGCAGCTCGGACGAGGCGAGCAGGATGCCCATCCCGTCGTCGGCGAGCCGGTGCAGCAGCCGGTAGATCTCGGCCTTGGCGCCGATGTCGACGCCGCGGGTCGGCTCGTCGAGCAGCAGCAGGCGCGGCCGCGCGAGCAGCTGCCGGGCGAACACGACCTTCTGCTGGTTGCCGCCGGACAGCGCCCCGACGGGCACGGCCGGCGACGGGGTCTTGATGGCCAGCTCGGCGATCTTGCCGAGCACCGCCGCGCGCTCCCGCCGGCGCCGGACGATCCCGGCGGTGCTCAGCCGGTCCAGCGCGGTGAGCGCGATGCTGCGCCCGGTCGAGTGGCCGAGCACGAGCGCCGAGCCGCGCCGGTCCTCCGGCACGAACCCGACGCCGTGCCGCAGCGCCCGGCGCGGGCCGCCCGGCGCGTACGGCGCCCCGTCGAGGCGGACCGAGCCGCTCCGGCGCCCCGCCGGACCGGCCCCGAAGAGCGTCTCGAGCAGCTCGGTGCGGCCCGCCCCCATGAGCCCGGCGAGGCCCACGATCTCGCCCGCGCGCACCGTGAGCGTGACCCCGGCCGGCTCGCACCGCCCGGGCCGCCGGGTCCTCGGCCGCACGGCCAGGCCGGCGACCTCGAGCAGCGGCGCGCCCTCCTCCGCCCTGACCTCCGTCTCCGCCGAGCCGAAGAGCGTCTCCACGGACCTGCCGACCATCAGCGAGATGATCTCGCCCGGGCCGGCGGCGCGCGGGTCGACCGTGCCGGCGACGCCGCCGTTGCGCAGCACCGTCGCCCGGTCCGCGATCTGCTCGATCTCCTCCATGCGGTGGGAGATGTAGACGATGCCGACTCCGCGGCGGCGCAGCTCGTCGATGGTGGCGAAGAGCCGGCGCACCTCGGCGTCGGCGAGCGCCGCGGTCGGCTCGTCCATGACGAGCACCCGCGCGTCGAGCGACAGCGCCTTGGCGATCTCGACCAGCTGCTGCTCGCCGACGCGCAGCGCGCCGACGGGCCGGCGCGGGTCGAGCTCGGCGCCGAGCTGCCGCAGCTGCTCCCGGGCGTTGCCCAGCATCGCCCGGCGGTCCAGCAGCCGCAGCCGGTTGCGCGGCTCCCGGCCGAGGACCAGGTTCTCCGCCACCGACAGCCCCGGCACCAGGTCGAGCTCCTGGTGGATCGTCGCGATGCCGGCCGCCTGCGCGTCGGCCGGCCCCTGGAAGCGCACCGGCTCGCCGCCGACCGTGATCTGCCCGGTGTAGTCGGTGACCACACCGGACAGCACGTTCATGAGCGTCGACTTGCCGGCGCCGTTCTCGCCGAGCAGCGCGTGCACCTCACCAGCGCGGACCGAGAAGTCGACCCCGGCGCAGGCGACCACGCCCCCGAACTGCTTCGTGATGCCGGTCATCGTGACGAGTGCCTGGGTCGCGCTCATAGGCATCACTCCAACGAGACGTCTCAACAGCGAGAAATCGATTTCTCACCGTGGAACGTAGAAGACCGTCACTACCCTGTCAAGGTCTCGTAGCGGTGTCGTAATGATCAACATGAATCACGGTGCCGCGTTGATCTGGGCCTGGACGGTGCCGGCGAAGGCGACGTCCCGGCGGACCCCGCTGGCGGCGAACCGCCACGTCCCGCCCGGGTACTGCCCCGGCGCCCACGCGGTCCCGCCGGAGCGCCACAGCGGCTGCCACGCGGCCCCGGCGTGCCCGGCGTCGTACCAGATGTTGTCGCCCCGCCACGCCGACGCCCAGCGGTGCGACGACACCACCGACAGCCCGTCGGCGGACAGCATCGACCAGGGCGGCATCCCGCTGACGTCGCCGGTCGGGCGGGCCTCCACCGACGGGTCGCCGACCATCGGCAGCGCGCCGTCGACGTTGAACGCGACCTCCCACACCCCGGCGGTCGTGGGGCCGCGGACCGACCAGACCACGTCGCTCTGCAGCGCCGGGCCGGTCCAGCGCGGCGCGACCGTGAGCAGCCAGTCGGCGGTCACCGGCTCGTCGCCGAACGGGATGCCGGCCAGGTTGATCCGGGACCCGTCCGCGGACACGTCGATTCGCGCCGGCGCCCCCGCCGCGTCGGTGACCCCGAAGCCGCCGACCGCCAGGTACGGCCCGGTCCCCCGGAACGACGAGTCCAGAGCCGGCCGGTACGCCCCGCCGCCGCCCGGGTCCACCGCCAGGGAGGCGATCCGCGCCGACGGCCAGGTGCGGATGTCGGCGCGCAGGAAGCCGGTGCTGACCACCCGTCCCCGCGCGACCACGCCCGAGGTCCATTGCAGCGGCGCCAGCCACAGCCCGCCCATGCCCCAACCGGCGTGGCTGAGGTACCAGGCGGACCCGTCGACCACCACCTCGGCGGCGTGCGCGTCGAGGACCGCCACCCGTTCCGCCCCGTCGAAGCGCAGCGGGTCGCGGCTGCGGTAGACCGCCGTGCGCCGGTACGCGGCGCCGTAGTCGGCGCCGTCGCAGCAGACGAACAGGTACCACCACTCGCCGCGCCGCACCACGAACGGCGACTCGGTCTGCCCGGCCGCCTGTCCCGTGAACGGCGAGGTGAACGCGGTGCCGCGGGCGCTCCACGTGCGCAGGTCGGTGCTGGTGCGGTAGCCGACGAGGTGGTTGCCGCCGCCGGGCGCGGTCGTGGCCGTGTAGTACATGACCCACTGGTCGCCGACCCGGGTCACCATCGGGTCCCGCGCCTCCCACCCGTCGGTGAACAGCGGGTTCGCCGGGCTGCGCGTCCAGGTGACCAGGTCCGTCGACGTCGCCAGGTGCATCCGGTACCGCGTGTAGTCGGGGTTCCCGGCGGCGTAGAACATGTAGTAGACGCCGTTGTCGTGGACGACGTGCGGCGCCCAGATCCACTGTTCCCCGGCGGCCGGCGACGCCACGAGGGCCGGCGGCTGTTTCGTCCACGGCCCGGTCGGCGACGGCGCGGTCGCGTGCCCGAACATCGTCTCCTGCAGCGGCGCGCCCGGCTCGGCGTGCGTGATGCCGAACGCGTGCCACACGCCGGTGCCCTGGTGCCGCACGATCGTGTGGTCGTTGAAGTACCAGGCGGAGGACTCCCCCACGCCCGGGTCGTAGACGCGGGTGAGCGCGCCCCGCGACGGGGTCTCCGCGACGGTCTCGTAGGTCGTCGTGGTCACCGCCGGCAGCGCCCCGACCCGCTGCAGCGTGATCGTGTCGAGCCCGGCGAAGAAGCCCGACGAGGCCGGGGCCCGGCCGGTGACGGTGACCGTGAACCGGTGCGTGCCGGCCGTGAGCGCGACCGAGCCGAGCGGCACGGCGCCGGTGCGCTGCACGGACGGCGCGTAGCCGTCGAAGAGCTGGCCGACCGCGACCCCGTCGACGGCGAAGCGCAGCGTGCCGTAGTCGGCGGCGCGGGTCAGGACCCCGCCCAGGTCGTACTGGCCGGGGGTGACGGCGGGCAGGGTGACGGTGACCGTGTCGCCGGCCCGGGCGGCGCGGAACCACAGCTGCCGCCCGCCGGACCAGGTCACGCCGCAGCAGTCCGGCTGCGCCTCGACCGGCGCGGTGGCGGACACCGCCGGCAGCAGCGACTCCGCCTCGAGCTTCACGGGCGCGTCGGCGGCCCGGGCGGGCCCTGCCGGAATCAGCAGGGCCCCCACGGTCACCACAGCGGAGCAGAGGGCGGCGGCGCGCATCACGGCACGCTCGGCCGCGCGACCGTGGACGCGCCGCCGCCCAGGTTGTCGTGCCACCGCCAGGCGTTCTGCACGAAGCGCCCGCCGTCGGAGAGCGACACGTACACGTCGGCCGCCGGATCGCCGGTGAACGTGACGATGTCGGCCTTGCCGTCGCCGTTGAAGTCGCCGACACCCGGGCGTTCGGCGTTGACGGCGAAGTTGTCGTGCCACTTGCCGGGGGTACCGAAGCCGCCGCCGGACGACAGTGCGACGAGGACGTCCGCGGTCGATCCGCGGGTGAAGACCGCCACGTCGTCGCGCCCGTCGCCGTTGAAGTCCCCGGTCGCGACGGCGTCGCCGCCGAAGCCGGACCGCCACAGCCAGCCGTCCTGCACGAAGCGGCCGCCGTCGGACAGGGCGACGTAGACGCTGCCGCCGGACCCGCCGGTGAAGGTGGCGATGTCGTCGCGGCCGTCGCCGTCGAAGTCGCCGACCACGGGCGTCTCGGCGCCGACGGCGAAGTGGTCGTGCCACTTCACGCCGGGGCCGAACCCGGAGCCGGTGGACAGCGCGACGTACACGTCGGAGGTCGTGCCGCGGGTGAACGTGACGATGTCGGTGCGCCCGTCGCCGTCGAAGTCGCCCACGAGCGGCACCTCGGCGTCCACGGCGAAGAAGTCGTGCCACTTGACGCCGGCGCCGAAGCTGCCGGAGCCGTTGCCGAGCGCCACGTACACGTCGGCGGGGCCGCCGCGGGTGAAGGTGATGAGGTCGGTGCGGCCGTCGCCGTCGACGTCGCCGGTGAAGGGCACCTCGCCGTCGAGTGCGAAGAAGTCGTTGCCCTTCACGGCGGGCCCGAAGGCGGTGCCGGACGACGTCGCGCTGAACACGTCCGCGTCGGCGCCGCGGGTGAAGGCGACCGCGTCGTCGCGGCCGTCGCCGTTCACGTCGCTGACCGTGCGGCCGCGGGTCGTGCCGGAGACGACACCCGACGCGGGACCCGCGTTGCCGGCCGCGTCGACCGCGACGACCCGGTAGTACCACGTCTGCCCGACCGGCAGGGGGCCGTGCCGGAAGCTCGTGCCGCTCACCGTGCCGCGCAGGTTCGCCGCGGTGACCGGGACACTCGCGTTCGTCGAGCCGTAGACGCGGTAGGCGGTCACGCCGACGTTGTCGCTCACCTCCGTCCAGCTGAGGCCGATCGCGTGGGTCCTCCCTCCGGCGGTGGTCAGGCCGGTCACCGTGCCGGGGGCGGTCGTGTCGGCGAACGGCGCCACCATGCTCAGCGCGCTGTACCTCGACGCCGTCCACGCCCCGCCGGAGGGCGTGAGGGTGACCGTGACCGTGGACTTCCCGGCGGTGAGCGCGACGGGCAGGGCGAACTCGTCGGTGAGCCAGCGCTGGGCGGCGTTGCCGAGCGGTTGCAGCCACACGCCCGCGCTGACGCCGTCGACCGCGACCGCCGCCTGCTGGTAGGCGCGCTGCTGGTCGCCGGTGCGGCGCAGCCGGACGCCCGAGTTGCCGGGGTCGGTCGCGACCCGGAACGAGATCGCCGCCGAGCCGGCGCGCACCTGGGCTGTGGTGGACACGTCGTCGTTGTCGCCCTCGAAGACCGACGTCAGCCCGTACTGGGTGGCGGCGCCGTCGCCGTAGGCGTGCGCGCCGCGGCTGGCCGCGTCGCCGGTGACGACGGTGTCGGTGAGGCGCAGGGCGGCGGTCGGCTGGGTGTACAGGAACGCGGTGGAGGCGTAGTCGGCCGGTTCGTTGGCGGTCGGCCCGTGCTCGATGCCGAAGCGCAGCCCGGTCGTGTACGACACGGCGTCGCCGATCATGAGCCGGTACGCGGCGTCGCACTCGTCGGCGCAGCCCGCGGTGCGGAAGCGGTGCCCGGTGTTGCCGGTGAAGACGCCGGAGTACTCGCCGCGGTTGAAGTACCAGCCGGACTCGTAGAAGTCCTCGGTGCCGGTGCCGTACAGCTGCGGGGTGGCCGACCCGTCGACGTACACCCGCTCGTCGCCCTCGAGGTAGTTGCGGGTGTTGCCGCCGGTGATGTGCGCGCGCATGGTCTGCGCGACGCCGACGAAGCGCCCCCGGCCGGCCTGGTCGGCGATGACCCAGTCCTTGCCGTTGACGGTCTCGCCGCGGCGGGACTGGGTGGTGAAGTAGCCGAGGTCGCCGCCCCACGCCGTGGGTGCCGAGGTCACCTCCGCCTGGACGCCGCCGATCGAGGTGCCGCCGGTGTTCGCGATCGCGACGGTGGCGCCCGTGCCGAACGGCATCGGCCACCAGGCGCTGTACCAGCCGCCGGGCGCGGCGTCCATGGCGAACATGAGCGAGCGCACGGTCCGCTCGCCGAGCCCGGCGCCGAAGAACTCCGCGACCGGCGCGTCCACCGTGGTGCGCCCGTCGAACGTGATGCGGACCCGCAGGGCGGTGAGGTTGGCCTCGGTCGCGGCGGCGTCGGGGATCCGCAGCCGCAGCGCGGTGATCGCCCGCGGCCCGGAGAGCGTGGCGAGGGTGGCCTGGCCGCCGGCGGGGGCGGTGACGGTCACGGCGGTGGTGACCGCGCCGGGCTGGGCCGGCTTGGGGTCGCGCAGGCCGGCCTGGCGCAGGTTGTCGACGACGTCGGTGGCCGGGTCGGCGGGGTTGAAGCGGGTCACCCCGTCGGCGTCAGCGAACTGGCGGTAGCCGACGTGGTAGAAGAGCGGGTTGTTCTGGGTGACGACCCGCATGCTGCTGCGGTACGGCATCGGCACCTTGACCGTGACGCCGCCGGAGGTCTGGTCGGCGTTGGTGACCAGCGGCCAGCTGAACGGCGCGCCGAGGTTGCCGTTGACGAGGTTCTGCAGGCCGGTGTCGACGACGGTGACGCCGTCGAGCTCGATGCGGATCCAGCCGGTGGCGCTGACGTTGCCCTCGTCGCGGGTGAACCAGATCGACTGGATCTCCCCCGGGCCGCGGTCCTCGGCGAGCACGCAGCCGCCGTCGACGCGCAGGCAGGAGTAGGTGCCGCCGAACCCGTCGTCGTTGGAGCCGTCGTGGCCGAAGCTGGAGAACTGCTTGGTCCTGGTGCCGGCGGACAGGGTGGGCAGCCGGTCGAGGCGGCGGTAGGTCTCCCAGCCGACCGGGCCCTTGTCGTCGGCGACCGCCGCGACCGCCGGCGGGGCGGCGCCGATGACGGTGAGCAGCGGGATGAGCAGGATCGCTACGGCGGCTCTTCGCAAGACTCGCATGGGTGGCGTCCCTTCGGGGAAATCGATTACCCGCTAGTAGACGACTAACATCCAGGTCCGTCAATATGTAGGAAGGTTTCACCGGAGAAATCGATTTCCAGCACCGTAGCCGCGCTTCTCCGGGGGTGTCAACGGCGAGGCGTGGCATCATTGCGCTCCGGAGCCGCCTGGAAGGATGTAGGTCATGGCGACCATCTACGACGTCGCACAACGGGCGCAGGTCTCCCCCGCCACCGTCTCCCGCGTGCTCAACGGGCGGGCCAGCGTCGACCCCGACATGGTCGTGCGCGTGCAGGACGCGGTGCGCGAGCTCAACTACCGGCCCAACTCGGTGGCCCGCAACCTGCGCCGCAGCCGCACCACGCTGTGGACGGTGATCATCTCCGACGTCGGCAACCCGTTCTTCACCGCGATGGTCCGCGGCGTCGAGGACGTCGCCCAGCGGGCCGGCTACTCGGTCGTGCTGTGCAACAGCGACGAGGACCCGGCGAAGGAGGCGCAGTACGTCACCGCCGCCCTGCAGGACCAGATGGCCGGGGTGATCATCTCCAGCTCCGGGCACGCCGCGAACGTGAACCGGCTGATCGAGGCGGGCACGCCGGTCGTCGCCATCGACCGCCAGATCAGCGGGGCCAACGTCGACAGCGTCCTGGTCGACAACGAGCACGGCGCCCACATGGCCACCGCGCACCTGCTCGAACGCGGCTACCGCCGCATCGCCTGCATCACCGGCCCGCGGAAGGTGTCCACGGCCGCGCAGCGGCTGCGCGGCTACCAGCAGGCGCTGCGCGAGCAGGGCTTCGCGACCCCGGCGGCGCTGGTGCGCTACTCCGACTACCGCGAGGAGGGCGGCTACGCCGCGATGGCGTCGCTGCTGGACGCCGGCGACCCGCCGGACGCGGTGTTCGCCGCCAACAACCTCATGACCGTCGGGGCGGTCGAGTGCGTCGTCGACCGCGGCATCGCCGTCCCCGCCGGCATGGGCGTCATCGGCTTCGACGACATCCCGTGGGCGCACCTGGTGCGGCCGTCGCTGTCGACGGTCTCGCAGCCGACGTACGAGCTGGGCCGGACCGCGGCGATGCTCCTCGCGGAACGGATCACCGAACCGGACCGGCCCGCCTCGACCGTCACCCTTCAGACGACGCTGAAGGTGCGCGAGAGCAGCCTCAAGCCCTAGGACCTAGAGCTTCACGTCCCCGCACAGGTGCACGACGACGCCGAGCCCGTGCAGCATGGCCGCCTTCGCCAGCAGGGCCCGGTCGGCCGCGGCGGCGTCCGGGGCGTAGGCGACCTGCACGTGGTTGGCCTTGTGCCGGGCCATGAGCTGGTCCCGGCCCACCCCGTGCAGCACCGCGTGCATGATCGGCCACTGCCGGTCGGTGGCGTCCAGCCGGCGCTGGGTCTCCTCCGCCGGCAGCTCCCGCACGCTCGCCCGGCCCAGGTCGGCGTGCAGCACGCCGTCCATGATGAACACCCGCGACCACACGATCTCGCCCGGCTTCGACACGCCACTGAGCGTGCCGCCACCGAGCGGGAAGAACATCGGCGGCTGGCGCATGCTGTAGCTCTTGTCGTAGCCGCCGTTGTGCGAGGCGGGCACCGAGCCGGAGATCTCGAAGACCCAGACGAACTCGCCCTCGTACTGCTCGCCCCAGCGGATGTCGTGCAGGGTGGTCGCCGGGTCGAAGCCCATCGCGTTCCACAGCCGGTTCGTCAGCAGCGCGTCGACGGCGACCCCCTCGTCGACCTCGTTGAAGTGCGGCAGGGGCGCGCCCGCGTACAGCTCCCTGGCGCCGTCACGGCTGCGCACCGGCGGGCGCTCCACGTTGTTGAGCAGGCCCTCGGCCAGGTCGCTGGCCGGCACCACGTCCTTCAGCCCCTGCTGGTACTGGATCCCGACCGCGTCGAGGCCGAAGTCGTCGCTGATCCGCAGCGCCGCGACGTACATCCTGCACTGGCTGAGCACCTGCGCCTCGGTCAGCTCGGTGGCCTCGTCGGTGCCGAAGTGGAACGTGAACCCGCGGTCGTCCAGCCACGACGTGACCGCGGCCGCCTCCGCGTCGGGGACCTTCAGCATCTCCGCGACGAGCGCGCTCTGCGACAGCCGCTCCTTGTAGATGCCGAGCGGGTTGAGCAGCTCGTCGTCGAAGATCGCGTTGTACATGCCCATGCAGCCCTCGTCGAAGACGCCGATGATCGCCTTCTCGTCGCGCAGCTGCTCGGCGAGCGCGGTGCCCAGGACGACCTCCGGTGCCTCCCGGTCGAGCGCCGGCAGGTCCCGGACGTGCGACAGGTCGTGCACCACGGTGCCGGTCTCCAGCCACTCGCGCAGCCCGTCGACGGCCCAGTCGTCGGTGAAGTCCTCGCTCCACAGCGCCGAGTGCGCCACGCCGGCCTTGGTGAGGCTGGCGGTCAGGTTGAGCAGGCCGACCAGCCCGGGGAACGCGCCGGACCAGTTCGCCACCACCAGGATCGGGCCCTGATGGGTGCGCAGGCCCGCGAGCACGTGGTGGCTGTACTGCCAGACGGCCTCCACCACGATGAGCGGCGCGTCGCGCGGGACGTGCTTGAACACCTCGATCCCCATGCGCTGGCTGTCGATGAAGCCGTGCCCCTTGACCTCGTCGAACTCGTGCGCCCGTCGCGCCTGCCAGCCGAGCCGCGCCAGGGCCGCGGTCACGTCGGCCTCCAGCCGCTGCTGCGTCGGCCAGCACCGCA
The DNA here is from genome assembly GCF_040614215.1 of Dactylosporangium sp. NPDC006015. Taxonomy (NCBI): domain Bacteria; kingdom Bacillati; phylum Actinomycetota; class Actinomycetes; order Micromonosporales; family Micromonosporaceae; genus Dactylosporangium; species Dactylosporangium sp. NPDC006015. Next base: position 46,327 of record NZ_JBEXUD010000001.1, read on the forward strand.
GGTTGGCGCTGGGCCGCAGGTCGCCGCTCGTCACCAGGTACGCGGTGACCGGCTCGGCGGCCGGACGCTCCAACGGGACCGGGAGCTGGTACGGACTGGTCATGGGGTTCCTCCGGTTGACTCGGTGCCGGCTGCCAGGCGGTGGCTGATGTCGGCGGTGGCCGGGTACAGGTCGAGGTACAGCTGGTAGCGCTCGTCGTAGACCGCGGCGGCGCCCGGGTCCGGGCTGATCCGCTCGACGACGGGGTTCCAGATCCCGACATCTGTCGTGTTGCTCGCCAGGAATGCGGCGCCGTAGCTCGCGCCGATGGTCTTCTCGGGGATCAGCTGCTCGCGGCCGGTCACGTCGGTGACGATCTGCGCCCACAGCCCGCCCTGCGTGCCGCCGCCGACCGCGACGATCCGCTCGATGGTGCCGCCGGCCGCCTCGATCGCCTCGATGTTGTGCCGCACGCCGAACGCGGTCGCCTCCAGCACCGCCCGGTACAGGTCGCCGCGGGTGTGCCCGACCGTCAGCCCGGCGATCACCCCGCGCGCGTGCGGGTCGGCGATCGGCGTGCGCTCTCCCGCGAAGTACGGCAGCATCAGCAGCCCTCTCGCACCCGGCCCGGACTCGCGCGCCTCTTTCAGGAGCCGCGGGTAGCCGGGCGCGCCGAGCAGGTCGTGCAGCCAGCTCGTGATCGCGCCGGACGTCGCCATGCCGGCGGCGAGGTTGCGCGTGCCGGGGAACGCCCCCGTGGTCCCCCACAGCACGGGCGACGTGTTCCGCACGTCGGTGGTGTGCACCAGGAACATCGTCGTGCCGTACATCAGCATCAGGTCGCCGAGCCGCTGCGCGCCGACGCTGACCGCCTCCGACCAGGCGTCGATCGTCCCCGCCACGACCGGCGTGCCCTGTCGCAGCCCGGTCTCGGCGGCGGCCGCCGGGGTGACGCCGCCGATGACGTCGCCGGGCCAGACCAGCGGCGGCAGCGCGACGCTCCCCGCCAGGTCCGCCGCCCACGGCTCGTGCCAGGCCTGCGCCGCGGCGTCGTACATCGGCGTGCACTGGCTGGCCGAGTGCTGGTCCAGGTAGTACGCCCCGGTGAGCCGCCACCCGAGCCAGCTGGCCGGCATGAACAGCCGCCGCGCGGCCCGCCACACCTCCGGCTCGTGCTCGGCGACCCAGGCCAGCTTCGGCCCGACGCTCTGCGTCGACAGCGCCGACCCGGTCCGCTCCCGGATCACGTCCGGCCCGCCGAGCTGCGCCGTCAGCCGCGCGATCTGGGCGGTCGCCCGGGTGTCGACGCCGTACAGGATGCCGGGCCGCAACGGGAGGCCGGCGTCGCCTGTCAGGACGACGCACGGCCCCATCCCGCTCACCCCGACGGCCGTCACTTCACCCGGATGCGCCGCCAGCAGCTCCCGGACGATCGAGACGGCCTCGCCCCACCACAGCTCCGCGTCCATCTCCACATGCCCGGGCCGCGGCGTCTGTACGTCGTGCCCGCGCACCGCGGTCGCGATGATCGCACCGTCCCCGGCGACGAGCACCCCTTTGGTACTCGACGTCCCCACATCGATGCCGATAACCATCCCGCTGCCCGACATGGCAACAAGATGTCAGAAATCGATTTCCCCGTCAATGCCGTGCTTCCGCCCCACCGCTGTCGCGACGGTTCCCGGCCGGTCTGACGTGCCACCCCCCGCACAGACGTTGGTCACTACGAGCTTGCTCGATGGCCCAGCGGTGCTCGTCGTGTGGGGCGATCTCCGCTTCCCCCGCCGCGGAGCGGGCGGGGTCAGGTTCGGAAGCGGCCGACCAGTTGGGTGAGGCGGGTCGAGACCTGGGTCAGTTCGCCCGCGGCGCCTGTCACCTGGCTGATGCCGTCGGCCGTCACCTGGGCGATGTCGGCGATGCTGCGGACGCTGCCCGCGATGCTGATCGCGCTGTCCGCGGCGCCGCCGATGTGGGTGCCGATGCTCGCGGTGCTCGCCGACTGTTCCTCGACGGCGCTGGCGATGCTGCCCTGGTAGGCGTTCACGGTGCCGATCACCTCGCCGGTCGCGGTGATGGCCTCGACGGCGCGGGCGACGTCGCGCTGGATGGCGGCGATGCGGGACGTGATGTTCTCGGTGGCCTCGGCGGTCTGCTGGGCCAGGGCGCGCACCTCGTCGGCGACCACGCCGAAGCCCTTGCCGGCCACGCCGGCCCGCGCGGACTCGATGGTGGCGTTCAGCGCGAGCAGGTTGGTCTGCTTGGCGATCGCGCTGATCATGCCCAGGACCTCGTTGATCGCGGCCGAGGACTCGCCGAGGCGGGTGACGGTGGCTGTGGCCTCGTCGGCGCGGGCGACGGCGTCGGCGCCGGCGGTGCTCGCGGCGGCGGTGCTGCGGGCGATCTCGCTGATCGAGTTGCCCATCTCGTTCGCGCTGGCCGAGACCGTGTGGACGCTCTGCGAGACCTCCTCCGCCGCCCCGGCCGCGGCCTGGGCCTCGGCGTGGGTGCGCTCGGCGTTCATGGTCATGCCGGCGCTGATCACCGACAGCTCGTGCGCCGCCGCCGAGGCCGTGTCGGCGGTCTCGGCGATCTCCCGGACCAGCCGGGCGATGTTGTCGGCGAACCGGTTGAAGCGCTTCGCCAGGTCGCCGACCTCGTCGCGGCGGGACTCGTCGACGCGGCGGGTCAGGTCGCCGTCGCCGTCGGCGATCTCGGCGATGCGTTCGGAGAGCACGTTGATCGGGCGGACGATGCCGCGGGTCAGCCACAGCGAGACCATCAGCAGCAGCACCGCGGCGATGAGCGTCCCGCCCAGCACGGTGCGCTCGGTCGAGTCGACGACGGAGTTCGACCTGGCCTGCAGCGCGGCGATGCACTGGCGTTGCGCGGCGAGGAGCTCGCCGGTGACGCTCTGCACGCCGGCCGTGAGCCGCTGGGCCCGGTCCGCGTCGGCGACCTTCCGGGCGGCCTCGAAACCACCGGACTGGCGGGCCTGCACGACGCGGTCCATGAGCGCGAACCGCGCGTCGAGCAGCGGGCGCAGCTCGCGGATGCGGTCCCGCTCGGCGGGGTCGGCGCCGATGCGCCGGGCGATGTCGGCGAACTTCGCGGTCGCGGCGTCCTGCGCCTGCTGGTGTGCCTTCAGGTCGGCGTCGGCGCCGGAGACGAGGAACGCCTGCGTGCCGCTGGAGGAGGCCTGCAGCGCGTTCCACAGCTCGTCCAACTCGGACATGAACGCGTGCGCCGCCTCGACCTGGCGCTGGTCGTCGGTGAGCCGCAGCGTGTTGCGGTACGCCACCGCGCCCACGGCGATGAGCAGGACCAGCGCCACCGCGAACCCGGCCAGCAGCCGCCGCCCGATCGTCCACCGGATGTCGCGCAGCGCCCCGGTCAGACCCCCGCTCGGGGCCGCCATCAGGCGTCCCGCCGGAACTTCGTGATGGAGCTGTCCCGGGCGACCCCGTCGGCGGCGGCCTGCATCCGGGCCGCGAAGTCCGCGGGGCGTTTCAGCGCGCCGGACATCACGTCGGCGATGGTGGCCTGCCAGGCCTTGTCCAGCGCCCCGTACCAGTCGTTGAACTTCCAGGTCATGAGGTTGTTCCCGGCGCCCTTGACGACTTCGTTGGCCGACGCGAGGCCGCTGGAGCCGGCGACCCCGTCGGCCGAGCCCTTCCGGCTGGCCAGAGAGTTCGTGAGCTCGCTGAAGCGGCCCGCGCCGGCCTTGGACAGCATGACGCGCAGGTACTCCAGCCCGCCGGCCTTGTTCTTCGCCATCGTCGGCACCGCGAACGTGCCGGAGGCGCCCGCCCGGGCCGACCCGTAGGGCATCGTGTCGCCCGTGCCGACGCTCCACACTGGCACGATCGTCAGCTTCACCGACGCCGGCAGCGTCGCCTTCATCTCGTTCTCCAGCCAGGTGCCGCAGGGCAGCATCGCCGCCCGGCCGTCGATGAGCGCCTGCTGCGACTCGGTGTGCGACAGCTTGTCGCTGCCGGCCAGCACGAAGCCGCGCCCGACGAGCTCGATCGCCAGCTCCACCGAGGCGAGCACGGCCGGGTGCTGCCAGGCGCCCGGTTCGAGGTTGTCGATCGCGGCCGCCGCCGCGGCCCCGCCGGCCTTGTGGATCCAGTCGGCGATGGTCCAGCCCATGTAGTACGGGTACTTCCCGGCATGGGCGAACGGCGCCACCCCGGCCGCCTTGATCTTCGGGGCGAGCTCCAGGAACTGCTCCCACGTCTGCGGCGGCGACCAGCCGGCCGCCTGCCAGCGGGTGGCGTCGTAGAAGAGACCGAAGACGGTGTACATGTAGTTGAGCCCGTACACCTTGCCGTTGAACGTCCCCGACTCCACCGTCCCGGGCAGCAGCGTGTCGCGCACCTTCACGCCGGGGTCGTCGAGGCTCGGGCTGTCCAGCAGCTCCGTCAGGTCCAGCAGGGCACCGTCGTTGACCAGCTCGCCGGTCGTGAACTGGTCGGCGCCGTCGTTGTTCATCACGTCGGGCGGGTCGCCGGAGTCGAAGCGGCCCTTCAGGTCGCCGACGATCTTCTTCGTCGACGTGTGCTTGATCTGCGCCCGGGGGAAGCGCTTGCGGTACAGCTCCTCGTGCGCCTTGGCGTAGTCGTCACCGAAGCCGCCGTTGAAGATCACCACCTCGAGCGCGCGCTCCGGCGTGATCCCGAACGGGTCGAACGCCGCCGTGGGCGAGCCGTCGTCCCCGCATCCTGCGAGCAGCCCCGCGGCCGGCAGCGTCGCCGCGGCCAGCAGCGCCCGTCGTGACAAGTGGTTCACGCACGTTCTACTCGGCCGGGAACCGTGCCGCTTGAGCATTCGCACCGGCGCGGTCCTCCCGCAGGGTGCCTCCGCCCACCCGGCGGCCGGTTCAACCAAACCCGGTGGTGTTCGCCGGTGCGCGGCGAACATTCCCCTGTCCGCGCAGCCGGTGCGCCCACCCGCAGGTTCGTTGTTCGCCGGCGGCCGGGCGAACGCCTCTTGCCGCGTGTACTGGGCGCCGCAAGCACTTCGCGACCAGTACACCGGAGGACGAACATGCGAACGAAGCCCTGGACACTCCGTCAGGCCGTCATCGTCACGACCGCGCTCTCGCTCGGCTCCACCGCGGGGGCGGTCGCCGAGCAGGCCGCGACGCGGTTCGGGTTCACGCACCCCGGCCCGGGCCAGCTCGCGGCGGCCGTCACCACCCTGTGGATCCTCGGCCGGCTCGACGCGCTCATCGACGAGCGGCGGTAGAGGAGTCCGCGTCCAGGTAGTCCTCGGCGGCGCGCAGGACCACCGGCGCGGCGACCTCGGCGAGCCTGAGCAGGCACTGTTTCCAGCCGCTCAGGCCGAGCGAGCCGGCGAGCAGCCGGTGCGCGTGCGCCGGCGGCACCACGGCGACCAGGGCGTTGACGGCCTGGACCCGCCGGTCGGGCTGGGTGATCGTCCGCACCACCGCCTCGGCCTCCGCCGCGAGCTGCTCCGCCCGGTGCGGGTCCCCCGCCGCCCGCACCGCGGCGATCAGCGGTGCCAGCGCCTGCACCCGCTGCTCCGCGACCGGCATGCCGCGGGTCAGCCGCTCGGCCCGGCCGAGGTCGCCGGCCTCGATGGCGGCCAGGCAGACCTGGGCCAGCGCCCACGACTGCTGCTCGGGGTCGCTGACGGCCAGCGCGACGGCCTCGGCCCGGTCGTGGTCGCCCCGCTCCGCCAGCGACGCGGCGACGTCCGTCATCGCCTCGGCCTGCCGGTACGGGTCGGGCAGCATGAACGCGATCGCCTCGGCCCGCCTGCCTGCGGCGGCACCGCCGGCCCGGACCAGCCGCGCCAGCGCCCTGGCCCGCTCGTCCGGGTCGTCGAGCCCGTACGCGACCGCCTCGGCCCGCTCGGTCTCGCCCGCCGCGGCGAGCGTCTCGATGAGCTGTACCAGCGCCCAGGTCCGCTGCCCGGGGTCGGCGACGGCCCGGGCGACGATCTCGGCCCGGTCCGCCTCGTCGTTCGCGGCGAGGACCTCGACGAGCTGGACGATCAGCCACGCCCGCTGTTCCTCGTCGGGCAACTCGTCGATGGCGTCCCGGACCTCCGCGGTCAGCCGCCACGCACGGACCCGGTCGGCGACGAGGACGGCACCGACGAGCTGGATCATCGCCGGGATCCGCTCGTCGGCGTGCGGCAGCTCCCGGATCGCCGCGTCGACGTCCGTCGTGAGCCGGGCGGCCTCGTCACCGCCGAGGCCGGACGCCAGCTTCATCAGGGCGATGCGGGCGAGCACCCGCTGGAACGGGTCGGCGAGGTTCGAGGCGACGCGCTGCGCCCGGTCGTGCAGCCCCTGGCGGGTCAGCGTCTCCGCGAGCTGCGTCCGCGCCTCGGCCTGCTGGTCCGGGTCGTCGACGGCGTCGACGAACGCCTCGGCCCGGTCGGGCTGTCCGGCGGCCGCCGCGACCGCGGCCAGCTCGCAGGTGGTGCGGGAGCGCAGCGCCGGGTCGGGCACCGCGCCGGCGAGCTTCTCCGCCAGCGGGAACGCGCCGGTCCTGGCGGCCGTCGTGGCGAGCCGGGCGAGGGCCTGCGCCCGGAGCTGCTCGTCCGGGATCGACCGGGCGAGGCGTTCGGCCAGGCCGAGGCGCCCCGTGACGGCGACCGCCGCGGCGAGGGCGCCGAGGGTGTGCGCCCGGGTGAGCACGTCCACCGTCCGGCCGGCCGTTTCGGCCTGGACCGCGAGCGCCGCCGCCCGCCGGTGGTCGCCGGCGGCCGCGACCGCGTGGCCGACCTGGGTCAGCGCCGCCGCGCGCTGGTCGGCGTCGGGCAGGGCGGCGGCGTACCGCTCCGCCCGGTCCGGGCCGCCGGCGGCGATGATCGCGGCCATGAGCTCGGCCATGAGCTCGGCACGGACGGGTGTCCGCTGCGCCCGCTGCAACCGGCCCGCGGCGGCGTGGGCGGCGGCGACGTGCCGCTCGATCTCACCGGCGCCGGTGAACGGGCTGAGGCGGATCAGCGCGATCCACACCGCGGCCTGCTCCGCCGGGTCGGCGATCCTCGGCGCGGCCGCGGCCACCTCGGCGGCGAGCCGTCGCGTCTCGTCGGGGCGGCCGGCGGTGTACAGCGCCGCGGCGAGCTCCGCGTACGCCAGCGCCCGCGGTCCCCTGCCGCCGATGCCGCCAGCCGAGGCCAGCGCATCCACGACCAACGCGTCCACGACCGACGCGTCCACGACCAGCGGCGCGGCACCGTCCACGACCAGCGCGTTCACAGCCGACGGGTCCGCGACCGGTAGAGCGGCACCGTCCGCCGCCGGCGCGTCCACGACCAGCGGTGGGGCGCCGTCCACGACCAGCGCGTTCACAGCCGGCGCGTCCACGACCAGCGGCACGGCGCCATCCGCCGCCGACGTGTCCACGACCGGTGCGTCCACGACCGACGCGTCCACGGCCAGCACGTCCACGACCAGCGGCACGGCGCCATCCGCCGCCGACGTGTCCACGACCGGTGCGTCCACGACCGACGCGTCCACGGCCAGCACGTCCACGACCGAC
>NZ_JBEXUD010000001.1:53921-309782 GCF_040614215.1 Dactylosporangium sp. NPDC006015
CACGTCCACGACCAGCGGCACGGCGCCATCCGCCGCCGACGTGTCCACGACCGGTGCGTCCACGACCGACGCGTCCACGGCCAGCACGTCCACGACCGACACGTCCACGACCAGCGGCGCGGCGCCATCCGCCGCCGACGTGTCCACGACCGACGCGTCCACTGCCAGCACGTCCACGACCAGCGGCGCGGCGCCATCCGCCGCCGACGTGTCCACGACCGACGCGTCCACTGCCAGCAAGTCCGCGACCAGCGGCGCGGCGCCGTCCGCCGCTGGTGCGTCCGCGGCCGGTGCGTCCGCGGCCGGCGCGTCCGCGGCTGGTGGTGTGGCGCTTGCCCGGGCGGTGTGTTCCAGCAGGCGGGTCAGGGCGCTCGTGCGGAGACGCGGGTCGTCGATCAGGCGGCCGAGGGTCTCCGCGGATCGCAGGTCGCCGGCGGCGAGGACCGCGTCGACGAGCTCCAGCATGAGCTCGGCCCGCTCGACCGGTCCGTCGATCGTCCTGGCGGCGGCCGCTGCCTCGGCGGCGAGGGCGCCGGGGCCGCCGGGCGCCGGCGCGCCCCACTGCAGCAGGCCGGCCAGCGTGCGGGACCGGGCGGCCGGGTCGGTGATGGACCGGGCCAGCGACAGCGCCTCGGTGAAGAGTCGCTCCGCTCGCAGGCTCCGGCCGGCCGCGCGGACCGCGGCGGACAGCCGGGCCAGCGCCACCGACCGGCCGCTGCGGTCGCGGGCGGCGTGCGCCGCGGCCTCCGCCTCCGTCATGAGCCGCTCGACCTGGTCGGCGTCGCCCGCGCCGCCGAAGGCCCGCAGCAGCTGGCTCATCGCCAGCGCCCGGTGGTCCGGGTCGATGATCGACCGGGCCAGCGACATCGCGAGCGGCAGGTCGCCGTCGTCGAGGACGGCGCCGACCAGACCCAGCATGCTGCGCGTCCACCGGTCCTGGTCGATGGCGCTGCGGGCGAAGCGCGCCGCGCGGCGGTGGTCGCCGATGCTGACCGCCGTCTCGACCAGGTCGGCGAGCGACCGTTCGTGCCGCTTGGCGTCGACGATGCTCCACGCGACCGTCTGGGCGAACCGCTCGTCGACGGTCCCGGCGACCGCGGCCGCCAGCTGGGCGAGGGCCATGTTCTGCGCCACGGGATCGGCCATGCCCTGCGCGAGCGCGTCGCCCCGCGCGGGCTCCCCCAGGACGACCCATAGCGCCGGCAGGCCGGCCGGGATGTTGGCGTTGCGGGCGGTGAGCTCGTCCAGGCGCAGCGCGAGACGGACCATGGCGCGCAGGTCCGGCTCGGGCCGGCCGATGATCAGGTCCTGGGCGGCCCGGACCTCGGCCATGCCCGCACCGTCGCCGCCGGTGACGGCGAGCAGCCGGTCGTGCCGGTCGTGGTCCACGGCGAGCGCGATCAGCCGCCCCGGATCGGGCAGCGACCGCAGCATGCGCGGGTAGCCGTGCAGCAGGTACTGCGGCGTGCCCACCGGCCAGCGCTTCGCCCGGTAGCCGTCCGCCCAGGCGTGGATCCGCTCCCGGTGCCGGCCGATCGCGGCGCCGAGCCCGCCCACCGCCTGCTCGCGCAGCTCGTCGTGGGTGAACAGCAGCACCGGCTCCGGCGCGGACGCGTGCACCGGCCGGACGGCGACCGACCGGCCGAAGACCCCACCGATGAGCCGCTCCAGGCGGAACCGGTCGAGCCCGGTCAGCTCCTCCAGCTCGGCCACCGTCAACCCGTCCGCGCACGCCGTCAGCAGGCCGATGACGTCCACGTGCGTCGAGTCGCCGAGCAGCAGCGCCCGCAGCTCCTGCCGCGCCTGGGCGGCGATGCTGCTGGCGTGCGGAAACGCCGTCAGCCAGCGGACCCGGCAGTGCCGCAGCGGATGGTCGCCGGGCACGTCGTCCGGCAGCGGCGGGTCGGGGCGGCTCGACACCACGATCCGCAGGTTCGGGACGGCGTGCCGCGGCAGCAGCGACGCCACGCTCGCCAGCCCCGACCCGGTCTCCGCGCCCTTGTCCTCGTCGAGGCCGTCGACGACGAGGAGCAGCCGGCGGCCGGCCAGCTCCGCGTGCCGGGCCGCGGTGCGTAACAGCGGAAGCCACCGCGACACCTGCGCCGCGGGCGCCGACGCGTCCAGCCGCAGCTCCAGCAGGCCCGTCAGCTGTTCCACCAGCGCCCCGGCGAACGCGTTGCTGTCCGACTGGGTCGCGAGGCGGGCCGTGACGAAGAACGCCAGGACGTCGACGCCGGGCTGCGGATGGCGCACGAACGTCGCCAGCAGCGCCGACTTGCCGGCCCAGGGCTCCGCCTGGATCCAGAGGTACGGCTCGTCGCCGGCACAGAACGCGGCGAGCTCCGCCAGCTCGGCCTCGCGGTCCCTGAGCCCACCGACGGGCACCAGGTCGTCGACGTGCGCCGCGTAATCCGGCCGCCACCACGGCAGTACAGGACCGGCCACACCCGCCTCGTCCGGCTCGCCGGCACCGTCCTGGTCGCCGGACACGGTCTCGCCGGCACCGTCCGGCTCGCCCGCGCCGGTCACGGCGGCAGCGCCGGTCACGGCTCCGTGGCGGGCGACCTGCGCGGCCGCGTCGGCGTAGATCCTGGCCCTGACCTGGTCGTCGGCGGAGCCGCCGAGCGCCCGGGCCAGCGCCACCGCCAGGTCACCGCTGGGTGTCTTCCGCCCGCGGAAGATCTCGCTGAGATGCCCGATGGACGGCCTGCCGCCGTCGCGGGCCGAGGTCAGCCGGGCAGCGATCTGCCGCAGGGTCGGCCGGCCGGCGTGGACCTTCAACCTGGCCAGCAGGTCGACGAGGGCACGACGACCGGCGCTCACCGGATCGGCCCGCCCGTCCACGCACCCAGATTATCGATCCTCGATACCGGCACCGCGCCGACGCCCCGGTGCGGATGTCGTGTCGCCCGCCTTGGTCACCGCCGGGGAGGCGTTCTGTTCGCGGGATCGCGGCGCAAGGCAGAATCGACCGGGTGCTGAGCGCGACAACGATCATGGACCAGGACGACGAGCGGATCGGTGACTACCGGGCGCTGACCGACGTCGAGCTGCGCACCCGGTGGGAGCCGCCCAACGGGCTGTTCATCGCCGAGGGCGAGCTGGTGCTGCGCCGGGCGCTACGGGCCGGCTACCGGCTGCGGTCCGTGCTGATCGACAGCAAGCGCGTCGGCCAGCTCGACGACCTCCCGCTCGGCGACGTCCCCGTGTACGCCGGCGACCAGGCGACGCTCGAGGCGATCACCGGGTTTCACGTGCACCGGGGGGTGCTGGCGAGCTTCCACCGCAAACCGGACCTTGCCGCGGCCGACATCCTCACGACCGCGCGGCGGGTCGCGGTCCTGGAGGACGTCAACAACCACACGAACGTCGGGGCGATCTTCAGGGGTGCCGCGGCGCTCGGGATGGACGCGGTGCTGCTGTCGCCGTCGTGCGCGGATCCGCTGTACCGGCGGAGCGTGCGGGTCAGCATGGGCGAGGTGTTCGCGATCCCGTACGCCAGGATCGAACCGTGGCCGGACGGGCTCCACGCGGTCCGGGAGGCGGGGCTGACGCTCCTTGCGATGACGCCGGCCGCCGATGCGGTGCCGATCCAGACGCTGAGCGCGGCGCAGCGGGAGCGGACGGCGCTGCTGCTCGGCGCGGAGGGCCCCGGACTGTCGGCCAAGGCCCTCGACGCCAGCGACGTACGCGTCGTAATCCCCATGCGGAACGGGGTCGACTCGCTCAACGTGGCGGCCGCGGCGGCGGTCGCCTTCTGGGAGCTCTGCCGTTAACGCTCGAGCTCGTGGGACGGCTGCTGGAACTCGGCGGTGAGCTCGGCGGCGGTCACCTGCGTGCCGGACACCTGGGCGGCGGCCGCGGCGGCCTCGGCGTTGGCGGCGGCGGCCGCGTCCTCGGCGGAGCGGCGGGCCTCGATGACGTCCTCGGACTCCTCCTCCTCGGCGACGTTGCGCTTGACCAGGTCGGTGCGGGCGGCGTCGGACAGCTGCGCCATGCCGCCCAGCGCGCCGCCGATGCCCTCCAGGGCCTTCGTCAGCTCGACCGGCAGGATCCACAGCTTGTTGGACTGGCCGGCGGCGATCTGCGGCAGCGACTGGAGGTACTGGTACGCCATGACCTTCGAGTCCGGGTTGGCCACGTGGATCGAGTCGACCACCGTCCGGATCGCCTTCGCCTGACCCTCGGCGGTGAGGATGCGGGACTGGCGCTCACCCTCGGCACGCAGGACCGCGGCTTGCTTCTCGCCCTCGGCGGTGAGGATCTGGGACTGCTTGAGACCCTCGGCGTGCAGGATCGCGGCGCGGCGGTCACGCTCGGCGCGCATCTGCTTCTCCATCGAGTCGCGGATGCTCGGCGGCGGCTCGATCGCCTTCAGCTCCACGCGGGTGACCTTGATGCCCCAGCGGCCGGTGGTCTCGTCGAGGACGCCGGACAGGTGGCGGTTGATCTCGTCGCGGCTGGTGAGCGCCTTCTCCAGGTCGAGGGAGCCGATCACGTTGCGCAGGGTCGTCACGGTGAGCTGCTCTATGCCCTGCAGGTAGCTGAAGATCTCGTACGTGGCGCGGACCGAGTCGACGACCTTGAAGTACAGGACGGTGTCGATCGACACGACCAGGTTGTCGGAGGTGATGACGGGCTGCGGCGGGAAGCTGACGACCACCTCGCGCTTGTCGACCTTGTTGCGCACCGAGTCGATGAACGGCACCAGGATGTTGAGGCCGGGCGTCAGCGTGCGGCTGTACTTGCCGAGCCGCTCCACCACGTACTCGACCTGCTGCGGCACGACCTTGACCATCTTGGTGACCGTGACGATCGCCAGGAGGGCGGCGGCGATGACGACGACCGCCAGGAACACACTCGGATCCACGTAACTCAGTCCTTCCACACCATCGCGGTAGCACCCTTGATCTCGATCACCCGGACCCGCTCCCCGATCGCGAACGTCTGCGTCGCGTCGTAGGGCCGGGCCCGCCACAACTCACCGTCGATCTTGATCTGGCCGCTGTCGTGGTCGACCGCCTCGATGACGAGCGCCGTCGAGCCTTCCAGGGCCTCGACGCCCATCTGCATGTCGCGCACGTCGCGGCGCATGTATCGCTTGAGCGTCGGCCGCACCGCCAGGAACGACAGGGCCGACCCGGCCGCGAACACCGCCGCCTGCACCGGCACCCCGGCACCGAGGGCGGCGGCGCCCGCCGCGGCGAACGCGCCGATCGCGAACATCAGCAGAATGAACGTGGTCGTGAAGATCTCCGCCGCGAGGAGCGCGGCGCCGACGACGATCCAGACGATCAGCCACAGGTCCACGCTTCGATCGTGTCACGCCGATGCACGCGGCGCTCGCGTCTGATCACTCGTCTTGCCGAATCCTTGTCGATACGCGGTGCGGCCCGGCCCGGTGCACAGTTGGGGAATCAGTCGCCCGCTTCGTCCCCGCTTCGCCTTTTGGAGGCCTTCCGTGCCGTTGCTGCCCGAGACCGTCTCGTGCGTCGACGACCTCGTCGCCCGCGCCCACGCCGGTGGGCGGGTGCCCGTCCTCGTCGCGGGCGTCGTCCGCGACGGCGCCCTGCAGCACGTCGCGACGGCCGGGCTCGACCAGCCGGTCGCCGGGCTGCAGTTCCGGATCGGGTCGATCACGAAGACGATGACGGCGGCGCTGGTCATGGCCCTGCGCGACGAGGGGAAGCTGGCCCTCGACGACCTGCTCTACCGCCACCTTCCCGGCACGCCCGTCGGCACCGTCACCCTGCGGCAGCTGCTCGGCCACGCGGGCGGCGTGCAGCGCGAGCCGGACGGCGACTGGTGGGAGCGCGCCGCCGGGGTGGACGTCGACACGTTCCTGTCCACGCTCACCGCCGACAAGGTCGCCTACCCGCCGCTGCGCGGATACCACTACTCGAACCTCGCCTACGGGCTGCTCGGCGCGATGGTCGCCCGCCTCGGCGGCGAGGACTGGCAGTCGATGCTCGCGAAGCGGTTCCTCGGCCCGCTCCATCTCGACCGTACGACCTACGCCGAGGCCGAACCGTTCGCCCGCGGCTACGTCGTGCACCCGTGGCTGGACGAACTGCGCGAGGAGCCGCGGCACGACGCGGCCGCGATGGCACCCGCCGGCCAGCTGTGGTCGACGGTGGAGGACCTCGGGCGCTGGGCGGCGTTCCTGGCCGAGCCCGACCCGGCGGTGCTCGCGCCGGCGACCCTCGACGAGATGTGCGCGCCGGTCGTGCTCAGCGACCTCGACGGCTGGACCGCGGGGCACGGCCTCGGCCTGCAGCTGTGGCGGCGCGGGGAGCGGGTGTTCGTCGGCCACACCGGCTCGATGCCCGGCTACCTGGCGGTACTGGCCGTACACCGGCCGTCACGCACCGGAGTGGTCGCGTTCGCCAACGCGTACACCATGCGCTATCGCGACTCGGGCGGCCTCAGCGGCTTCGCTCTGGACCTTCTCGGCGCGGTGCTGGACCGTGAGCCCGTGCGGGTGGCGTCGTGGCGGCCGCGCGAGGAGCCGCCGGCGGAGATCGTGCCGCTGACCGGCCGGTGGTGGTGGATGGGCCGCGAGCATGAGGTCGGCTGGGCAGGCGGCGAGCTGGTCGTCACGCCGCTGACCGCCGGGGGCACGCCGTGGCGTTTCGTGCCGGACGGGCCCGCGCCGGACGTGTGGCGCGGGCTGTCCGGGGACTGCGACGGGGAGCTGCTGCGGGTGGTGCGTGACGGGGACGGCGCGGTGGTCGCGCTCGACGTCGCGACGTTCCTCTTCAGCCGGGATCCGTGGCCTGTGCTCTAGGCGTCCCCGTTTTTCTGGCCTCCGCCTCAGGCGTCCTCGTCGTCGTCCAGGTCTTCGTCGGGTTCGGTCACGAAGTCGATGAGGCGCTCCATGGCGTTGATCAGCGGGGTCTCGACATCCTTGTAGCTGGACACCGACGCGAGGATGCGGCGCCACATGTCGGCCGGCTCGCTCACGCCGAGCTGGTCGCAGACGCCTTCCTTCCAGTTCTGCCCCGGCGGGACGACCGGCCACTCGCGGATGCCGACGGCCTGGGGTTTGACCGCCTGCCACACGTCGATGTACGGATGGCCTGTGACGAGGACGTAAGGCGACCGGATATTTCCGACAATTCGGCTTTCTTTGGAGTTTGGTACGAGATGGTCGACGAGGACGCCGAGCCTGGCGACGGGCCCGGGGTGGAACTCGGCGACGGCCGCGGCCAGCTCGTCGATGCCGTCCAGAGGCTCGACGACGACACCCTCGACACGCAGGTCGTGCCCCCAGATCCGCTCGACGAGCGCGGCGTCGTGGATGCCCTCGACCCAGATCCGGCTCCGCCTCGCCACGCGCGCCGTGAGCCCGGCCACCGCGATCGACCCCGAGCTGGTGATGGTGCTCTTCTGCCGCTGTACCGCCAGCTTCGGCTTGACGAGCGTCACCGGCTCGCCGTCCAGCAGGAACGCGGCCGGCTCCAGCGGGAAGTTGCGCCGCTTGCCGTGCCGGTCCTCCAGCACCACCGCGCCGAACTGGTAGCCGACCACGGCACCGCAGAACCCCGAGTCCACATCCTCCACGACGAGGTCCAGCTCGGCGTCCACCGTCGGGACCGTGCGCCGGCGCCGCCAGTCGTTGTTCGCCAGGACGTCCATGGACGGCAAGCGTATCGGCTGACGCCCCCAGCGCCTGCGAGACATACCGGCACGTCAGCACGTACCCTTGCTCCCATGTCCCCCGCAGCACGCGCGGCGACCCTGCAGGCGCGCCGCTCGGCGCGTTTCGTGGCATGGGTCCGGGCGTGGCGCGCCGGCCTCGTGCCGTGCGACGACGCCGCCGCCGAGATCTCCGGCGACGAGGAGCACATGGTCTCCGACGTCCCCGGCACGTGGACCGACGTATCCCTCGTGGATGCGATCACCGCGCTGTCCAAGCTCCACCCGGACGAGGTCCGCCTGGTGCTCCCCGCACCCGGCGACCCCCGCGGCCTGCCGGGCCCCGGCCCCTTCAGCAGCGCCGCCCTCCTCGCCGGCGAGGGCGTCATCGCGGGCGGCCTCGGCTTCGTGCCGGAGGTCCGCCTGCACACCTCGGGCTCGGGGGACGAGTTCGAGACCGTCCGCTGGCAGGTTTTCGTCTTACCCGCGGCCGTCCCGGCGCCGCTGGACGGCCCCTCGACCGCCGAGGCCGAGGCCGAGCTGTCCGCCGAGCTGGCGACCGCCACCCGCACCCTCGCGAAGCTCGACATCGCCCAGTGGCGCCCCGAGCTCGCCGGCGCGATCGAGGCCCTCCGCAAACCCGACGGCGCCACCGACCTGCCACCCGGCTACGACCCGCGCGCCCGCCGCCTGTACGCCCGCGCGGCCATCCTGGACCGCGTGCTCGCCCTCGCCGAACACGCCGCACCCGGCGGCGCCATCAACGGCTACGAGGTCCAGCAACGCGACGCCGCCCTCCGCCCCCTCACCACCGCCTGCCGCCGCGCCCTGGTAGCCGCCTGCAACGCCCCCCTGATCTGAGGCTGTAATTCCCCCCGCTGCAATTCCCCCCACCGCTGCCGCGGCGGGGCCCGGCGGGGATTCTCACCCGCACCCCAATGCACCGCTGCGCGGCGCACAGCCCGCGCTTGCGCGTGGCTGGGATTGCGCGTGCGCGCCGCATCCGGTGGTCGCCCCCTGCGCCACATCCGACGGCCACCGTTCGGCCCGTCATGATCCGGTAAACCTTGAGCACCCGCCACCCGGCACCACCCGGATGAGCCACCTCAGGAACGCCCAGCACGTCCCGGCTCACCGAGCACACGGCCGACACACCCTCCGCGTCATGATCCGGTAGACCTTGGGTAGCCAGGGCTACACGAAGTCTTCCCGATCACCGAAACCCCGCGCCCAGCCACACCAGCGACGCACCCAGAAACCCCCGCCCACGACCACCGCCCCGCCCGGGACCAGTGACGCGCCCGGAACCAGTGACGCACCCGGGACCAGTGACGCGCCCGGAATCAGCACCCCGCCCAGAACCACCGCGTGGCCCAGAACCAGCGACGCGCCCAGGACCAGCACCCGTCCGGGACCAGCGACGCGCCTACGGCAGGCCACTCACGACCCAAGCAAGCCCAGAACACGCTTAGAACACGCCCCACCCGCGACCACAAGCCCAGAACAACAGGCTCCACCCACGACCAGCAGCGCACCCAAGGCCCAACGCGCCAGAACCAGCGACGCGTCCGGGACACGCCCCGCCCGCGGTGCGCCCGGGTCGCGCCGGCGCCGCGACGGCCGGTTCGTGCCCGTGGGCCTCACCGCCTCGGCGCGGCGCGCCAATGGCGGCTCTCCCGCTCCGTCGCGATCTGGGGACTCTGAGCACTCAGAAGTGCACAGAGTTCTCAGGTTCAGCGAGGACGCCGACGACGAGCCCCGTGATCATGGGTCGCAGGTCCATGATCACGACAGCACGCCAGCCCAGGCCCGATGCGTCGCGCGGCACGTCGCGCGGGGGCGTCGGGTCGGATGGCGGGCCGGGTTCTGGGCACCGCTCGCCTAGACGGTCTATTCCAAGGGTTCAGTGGTCGTAAGCGATCAGGGATCGCATGACGGGTTGGCCGGTGTGCCAGTTGTGCCAGATCGCGGCGGTCATGGCCAGGAGGCGTTGCAGGATGCGGACGGCTGCGCCTGTGGGGGTGCGGCCGCCGTGCCGTTCGAGATCGAGTTGGCTTTTGAGGGTCTGGTTGACGGACTCGATGTTCTGGCGGACGGCGCGCAGCATGGGCCGGCCGGGGCGTGGTGTCTCGTTGCGGTATGCGGGTCGTATGACGTCGATATCCGTTTCGTTGAGCCAGGTCTCGGTGAGGCGGTCGCGGTAGCCCTTGTCGACGATCAGGATCAGTCCGTCCGGGTGATGGAACATGGCCGGCTGCAATGAGACCAGGTCGATCAGTACGTCGCGCTCGTCGGTCTTCGGGTTGGTCAGGGCGAACGCGACGGGTAGCCCGTGGATGGTGGTGACCAGGTGCAGGCGCAGGCCCCAGAACCGGCGGGAGTGCGAGGCGCAGTAGCCGTAGCCGGCCCAGCCGGCCAGGTCGGAGCGTTTGACGGTCTCTCGGGAGGTGCCGCACTGCACGGGGGTCGAGTCGGCGATGCGGACCGGGTGCCGCCACAGGTCGGTGTCCGCGGCGAGGACGGCGATGAGGTGCGCGATCTGGGTGATCAGGGCACGGAGGCGTTTGTTGTAGCCGGGCTGTTTGGGTAGGTACGGGAACAGATGTCCGATGGCCTTGCGGGCGCCGCGCAGCCACCGGATCTCGTCGTGGTGGCCGAGCAGCGCCTGCAGGACCGCGACGGTGATCAGTTCCGCGTCGGTGATCTTCGGGGCGATGCCGACCTTCGGCCGGTACGGGTTGAGCTGCGGTGAGGCCTTCAGTTCGTCGTCGATCTTCACGTAGAGTGCAGTGGCGAGGGTGTCCAGATCGACGTGCACGTGGCCTCCATGGTCTCGTTGCTCAGCAACGTCGATCATGGAGACCCTCGTCTACTTTCACCGCCCCGGTATCCCTTGGAATAGACCGTCTAGGCGTGGCAGCGGTCACGGAGGGGTCCCGGTGGGGTCCCGGTGGCGCGCCGGCCGTTTCACTAGCACCGTACCAAGGCTTACCTAATCGATCTTCAGGGTCGCAACTACGCCGTCGCAGCGCGTAGTTTCCGCAGTGAAGGGGTGGGTCAGACCTCGTCGATCAGGTGGGCCACGGAGGGGATGATGCGGGACGGGCGGTACGGGTAGCGTTCCACGTCCGAGACCGTCGAGATGCCGCTCAGGACCAGGATCGTCTCCAGGCCCGCCTCGAGGCCGCACAGGACGTCGGTGTCCATGCGGTCGCCGATCATGGCGGTGGTCTCGGAGTGGGCGTCGATGCTGTTGAGGGCCGAGCGCATCATCATCGGGTTGGGTTTGCCGATGAAGTACGGCTCGATGCCCGTCGCCTTCGAGATGAGGGCGGCCACCGCACCGCAGGCGGGGAGGGCGCCCTCGTTGGAGGGGCCGGTGGCGTCGGGGTTGGTGCAGATGAAGCGGGCGCCGTCGTTGATGAGGCGGATCGCCTGCGTTATGGCCTCGAAGCTGTACGTGCGGGTCTCCCCCAGCACGACGTAGTCGGGCTCGGTGTCGGTGAGGATGTAGCCGACCTCGTGCATCGCGGTGGTCAGGCCGGCCTCGCCGATGACGTAGGCGGTGCCGCCGGGGCGCTGCGTGTCGAGGAACTGGGCGGTGGCCAGGGCCGAGGTCCAGATCGCCGACTCGGGCACGTCGAAGCCGATGCGCCGCAGGCGGGCCTGGAGGTCGCGGGCGGTGTAGATGGAGTTGTTGGTCAGGATCAGGAACGGCTTGCCGGACGAGCGCAGCCGGTTGACGAACTCCGGTGCGCCGGGCACGGGCTCGCCCTCGTGCACGAGGACCCCGTCCATGTCGGTGAGCCAGGACTCGATGGGCTTGCGTTCTCTCACGCGTACATGCTCCCTCAGAAACGTTTCGTGCCTATACGCGTTTCGGTGACACGCAGCAGTCGGCCGGGCAGAAATCCCAGGTGGGGACGGTTCCGAGCGCGTGACGAACGTTACTGTGAGCAAGCACGCGCTCATCGACGAGCTGTCGGATCATCGTCACGAAGCGGGGGTCGACGCCGGGGGTGGCGGCGCGGGCGAAGGCGATACCGAGTCGCGCGGCGGTGGCCCGCGCCTCGTTGTCGAGGTCCCAGATCACTTCCAGGTGGTCGGAGATGAAGCCGATCGGGCTGACCACGACCTCCCGTACACCTGCCGCCGCCAGCGACTCGAGATGGTCGTTGACGTCGGGCTCCAGCCACGGCACCTGCGGCGGGCCGGAGCGGCTCTGCCAGACCAGGTCCCAGGGCAGCTCGGGGGCGGCCGCGGCGGCGACCAGGGCCGCCGTTTCCAGCAGTTGCGCCTGGTACCGGCCGACGCCGCCGGGCCCGGAGGCGGCGTTCATCGCGGTCGGGATGGAGTGCGCGGTGAAGACGAGTCGCGCGGCGAGCCGGGACGGCAGCTCGGCGAGGGCCGCCCTTACGGCCGCGGCGTGCGACTCGATGTAGAGCGGGTGGTCGTGGAAGTGCCGGATCTTGTCGATCGCCGGGGCGTCCTCGCCCACCGTGGATCGGGCTGCCGCGATGTCGTCCAGGTACTGGCGGCACGAGGAGTTGGAGCCGAACGGGCTGGTGACGAACGCGAGCGCGTGCCGGATGCCGTCGTCGCGCATCTGCGCGACCGCGTCGGGCAGGAACGGGTGCCAGTTGCGGTTGCCCCAGTAGATCGGCAGGTCGAGCTCGGATCGCAGCGCGTCGATCAGCGCGCGGTTCTGCGCGTTGATGGGCGACACGCCGCCGAAGTGCCGGTAGTGCTCCGCGACCGCCGAGAGGCGCGACGCGGGGATGCCGCGCCCCCGGGTCACGTTCTCCAGGAAGGGCAGGACGTCGTCCTGCCCTTCCGGACCGCCGAACGAGACGAGCAGGAACGCGTCATAAGCCACGCCCCATTGTTACAAGAGGGTCAGGACGAGCCGACCGCGTGGTACCCGCCGTCGACGTGCACGATCTCACCGGTCGTGGCGGGGAACCAGTCCGACAGCAGCGCGCAGCAGGCCTTCGCCGCCGCGACCTGGTCGTTGAGGTCCCACCCGAGCGGCGCGGTCTTCGCCCACGAGTCCTCGAACACCGCGAAGCCGGGGATGGATTTTGCCGCCATGGTACGGAGCGGGCCTGCCGCGACCAGGTTTACCCGGATCCCGCGCGGGCCGAGATCCCGGGCCAGGTAACGGTTCGCGGATTCGAGGCCGGCCTTGGCGACGCCCATCCAGTCGTACACGGGCCACGCCTTCGTGGCGTCGAAGTCCAGGCCGACGATCGAGCCGCCGGACTCCATCAGCGGCAGGCAGGCCACCGCGAGCGACTTGTACGAGAACGTCGACACGTGCAGCGCGGTCGCGACGTCCTCCCACGGCGCGTCCAGGAACCCGCCGCCGAGGCAGCTGGCCGGGGCGAAGCCGATCGAGTGCAGCACGCCGTCGAGCCCGTCGACGTGCTCCCGGACCTTGTCGGCGAGGCCGGCGAGGTGCTCGGGGTTGGTCACGTCGAGCTCGATGACCGGCGCCTCCCGCGGCAGCCGCTTCGCGATCCGCTCGACGAGCGACAGCCGGCCGAACCCGGTCAGCACGACGGTCGCGCCCTGCTCCTGGGCGAGCTTTGCTACGGAGAAGGCGATCGACTGGTCGGTGATGATCCCGGTGATCAGCAGCCGCTTGCCTTCGAGCAGTCCGCTCATGGTTCTCCTCTGTGTCCGGAAAGTCAGTGACCCATGCCGAGGCCGCCGTCGACGGGGATGACGGCGCCGGTGATGTACCCGGCGGCGTCGCTCGCGAGCCAGGTCACCGCGCCGGCGACCTCCTCGGGCTTCGCCATCCGGCCGAGCGGGATGGCCTTCTTGTACTCGGCCTGCGTCGCCTCGGGCAGCACGGCGGTCATGTCCGTCTCGATGAACCCGGGCGCCACCACGTTGGCGGTGATGTTGCGGCTGCCGAGCTCGCGGGTGATCGACCGGGCCATGCCGACCAGGCCGGCCTTGCTGGCGGCGTAGTTGACCTGGCCGGGTCCGCCGTACAGGCCGACGACGGAGGAGATGAAGATGATCCGGCCCCACTTCGCCCGCAGCATCTTGCTGGTGGCCCGCTTGGCGCAGCGGAACGAGCCGGTGAGGTTCGTGTCGAGCACGCGGGTGAACTGGTCCTCGCTCATCCGCAGCAGCAGTGTGTCGTCGGTGATGCCGGCGTTGGCGACGAGCACCTCGACGGGGCCGAGCTCGGCCTCCACCGTCGTGAACGCGGCGTCGACGGCGGCGCTGTCGGTGATGTCACACTGCACGCCGAACAGCCCGTCGGGGGCGCCGGAGCCCCGGTGGGTCACCGCGACCTTGTCACCCTGCGCCGCGAACGCCTGCGCGATTGCCAGCCCGATCCCACGGTTACCGCCGGTGACCAGCACGGTCCTCGCCACGTTGCCGCCTTTCTGCTTCTGTGATGCGCTGCGATCAGCTGTACGGAGATTAGGTGTTACTGACGGGTACCCGGCAACTCGCCGGTCGGCTGATGTGAGCCATGAGGCGTGGCGGTACCATGGCGGCGTCTGCTCGTGCTTTTCGCTGACCGCCCGGTGCGGCTGCTGCTCCCTGGAGGTGATCGCTGTGCGAAGTAGCGATCCTTCCAGTCGTGACCGGGTGTAGTCCTTCCCCTGTCACGGCTCCGCGTGTCTGTTCTCCGTTCCTGTTGAGACACACCGTTGGGAGCACGTCATGAGCCGCTTCATCGCGCCCATTGGATTCTTCCTGGCCGCAGTCTGGGTTGCCGCCCTTTTCTACCTCGTCGGCGCGCACTAACACTGTTTCCCGCCTTTGGCCTTCGGCCATGGGCTCGCCGCCCCACCGCTGGCGCGGCGGGTCCCGCCGGGGGATTCTCACCCCGGACCCCCAATGCGCCGCTGCGCGGCGCACTGCCAGCGCTGGCGCGCGGCAGCCTCACCCGCATGCGCGGCGCTTCCCGGTGGCTGGCCGCGGGTGGCACACAAGCCTTCCCGGATATGTCCGCTGGCGCGAACATATCCGAAATTTCGGTTATGTCGGGGAGCGAAGCGAGTCGACATAACCGACGATGACGCGCTGGCCGGATCCGCCGTGATCGGATCGCGGATCCGGTCGTCATGGCAGCCGGATCTGCTACTTGATCATCACGGCCGACGGGCACCGAAGCGGTTACGGGAGGCGGCTGCCCCACAGGAGGCTCAGGCCGCCGGCGAGCAGGGCGAGCAGGAAGCCGCCGCCGAGGTACCACTGGGTGATCTCGCGGGGCTTGGTCTTGAAGCCGATCGAGCTGCCCATGTCGGTGTACACCCGCTTGAGCTCGTCCTTGCTGGCGGCCTCGTAGAAGTAGCCCTTGGTGGTCTCGGCGACCTTCTGCAGCGACGCCCGGTCGACCGGGACCCGCTGCGGGGTGTTGCCGATGCGGACCACGCCCTCGTCGGTGCCGAACGCGATGGTGGAGACGGGCACGTTGGCGGCGGAGGCGGCGGCGGAGGCGTCTTCGAGGGAGCGTCCGGCGGTGCGGAAGCCGTCGGAGAGCAGGACGATACGGGCCGGTGGCGGGCCTGAGGCGCCGTCGGCGGGGACGGTGCGGATGGCGTCGAGGCTGGTGAAGACGGCCTCGCCGGTGGCGGTCGACTCCTGCAGGGTGAGGCCGTCGATCGCCTGGAGCACCGAGCCGCGTTCCTTCGTCGGGGAGACCAGGACGCTCGCGGTCTTCGCGAACGAGACCAGGCCGACGTTGAACGACGCCGGGAGCTGCTTGACGAAGTCGGTGGCGGCGGACTTGGCCGCCTCGATGCGGGTCGGCTGCACGTCGGTCGCCTGCATCGACAGGGAGACGTCGATGGCGAGCATGATGGTGGCCCGTTCGAGGGGTTCCTTGGTGTCGACCGACGGCCGGGCCATGCCGAAGCTGAGCACGAGCAGGCTCAGCAGGAACGCGGCGGCGCTGACGTGCCGGCGCACGCCGATGCCCTTGGGCACCAGGCTGCTGAGCAGGTCGACGTTGGTGAACTTCACGGCGAAGGCACGCCGGTGCAGCTGACGCCAGATGTACACGCCGATGACGGCGAAGACGGGCAGCAGCGACAGCAGCCACCACGGTGACAGCAAACGAATCATCGGGTCGTCCCCCTCGTCCGGGCGTGCCGCTGTGCCGCGACGAACCGGACGATGTCAAGCAGCCAGTCGGAGTCGGTGCGCAGTCTCAGATGCGCGGCGTTGGCGCCGCGCAGTGCCGAGGCTATCTCGGCGCGCTGGGCGGCCGCCGCGTGTGCGTAGCGGTGGCGCAGTTTCGGGTCGGCGGTCTGCACCTCGTGGGTGCGGCCGGTCTCGGGGTCGACGAGCGCGATCACGCCCACGTTGGGCAGCTCCAGCTCGCGCGGGTCGACGATCTCCACGGCGAGGAGGTCGTGGCGGACGCCGACCTTGCGCAGCGGCCGGGACCACTGACTGACCGGTGTCATGAAGTCGGAGATGACGACCGCCATGCCGCGCCGCCGGGGCGGCCGGTTGAGCATGTCGATGAGCGCGCCGAGGTCGGCGCGGCCCGTCTGCGCCCGCGTCATGGCGATCGCCCGGAGCAGGCCCTGCGCGTCCTTGCGGCCGGGGCGGGCCGGCATCCGGTGCATGTCGCCGGCGGTGCCGACGACGGCGCCGATGCGGTTGCCGCCGCGGACCGTCAGGTGGGAGACCGCGGCGGCCGCGGCGATGGCGAGGTCGCGCTTGAGGTACCGCGCGGTGCCGAAGTCGAGGCTCGCGGACAGGTCGACGGCGAGCCAGGTCTCCAGCTCCCGGTCGGCGACGGTCTGCCGGACGTGCGGCAGGGTCGTGCGGGCCGTGACGGGCCAGTCCATGCGCCGCACGTCGTCGCCCGGCCGGTACTCCCGCGACTCGCCGGCCTCGGTGCCTGGGCCGGGCAGCAGGCCCAGGTAGTCACCCTGGAGGAGGCCGTCGAGCTTGCGGGTGACGAGCAGTTGCATGCGGTTGAGCACAACCTCGGCGCGGGCGTCGTCGGTCGGCATGGATCACCGGCCTTTCAACGGCCGGGCCAGGTGGTGATCGTGGTGGGGACGGGTCCGCCGGGTCCGCCGGGTCCGCCGTGGCCTCCAGGGGCGCCCGGGCCGGCCTGCTGGCGCGGCGCGACGGTCGGCGGCGGCACGGCGGCGAGGACCCGCTTGACGATGTCGTCGGCGGGGATGTCGTCGGCGAGCGCGTCGTAGGACAGCACGAGCCGGTGGCGCAGGATGTCGGGCGCGATGTCCTGCACGTCCTGCGGCAGCGCGTAGTCGCGGCCGCGCAGCAGCGCGAGGGCCCGGGACGCGCGGACGATGCCGAGCGAGGCGCGGGGGCTCGCACCGTACTGGATGAACTGCGCGATATCGGCCAGCCCGTGCTCCGCCGGGGAGCGGGTCGCCACGACCAGCCGCACGGCGTAGTCGACGAGCGCGTTGTGCACGAACACGTCGTCGGCCTTGTCCTGCAGCGCCATGAGCTCGGTCGGGGTGAGCACGGCGACGGGCTCCGGGGTCTTCACGCTGACCCGGTAGACGATCTCGCGCTCTTCGCTGTCGGTGGGGTACCCCACCTGGATCTTCATCAGGAAGCGGTCGCGCTGCGCCTCGGGCAGCGGGTAGACGCCTTCCTGCTCGATCGGGTTCTGCGTGGCCATGACGAGGAACGGCCGCGGCACCTCGTACGTCTCGCCGCCGACCGACACCTGCTGCTCGGCCATGACCTCCAGCAGCGCGGACTGCACCTTCGCGGGCGCGCGGTTGATCTCGTCGGCGAGCAGGAAGTTGACGAACACCGGGCCGAGCTCGACGTCGAACTTCTCGCTGGACTGCCGGTAGATGCGCGTGCCGACGATGTCGGCCGGCACGAGGTCGGGCGTGAACTGGATGCGGGAGAACGTGCCGCCCACGACCCGCGCGAGGGTCTCCACGGCCAGGGTCTTCGCGACGCCGGGAACGCCTTCGAGCAGCACGTGACCGCGGGCGAGGAGCGAGACGAACATCCGCTCGATCATCCGGTCCTGGCCGACGATGACCCGTTTGACCTCGAACAGGGCGCGTTCCAGCACGGTCGCGTCCTGCGCGGGCGTCGAGACCTGCCCACCTGGCGGCGAGACGGGGTTGCTCGGCTGGGTCACCGGTCCTCCACTGCTTGCTGGCGTACAGACGACTCCAAGCCTCGCACGCCGCACCAACCGAACGCGATCCGACGTCACTGGGAAGCTTCTGGGAGTCCTACCCGCGACCGATTTTTACGTATTAATCGTAAAAGTGACCAGTGATTGGGCGGGATTTTCGGATCGGACACCTCGGGTGACTGGACATCACCCGTACCCGAGTGGGTACGATTCACCCCGTCGCCGGGCGGCTTCCCCCGTGGCCGCCCGGCGCTCATCCTCTGCTCCACCGCTGGCAGACTGGTCGCGTGGATCCCCTCATCTGCTCCGCCAAAGGCTGTCGCGCCGAGGCGAAGTGGCAGCTGCGCTGGAACAACCCGAAGCTGCACACGCCCGACCGCCGCAAGATCTGGCTCGCGTGTGACACCCACCGCACGACGCTGAGTGACTTCCTGACCGCACGCGGTTTCCTCCGCGACGTCATCCCCGTGGCAGCGGATACGCTCGACACGTGACCGCGCCGCCTCTGGAAGTTACCTGGCGATCAATCTCCCCTCGCTATTTCTGGCTGCGCCTCGCCGTCCTGAGCGCCTGGACCCTGGCCTTCGCGGTGGCGGGCGTGGTCGCGGCGCTGCTCGTCAGCCCCTGGTTCTTCCTGTTGTCGTTCGCGGCGTTGGTACTGGGTGGGCTCCGGGCGGTGTTCGTGCGCCGGTCGGTGCGCGCCTGGGGTTACGCGGAGCGGGCCGAGGACCTGCTCGTCAGGCACGGGCTGCTCGTGCGGCGGCTGTCGATCGTCCCGTACGCGAGGATGCAGTTCGTCGACGTCACCGCCGGCCCCTTGGAGCGCGCCGCCGGCCTGGCCACCGTCACCCTGCACACCGCCGCCGCGGCCAGCGACGCGACCGTCCCGGGCCTCGAGGCCGCGGAGGCGACCCGGCTGCGGGACCGGCTCGCCGCGCTCGGCGAGATCCGCGAAGAGGGCCTGTGAGACAGCGCCTCCACCCGCTGACGCCGCTGCTGAAGGGGGCGAAGCTGGTGGCGTTCGCCGCCGCCGCCGTCTCCTGGCGCGGCCTGTCGGACCTGGGCCTGGTGCACTGGCTGGCCGCGATGGGCGCGATCCTCGTCGCGGCGGTCGTCGTCTCCGCCGTCGTCTGGCTCGTCACCGGCTACGAGATCGTGGGCCGGGAGCTGCGGGTGCACGAGGGGCTGATCTCACGCCGTACCAGGACGATCCCCCTGGAGCGGGTGCAGGCGATCGACGTCGTCCGGCCCCTGCTCGCCCGCGTCTTCGGCCTGGCCGAGCTGCGCCTGGAGGTGATCGGCGCGAGCAAGACCGAGGCGCCCCTGGCCTACCTGACCGTCGCCGGCGCCGCCGGCCTGCGCGCGCGCCTCATCGGACTGTCCACCGGCGTCCCTCACACCCACGTCGCCACCACCGACACCGGCGCCGGCGAGTCGCGCGTCTTCGCCGTCGCCAACCGCCGGCTCCTGCTCGCGCAGCTGCTCACCCCGCAGGCCCTGGCCGTCCCCGCCGGCCTGGCGTTCGTCGCCTGGCAGGCGACCCTCGACCCGACCTGGACCCTGATCGGCGCGGCGAGCACGATCACCGCGTTCCTCGGCGTCTTCCAGGTCCCCGTCCGCCGCGTCCTCGACGAGTGGGATTTCACCATCGGCACCGACGCCGCGGCGCTCCGCCTGCGCCAGGGCCTGCTCAACAAGCGCAGCCAGACCGTCCCGCCGCACCGCGTCCAGGGGCTGAAGGTCACCTGGCCGCTCCTGTGGCGTCGCGCCGGCTGGGCCCGCGCCCGCCTCGACGTCGCCGGCTACGCGGGCCACGGCGAGGCACAGCTGCGCACCGGCACCCTCGTCCCGGTCGCGTCCACCGCCGACACGCTCGCGGTCGTCACCACCGTGCTCACCGCCGCCGTCCACGCCCGCCCCGCCAAGCCCCCGCCCATGCCGCCGCCGGCCGGCGCCGGCCACTGGCCGCCCGTCGACGCGGCCGCGGTCGCCGTCACCGGCCCACCCCGCCGGGCCCGGTGGCTCGCACCCCTGGCGTGGTCCCGGATCGGCATCGGCGTCACCGACACGGTCGTCGTCGTGCGGGAGGGCGTCCTGACCCGCGAGCTCGTGGTGGTCCCGCTGGCCCGGGTGCAGAGCGTCAGGGTGGTCCAGGGCCCGCTGCAACGCGCACTGGACCTCGCGACGGTCCACGTCGACACCGCGGGCGGCCTGCACGCCGTCGGCCGCCACCGGGCCACCGCCGACGCCTACGCCCTCGCCGACCTCCTCGCGGCCACCTCCCGCACCGCCCGCCGCGCCGCCGTCGCCGTCTCCCTCCAGAAGCCGCCCGCCCCACTACCGGACCAGGTCGCCGCACCGCCGCCGGACCCGCACGCCGCAACGCCCGGCCCGATCGCCGCTCCACCGAACCCGGTCGCTGCTCCGCCGCCGGACCCGGTCGCTGCACCGCCGGACCTGATTGCCACGCCGCCTCAAGGCCCGGCCGCCGCACCGCCCGGTCCAGTGGCCGCTGCTCCGCCACCGAACCCGGTCGCTGCACCGCCGGACTCGATTGCCACGCCGCCTCAAGGCCCGGCCGCCGCACCGCCCGGCCCAGTGGGCGCTCCACCGAACCTGGTCACCGCGCCACCGCCGGACTCAGCCGCCGCATTACCCAGTCCGGTGGCCGCTCCACCACACCTGGTCACCGCACCGTCGCCGAACCCGGTCACCGCACCGTCGCAGGACCCGATTGCCGCACCTCCTCAGGGCCCTGCCGCCGCACCGACCGGTCCGGTAGCCGATCCGCCGAACCCTTTCGCCACGCCGCCGGGCACTGTAGCCGCGCCCCATCCGCCGGTGTAACGGCGACGGTCCCGCGGCGGGTGCAGCAGCAGACCACCGCGTCGGCCAGTGGGCAACCAGGCGCGGCAGCACCTCGCCGACCGGTCACGGACGAGCACGTGCGAGCCCGACCACCGAACCGCCGCCGAACCCGATCGCCACGCCGCCGCCGAATCCGATCGCCACACCGCCGCCGAAGCCAACCGCCGCGCCGCCGCCGAAGCCAACCGCCGCGCCGCCGAACCCGGTCGCCGCACGGCCGGACCTTCCCGCCGCGCGGCCGGACCCGGCGACCGCTCCCCCGCTGGCTGCGCAGCCGCGGTCTGCCGCGGGTACGGCAGCCAACTGCCGCGCGGGGCAGTGGCGACGGGCGGGCAGCACCTCGCCGAACGCATCACGGACGAGTCGGCCGGGCGGCCGGCGGGCGAGTGAGGCAGCGCCTCGCCGGTCGGACCGCGAAGAAGGTCAGCCGGCGGCCAGGCGGGGCAGGACCTCGCCGATCGGGTCGCGGACGAGCAGGTGGGCGATGGGGTCGTACGGGGTTTCGGCCGCGTTGATGATGACGACCATGGAGCCGGACTTGTGGGCGACGTCGACGAGGCCGGCGGCCGGGTGGACGGTCAGTGACGTGCCGATGGCCAGGAGCACGTCGCAGCCCATGGCGGCCTCGGCGGCGGCCTCGAGGGTCGGCAGGTGCATCGACTGGCCGAACGAGATGGTCGCCGACTTCAGCAGGCCGCCGCAGCTGAGGCAGGCGGGGTCGGGGTCGCCGGCGGTGACGCGGGCCAGGGTGTCGGGCATCGGGCGGCGTTCGGCGCAGGTGAGGCACTCGGTCTGGGAGAGCGTGCCGTGCAGTTCGATGACGTTCGAGGCGCCGGCGCGCTGGTGCAGGCCGTCGATGTTCTGCGTGATGACGGCGGTGACCTTCCCCGCGCGTTCCAGGTCGGCGAGGGCGTGGTGGGCGGCGTTGGGCTCGGCGGTCCACGCGGGGTTGTGCAGCCGCTCCTGCCACGCCCGGCGGCGCACCTGCGGGTCGGCCACGTAGTGGTCGATCGAGGAGAGCTTCATCGCCTCGGGGTCGCGGGTCCAGACGCCGTCGGGGCCGCGGAAGTCGGGGATGCCGGAGTCGGTGGAGATGCCGGCGCCGGTGAGGGCGACGACGGAGCCCGCATCGATCCAGGCCGCCAGGTTGCGCATCGGCCCGACTGTAGCCGCGACTCACTAGGCTGAGCACATGGGTTTCTCAGTGGACGCGGCACCCTGGGTCGGCGCGGTCGCCCGGGTCGAGCTCATCGTCAGCGACGCCGACACGGCGCAGGCGCTGGGGTCGGGTGACGTGCCGGTGCTCGGCACGCCGAAGGTGCTGGCGCTCGCGGAGGCGGCGAGCGTCGGTGCTCTGGTCAGGCGACTACCGCCGGGCTGGACGACGGTCGGCACGCGGGTCGAGCTGGAGCACCGCGCGGCCACCCCGATCGGCGGCAAGGTCGTCGTGGAGGCCCGCCTCGCCAAGACCGACGGCCGGAAGCTGGTGTTCGAGGTCGTCGCCCGCGACGGCAGCCAGGTCGTGGCGGAGGGCCGGGTCGAGCGCATGCTCGTCGACCGCCACAGGTTCGTGGAAAAGGCCCTGGGCCAGTAGGGAGAAGGCCCTGGGCCAGTAGCGAAGGCCCTGGGCCAGTAGACCTGGGCCAGTGGACAGGGCCAGTGGACGAGGCGCGGCGGCGCTAGGCGGGGATCGAGGTCACGTCCCGGTCGTGGTTGCGGTGCATGGCCAGCGCCGCCAGCAGGCGGGACGCCGGTTCGTCGGCGACGATGAGCGACACGTCGGCGATGTCCGCGACGCTCGTGGAGGACTGGGCGGCGGAAGAGGCGCCCGCGGCCGCAGGAGCGGCGGAGCGGGGGCCGCGGGTGGCGCCGGCGGAAGGGCCCGTCGAACGGGCGGCGAAGACGGTGCCCGCAGGCTCGGCGGCGGCGGAAGGACCCGCGGAGCGAGGGCCGTTGAACGCGCCGGCGGACGGACCCGCGGAGCGGGCGGCGAAGGCGGCGCCCGCGGCGTCAGCGCCCGGGGAGCCAGCCGCGGGGATCTGGATGTGGGCGCGGAGCAGCACGTCCACGCCGGTGCCCGAGGCGGCGATCGGCTTGCCGTGCTTGTACGCCTCGGCGACGAAGTGGACCGCCGGGCCGTCCACGGGCAGCGCGAGCACCCCGTCGGGGACGGCGACCGCGTCGTACACCACGGAGGCCACGGTGCTCAGTGCGCGGGTGACCTCCATGGGCAGGCCGTCGTCGGTCATCACGGTGCCGTCGACCGGGCCGAGCAGGTCGACGACGACGCCCTCGGCGGTGAGGTCGTCGCGCAGGCGGGCGACCCAGCGGGCGGAGACGCCGTCGCCCATGAGGACCGCGACCTTCCGGGTGGCCACCGGTGCCGGTGCGGCGGCGGCCTGGCTGAGGGACGTGGACGAGCGGCCGTGGTTTGCGACGGACCTGACCGGCTCCTCGACGCCGATCCCGGATGCGACCGCCGCCGCCAGGTCGTGGTCGATGCGGTTGAGGTGCTCGACCATCCGGACCCGGATCGCCATCGAGGTGACCCGGCCGAGCTCGAAGCGGTACGCCTCGACGATGTGCGCGCGCTCCCACGGCGCCATGCTGTTCCAGAACAGGGTCGCCTGGCTGTAGTGGTCGGCGAAGGTCACGCTCCGCTTGCGTTCCTTCGGCCCGTCGACGGTCTCCGGGTACGAGACGAAACCGGCGGGCGCCTCGGCGGCGAGGGAGCTGGGCGAGTACGTGACCCGGCTGGTCGGCACCCGCTGCTGGTGGGAGCCGTCCTGCTGGTGGTTGTGCACGGGCACGTGCGGCCGGTTGACGGGCAGCTGCGCGAAGTTGGGGCCGCCGAGCCGGTTGAGCTGCGAGTCCAGGTAGGAGAACAGCCGCGCCTGCAGCAGCGGGTCGTCGGTGAAGTCGATGC
This sequence comes from Dactylosporangium sp. NPDC006015, assembly GCF_040614215.1. Classification (NCBI taxonomy): domain Bacteria; kingdom Bacillati; phylum Actinomycetota; class Actinomycetes; order Micromonosporales; family Micromonosporaceae; genus Dactylosporangium; species Dactylosporangium sp. NPDC006015. Next base: position 77,480 of record NZ_JBEXUD010000001.1, read on the forward strand.
CGGGCACGATGTTGCCGACGTTGAACGCGACCTGCTCGGTCTCGGCGAAGAAGTTGTCGGGGTTGCGGTTGAGCGTGAGCCGCCCGACCGGCGTGACGGGCACGATCTCCTCGGGGACGAGCTTGGTGGCGTCGAGCAGGTCGACGTCGTCGAGGGCGAACTCGGAGAACAGCTGCACGCCGAGCTCCCAGGACGGGAAGTTCCCGGACGCGATCGCGTCCCAGAGGTCGCGGCGGTTGAAGTCGGGGTCCTGGCCGGAGATGCGCTGCGCCTCGTCGAAGACCAGCGAGTGGGTGCCGAGCGACGGCCTCCAGTGGAACTTGACGAACGTGCCGCGCCCCTGGCTGTTCACGAGGCGGAAGGTGTGCACGCCGAAGCCCTGCATCATGCGGTACGAGCGAGGCAGCGCCCGATCGGACATGCGCCAGATCACGTGGTGCATCGTCTCGGGCTGCAGCGACACGAAGTCCCAGAACGTGTCGTGCGCCGACGACGCCTGCGGCATCTCGTGGTGCGGCTCCGGCTTGAGCGCGTGCACCAGGTCGGGGAACTTGATGCCGTCCTGGATGAAGAAGACCGGCATGTTGCTGCCGACGAGGTCGAAGTTGCCCTGCCGGGTGTAGAACTTCGTGGCGAAGCCGCGCGCGTCGCGGGGCGTGTCGGTGGAGCCGCGGGAGCCCTGCAGGGTGGAGAACCGGACGAAGACGGGGGTCTCGGCGTCCGGGTCGGTGAGGAAGTCCGCCGTCGTGTAGTCGTCCAGCGGCGTGTGCAGCTTGAACACGCCGTGCGCTCCGGCACCGCGGGCGTAGACGACCCGCTCCGGGATCCGTTCGTGGTCGAAGCGCATCAGCTTCTCCCGCAGGTGGAAGTCCTCCAGCAGGCTCGGCCCGCGGGCACCGGCGCGCAGCGAGTTGTCGGTGTCGGCGACCGGGATGCCCTGGTCTGTGGTCAGCGCAGCGGTCATACCTACGGGCTACCGCGGTTCGCGCCGTTTACACGCGTTCGGCGGCATCTTCACCGCCGCGGAGGTGCGCCGCCACCTCCAGCACCGCCGCCGCCAGCTGCGCGCCGTCCACCCCGCGGCCCGGCGCGACGAGGTGCTGCACGACCACGCCGGTGAGCAGCGCCTGATAGAACGCACCGGTGCCGGGGCTGCCGCCGAAGAGCGCGGCGAGCCCCTCCTGCGCGGCGGCGAGCGAGTGCTGCCAGCGCTCGTGCAGCTCCGGCAGGACGGCGAGCTGCGCGACCACCTCGAACTGGAGCTTCCACAGCGCCGGCTGCGCCTCGACGGAGGCGATGATCCGCGCCCAGACGGCCTCGAACCTGGCGGCGGGGTCGTCGTCGGGCCCGTCGGCGGCGCCGCGCAGGGCTTCCTCCAGGGTGGCGCCCCAGGCTTCGAGGGCCTGGTCGAGCGCGGCGTTGAGCAGCGCGTCGGTGGTGCCGAAGTGGTATCCGATCGCGGCGAGGCTGACCCCGGCCGCCGACGCGACGTCGCGTGCGGTGGTGCGTGCGTAGCCCTTGTCGAGCAGGCACGCCAGCGCGCCCTCGAGGAGCTTCTCCTTGTTGCCCATGCCCCGAAGCATAGCGCCGTCTGACACAAGCGTCTTGCACATCTCTCTTGCACGTTTGTGTGAGACGTGCGTACAGTTCTCGGCATGACGCTGATGCTGATCGCCCCCGCCGCCCTCACCGCCGCTGCCGCCCTCGCCACCGCCCCCCTCGCCGTCCGGGCGGTCCTCAAGCACCGCCGCGCCGCCGAGGCGCGCATCACCAGCCCCGCCGGCATCGTCGAGGGTCGCTACGTCACCATCGGCGGCGTCGAGCAGTGGCTGCAGATCCGCGGCGAGGACCGGGCCAACCCGGTGCTGCTCGTCGTGCACGGCGGCCCCGGCTCGCCCTACTCGGTGTTCACCGCCGCGCTCCGCGAGTGGGAGAAGCACTTCACGGTCGTGCACTGGGACCGCCGCGGTTGCGGCCGGACGCTGCGCCGCAGCGGCCCGGAGAGCGGTACCTTCGAGCAGCTGGTCGCCGACGGCATCGAGGTCGCCGAGCACGTCCGCGCCCACCTGGGCAAGGACAAGGTGATCCTGATGGCCGGCTCGATGGGCACCATCGTCGGCCTGCCGATGGCCCGGCAGCGGCCCGACCTGTTCAGCGCGTACGTCGGCACCGACTTCTACGTGAACATGCTGGACAACGAGCGCCAGGGCCGCGCCGACACCCTCCAGCGCCTCCGCGAGGCCGGCAACCAGCGCGGGGTGGCGGCACTCGAGCACTTGGACGCCGACCCGCGCACCTGGGACGTCAAGGCCTGGGGCCGGCGCATGCAGTGGTCGATGGGCACCGACCCGTCCAACCCCAACGGTGGCCTGAAGAAGCTCTTCTCGCTGCTGCTGACCAAGCCCGACTACTCACTGCTGGACGTCGTCGCCTGGCTGAAGGGCTTCGCGGCGGTCCGGGACGGCATGTTCGAGCAGTTCATGCGCTGGGACGCCCGGGCTGACGGCACCCGCCTGGAGATCCCGTTCCACCTGTTCCAGGGCGCGCAGGACGTGGTCACCCTGACCGGTCCCGCCGTGGACTACTTCGCCGAGGTCGACGCCCCGGCGAAGTCCCTGGTCCTCATCGACGGCGCGTCCCACTTCGCCGCGTTCACGCACCCGAAGGAGTTCCTGGCGGCACTTCGTACCGTCGACGCCAACGCCTAAGCGTCCGACATGGGTCCCACGGCCGTGACCCTGATCGCCGCGAACCCCGTGGCGTCGGACTCGGCGAGATCCACCTCGGCGGTGATGCCCCAGTCGCGGTCGCCGGCCGGGTCGTCGAAGATCTGGCGCACGAACCACCGGTCCGGCTTCTGCTCGATGACGAGCAGGGCCGGACCTCTGGCGTCCGGGCCGACGCCGAGCGAGTCGTACTCGTCGAAGTAGTCCTCGATCGCGTCCTGCCAGTCGTCGGCGGTGAACCCGTGCTCGCCGTCGAGCTCCCCCAGCTCGTCGAAGCGGCGCAGCGCGGCCAGCTCGACCCGCCGGAAGAGCGCGTTGCGGACCAGGACGCGAAACGCGCGCAGGTTGCGGGTGACGGCCGGCGGGCGGTCGTCGAGCACCAGCTTCTCGTCCTCGGCCCCCGGGTTGCGCAGCCGCTCCCACTCGTCGATGAGGCTGGAGTCGACCTGCCGGACGAGCTCGCCGAGCCACTCGATGATGTCGGTGAGCTCCTCGGTCCGGGCGTCCTCGGGGACCGTCTGGCGCAGCGCCTTGAACGCGTCCGCCAGGTACCGCAGCACGAGACCCTCGGAGCGGGACAGGCTGTAGAAGTTGACGTACTCGACGAACGTCATGGCCCGCTCGTACATGTCGCGGACCACCGACTTCGGGCTGACCTGGTAGTCGGCGACCCACGGGTGGCCCTGCTTGTACAGGTTGTACGCGCTGTCGAGCAGCTCGTCGAGGGGCTTCGGGTGGGTGACGGTGTCGAGCAGCTCCAGGCGCTGCTCGTACTCGATGCCCTCGGCCTTCATCGCGGCGACGGCCTCGCCGCGGGCCTTGAACTGCTGCGCGGACAGGATCTGCCGCGGGTCGTCGAGCGTCGACTCGATCACCGACAGCACGTCCAGCGCGTACGCGGGCGCGTCCCGGTCGAGCAGCTCGATCGCGGCGAGGGCGAACGGCGACAGCGGCTGGTTGAGCGCGAAGTCCATCTGCAGGTCGACGGTGAGCCGGACCCGCCGACCCTCCTCGTCGGGCTCGGCGAGCTGCTCGACCACGCCGCCGGCGAGCAGCGCCCGGTAGATCGCGATCGCCCGGCGGATCAGGCGGCGCTGCGAGTGGACGTCCTCGTGGTTCTGCGTCAGCAGGTGCCGCATCGCGGCGAACGCGTCGCCGGGGCGGCTGATCACGTTGAGCAGCATCGCGTGCGACACGTGGAAGCTGGAGCGCAGCGGCTCGGGTTCGGCGTCGACGAGCCGGTCGAACGTGGGCTTGCCCCAGCCGATCGAGCCCTCCGGCGGCTTCTTCCGTACGACCTTGCGCCGCTTCTTCGGGTCGTCGCCGGCCTTCGCCAGGGCCCGCTCGTTGTCGATGACGTGGTCGGGCGCCTGCACGACGACCGTGCCGATCGTGTCGAACCCGGCGCGGCCGGCCCGGCCGGCGATCTGGTGGAACTCCCGCGCGTACAGCAGCCGCGTCTTCTGCCCGTCGTACTTGGACAGCGCGGTGAACAGCACCGTGCGGATCGGCACGTTGATGCCGACGCCCAGGGTGTCGGTGCCGCAGATGACCTTCAGCAGCCCGGCCTGGGCGAGGGTCTCGACGAGGCGGCGGTACTTGGGGAGCATCCCGGCGTGATGGACACCGATCCCGTGCCGGACGAGCCGCGACAGGGTCTTGCCGAAGCCCGCCGTGAACCGGAACCGGCCGATCGCCTCGGCGATCATGTCCTTCTCCGCGCGGGTCGACACGTTGATGCTCATCAGCGCCTGCGCCCGCTCCAGGGCGGCGGCCTGGGTGAAGTGCACGATGTAGACCGGTGCCTGCTTCGTGCTGAGCAGCTCCTCGATCGTCTCGTGCAGCGGGTCCATCGAGTAGCTGAACATGAGCGGCACGGGCCGTTCGGCGTTCTTCACCACGGCGGTCGGCCGGCTGGTGCGCGCCGTCAGGTCGTCGACGAACCTGGTGACGTCGCCGAGCGTCGCCGACATCAGCACGAACTGCGCCTGCGGCAGCTCGATCAGCGGCACCTGCCACGCCCAGCCGCGGTCGGGCTCGGCGTAGAAGTGGAACTCGTCCATGACGACGACACCGACGTCGGCGGTCGCGCCGTCGCGCAGCGCGATGTTGGCGAGGATCTCCGCCGTGCAGCAGATGATGGGCGCGTCGGCGTTGACGGACGCGTCGCCGGTGAGCATGCCGACGTTCTCCGCGCCGAACATCGCGACGAGGGCGAAGAACTTCTCCGACACCAGCGCCTTGATCGGCGCGGTGTAGAAGGTGGTCCGGTCGGTGGCGAGGGCGGCGAAGTGCGCCCCGGCGGCGACGAGGCTCTTGCCGGAGCCGGTGGGCGTGGACAGGATCAGGTTCGCCCCGGAGACGATCTCCATCAGGGACTCTTCCTGGTGCGGGTACAGCTCCAGGCCCTGCTCCATGGCCCACTCCGCGAACGCGTCGAAGACCGTGTCCGGGTCGCCGCCCCTGGGGACCCTGGCGGCCAGTCCGGCGCTCATGACTTCACGAAGATCAGGTCGGCGGGCGCGCGGCCGGCGTCCAGGGCGCGCTGCTCGAACTTCGTGACCGGCCGGTGGGACGGCCGCGGCGCGTAGCCGTCGTGGCGGTTGGTCAGGTTCGCGGCGTTCGTCAAGGTCTCCAGCATCCACTCCGCGTAGCCGGCGTCGTCGGTGGCGCAGTGCAGCAGCCCGCCGGTGCGCAGCTTCGCGGCCAGGAGCCCGACGTTGGCGGGCTGGATCAGGCGGCGCTTGTGGTGCCTGGCCTTCGGCCACGGGTCGGGGAAGAACACGTGCACCGCGTCCAGGGACCCGTCGGCGATGTGCTCCCGGCACAGGTCGAGGGCGTCGACGCTGACCACGCTCAGGTTCGCCAGGCCGCGCTGCTCGATGTTGGCGAGGAGGTTCGCCACGCCCGGCGTGTGGATCTCGACCGCCAGGTAGCGCCGGCCGGGGTCCGCGGCGGCCATCTCGAGGGTCGCCTCGCCCATCCCGGACCCGATCTCCAGGACGTCGACCCGGTCCCCGGGGGTGAACCCGTACGCGGTGGTGAGGCGCTCGAGGGCGTCGAAGTGCCGACCACTGAGCCGCCCCCGGCGCGGGTGATATGTCCGGATGGGCTTGCGGACGCGCTCGATGGTCTTCACGGGGTCAACAGCCTACCTGGATTCGTCGAGGTCGCGCCGGGTGCGCCGTATTGTGATCGTATGTCCTATCCACCGCCGTACTACCTCGGGCCAACCGGCGAGCTGTCGGCCACCTACCGCCCAGCGGCGACGCCGCCCGAGTTCACCTACGCGAACGGCAACACGGTGCACTACCTGGCCACCGGCCAGACGACGCACGGGCAGTTCGGCCTGTACCGGTGGGAGATGGGCCCGCAGCCGAGCGGCCCGGACCCGCACTACCACCGCTCGATCTCCGAGTCCTTCTACATCCTGTCGGGCTCGGTCCGCATCTATGACGGCAAGGAGTGGATCACCACGCAGCCCGGCGACTGGGTGCACGTGCCGGAGGGCGGCATCCACGCGTTCCGCAACGAGTCCGGCGAACCCGCCTCGATGCTGCTGCACTTCTCCCCCGGCGCGCCGCGGGAGGCCTACTTCGAGGGCCTCCCGCACCTGTCGTCGCTGAGCGCGCTGGAGCGCGACGAGTTCATGCTCGCCCACGACACGTTCTGGCTGGACTAACCCGGCAGGCGGGGTCCTGCCTCGCGCTGGGCGGCGAGCCACGACTCGACGGCGTCCGGGGAGCGGGGCAGGGCCTCCGACATGACGACGGCGCCGGTCGGGGTGACCAGGACGTCGTCCTCGATGCGGACGCCGATGCCGTGCAGCTCGGCGGGGACGAGCTCGTCGTCGGGCTGGAAGTACAGGCCCGGCTCGACGGTCAGGACGTACCCCGCGTCGAGGACACCCTCGCGGTAGCGCTCCTTGCGGGCCTCGCCGCAGTCGTGGACGTCCAGGCCGAGCATGTGCCCGAAGCCGTGCAGCGTCCAGCGCCGGTAGAAGATGCACGCCGGGTCCATCGCCTCGTCGACGCTGACCGGCAGGATGCCCAGGTCGGCGAGGCCCTCGGCGAGGACCCGCATGCAGGCCTGGTGCACGTCGTCGAACCTGGTGCCGGCCCGGATCACGTCGATGCCGGCCTGCTGGGAGCGGAAGACCAGGTCGTAGATCTGGCGCTGCAACGGGGTGAACGTACCGTTCACCGGGACGGTGCGGGTGACGTCGGCGGTGTACAGGTTGCGGTTCTCCACGCCCATGTCCATGAGCAGCAGGTCGCCCGGGCGGGTCCGGCCGTCGTTGCGGGTCCAGTGCAGGATCGCGGCGTGGGCGCCGTTGCCGACGATGGAGCCGTAGCCGACGGCGTTGCCGTCGTGGCGGGCGCGCAGGTTGAAGACGCCGTCGATGAGCCGCTCGCTGACCGGGCGGTCGGCGGGCAGGATGCGCGCGACGTCCTCGAAGCCGCGGGTCGTCGCGTCGATCGCGTCCTGCAGCTGCTCGATCTCCCAGGCGTCCTTCACGAGGCGGAGCTCCGCCAGCACCGTGGCCAGCTCGGCGTCACGGGCCGGATTCGCCGACCGGACGGCCCCGTCGACCGTGGGGTCGAACCCCCGCAGCACCCGGGTGCGCCCGGGCGCGGCGTCGTCGAGCGCGGCGGCGAGCCTGTCCAGGTGCGCGGTCTGCAGCTGCAGCTCGGTCGCCTTCTCCGCGAGGGTGTGCCGGCGGCCGATCCACAGCTCGCCGTGGTTGCGGTCGCGGAAGAACTCGTCGGTGTCGCGGGGCGAGCGGGGGCGCACGTAGAGGATCGCGTCGTGCCCGCCGCCGGTGGGGTGCAGCACGAGGACCGCGTCGGGGTCGTGCTCGCCGGTCAGCCACGCGTGGTCGGTGCCGGGACGGAACGGGTGGTACGTGTCGTTGGAGCGCACCTTGTCGACGCCGGTCGGGATGACGATCGTCTCACCGGGGAAGGCCGCGGACAGCTCGGCGCGGCGCTTGGCGTGGTCCGGCGCCTCCGGCCGGGGCGACACGTCGAGGGTCGAGTCGCGCCAGCCGGTGCGCATGAACTCGATGAACCGGTCCGGGAAATCCGGATCGTGCGACTGGCCACCCGCGTTCTCGTCCATCTCCGCCTGTCCTATCGCTGCGAATTCGTGCTCCTCCTGCGACGGTACCGCGTGCGAGACTTTCTCCTGAACGAGCGGAGGGACGGGATGGCTGGGCTGCTCACCTTCGTCAGTGCCCGTGGGCGGGCGGCGGCGCACCGGGACGCGGTCGTCGACGCGCTGGAGCTGCTGCGCCACCGCGGACCTGACGACACCAACGTGGTCGTGACCGACGACGTGGTGTTCGGGGCCGACCGGCTCGCCGTGCGGGACCTCACCGGCGGGCGGCAGCCGATGTCGTTCCCGCCGATGGGCGTGACCCGCGGGCGGTACCTCATCGTCTTCGACGGCGCGGTCCACAACGCCGACGAGCTGCGCGCGGAGCTGGTCGAGGACCGGGGCGCCGACTTCGCCACCGAGTCGGAGGCCGAGGTCATCCTCGCCGCGTACCACCACTGGGGGCCGAGCGCGGTCAGCCGGCTGCGCGGCATGTTCGCGTTCGTCATCTGGGACGGTTCGGCGAGGCGCGCCTTCGGCGCGCGCGACCCGTATGGCATCCGCCCGCTGTACCAGCTGACGACCGACGACGGCGTCTACCTCGCGTCCGAACGCAAGGCCCTGCTGCCCTTCGTCGCCGAGGAGCGCCGGCGCCTGGTCGACCCGGCCAACCTGCAGCACTACCTGACGATGCAGTACGTGCCGGAGCCGTCCACCCTGCATCCCGACATCCGGCGGCTGGGTGCGGGCGAGTCGTTCGTCTACACGCCCGGCGGCCCCCTCGCGAACCGCCGCTACGGCCAGCTGGACCTGCGCCCCACCCCGACCGGCGACGAGGACGGCCTGGTCCGGCGGATCACCTCGGCGCTGCGCGACAGCGTCCAGGCGCACCTGCGGGCCGACGTGCCGGTGGGCGCCTTCCTGTCCAGCGGCATCGACTCGACGGCCCTGGTGGCGCTCGCCGCCGAGGTCGATCCGGCGATCCGGACATATACCGTCGGGTACGACATAGCGCAGTTCTCCGAGTTGGAGGTGGCGGCGCAGTCCGCCCGCGCGCTCGGGGTGCCCAACGTGCCGCTGGAGGTCGGCCCGGCGGACCTGATGCGGGCGCTGCCGCGGATCGTCTGGCACCTCGACGACCCGGTCGCCGACCCGGCGCTCGTCCCGCTGTTCCTGCTCGCGGAGCGCGCCGCCCGGGACGTCACCGTGGTCCTCGGCGGCGACGGCGCCGACGAGCTCTTCGGCGGCTACCCGATCTACCGGGAGCCGTTGTCCCTCGCCGGCGTCAGCCACCTGCCCGACACCATGCAGCGCGGGCTGCGGGCGGTGTCGCGGGTGATCCCGCAGGGCGTGAAGGGCAAGAGCTTCCTGGAGCGCGGCACCACACCGATCGAGGAGCGCTACTACGGCAACGCGCGGGTCTTCACCGAGGAGGAGAAGGCGGCGCTGCTGCGGCACTACACGGCGGACATCAGGCACACCGACGTCACCGCGCCGGTCTTCAAGGAGGCCAGCGCGCTCGACGACGTCACCACGATGCAGTACATCGACCTGTACACGTGGCTGCGCGGCGACATCCTGGTCAAGGCCGACCGCATGACGATGGCGCACGGGCTGCAGCTGCGCACGCCCTTCCTGGACCGGGCCGTGTTCGAGGTCGCCTCGACGCTGCCGAGCGACCTGAAGGTGCCACCACGCTCGCGCACCCAGTCGCCGGTGACGAAGGCGGCGCTGCGCCGGGCCCTGGCCGGGGTCGTGCCGGACCCGATCGTCAACCGCGCGAAGCTCGGCTTCCCGGTGCCGATCCGGCCGTGGCTGCGCACCGAGATGCACGACTGGGCGCACGGTTTGCTCGACTCGTCGGGCGCCGGCGACCTCATCGACCTCGACGTGGTGCGCGGCCTGCTGAAGGCGCACCGCAAGAAGGAGGCCGACCACTCCCGCAAGATCTGGACGGTGCTGGTCTTCTGCATGTGGCACGCCGTGTTCGTCACGGAGACCGTCAAGCCCGTGATCCCCACGGCGGTGTCGCACTCCGTCGCCGACGGCCTGGGGTTAGATCCCTGGTGATCTTTACGCGGCACACTGTTCGCCGTGCTGGCAGGCGCTTAGCGTCGGTACTTGATGCTGCTCAAGTTCAGGCTCCAGAACTCCCGCTCGGTCCGTGACATCCAAGAGCTGACACTGCTCTCGGGCCCCGACGGCGGCTTCGGCGTGCCGCTGCGCTCCGGCTGTTCTGGTGCTCCTGGCCCTTCGCACGCGTCCGTCGCTCAGGGTTCCGCCGGCTCCTCACGTACCGCCGGATCCTCGTCCTCGGACAACACCGCCGGGGCGCTCCGCGTGTCGCCGCTGTGCGGGGTGTTCGGCCCGACCGCCGCCGGCAAGTCGACCATTCTGCGCGCCCTGTCCACGATGCGGTCCCTCGCCGTGTCCGGCAGCGACGTCCACGACGCCACGCAACGCTTCGAGCCCTTCCAGCTCGACCCGGCCGCCCGGCTGCTGCCGACCCGGTTCGAGATCGAGTTCCTGCTCGACGGCGTCCGGTACGTCTACGGCTGCGCCTACAAGCGCGACGAGATCGCCGGCGAATGGCTGCACGCCACGGACCGCGACCGGCGGCGGGTCTGGTTCGAGCGGGACCGCACCGGCATCCGCTGCCTGCCCGAGGCCCGCCTCGACCACCTCGCCGCCGCCTGCCCGTCCGCCGTCACGCTGCTGTCACTCGGCGCCGACGTGGAGCATCCGTGGCTCGCCCCGATCGCCGCGTGGCTGTTCGGCATCCGGACCGTCCGCCTCGCCCCCGGCACCCGGCTCGCCGGCGGCCTGGCCCACCTCTCCGACCGGTGGAGCGAGCAGCTGACGCTCCTGGTCAGCCACGCGGACCTCGGCGTCGTCGGCGTCGAGCGCGACCTGCTCCGCCTCGTCCACGCCGGCCGCTCCGGCTCGGTCCCCCTCGGCGGCTGGGCCGAGTCCGACGGCACCATCGCCTGGCTCGACCTGCTCGCCGCCCTGTTGCCGATGCTGGAACGCGGCGGCGTCCTGCTCGTCGACGACCTGGACGCCGCCGTGCACCCCGACCTCGCCGCCGAGGCGCTCCGACTGCTCCGCGACCGCGACCTCAACCCGGCCAGGGCGCAGCTGGTCTTCACCGCACGCACCCCGTTCGGCCCCGGCAGCGACGGCCTGCCCGTCCTGGATCCGGAGCAGATCTGGTACGTCGCCAAGGACTCCGACGGCGCCACCGTCCTCAGCCGCGCCCCCTCCGCCACCCAGCTCGGCCCCGGTGACCTCGCCCGCGAACTCTGGCTGGCACGTCAGCCGAAATGATGTACTGGCGCGATGACGGGACATGCGGTGGTCATCGGTGAAGCCCTGGTCGACCTGCTGGAGTCCACCACCGACGACGGCCAGATCGTCTACCACCCCGCCATCGGCGGGGCCCCCCTCAACGTCGCCGTCGGCATCGCCCGCCTGGGCGCCGCCAGCGAGTTCGCGGGCTCCGTCGGCGACGACCCCTGGGCCACCCGAATCGTCGACTTCCTCACCGCCACCGGCGTCGGCACCCGCGGCGTGGCCACCGTCCCCGGCGTCGCCACCACCTTCGCCGTGACCACCTTCCGCGGCATCGAACCGACCTTCCGCTTCTACGGCGACCCGCCCTCCTACGCCCTCCTGTCCCCCGCCGACCTGTCGACCGCCCTCGTCGGCTCCGCCGGGCTGCTGTACTGCGGCTCGATGTGCCTGCTCAGCCCGCCCGTCCTGGCCGCCGCCCGATCGGCCTGGGCCACCCCCGGCCCGATCCGCGTCTTCGACCCCAACGTCCGCCCGGTCGTCGGCGTCGACCCCGACGTGGTGGCCGAGTTCGCCGCGACGGCCGACCTGGTCAAGCTCAGCTCCGCCGACGCCGCCGCCCTGTGGGGCGAGTCCCCCGAGCACGCCGCCGGCCGCCTGCTCGACCTGGGCGCCGGCGCGGTCGTGGTGACCAGCGGCGCGGAGGGCGCCCTCGTCGCCCACGCCGCCGCCACCGTCCGCGTCCCCGCCCCCACCGTCACCGCCGTCGACGCCACCGGCGCGGGCGACGCCACCATGGCAGCCCTGTCCTGGGGCATCCTCACCAAGGGCCTCCCCACCACCCTCGACGGCTGGGCGGACCTCACCCGGGTCGCGGTCCACGTCGCCGCCCTGGTCTGCGAATCCCGCGGCGGCGCGGTCTCGATGCCCACCGTGGCCGCCCTGCAGGCCCGCTTCCCCACCCTGCCCCTGTAACCCACCCGTTCAGCGTTCCCGCGAACTCGTGCCGCAGGCCGTCGCCCCATGGCCTTGTCGTTCCGCGCGGCCATCGCCGTTCCGCGGTCTTTGTGGCCCGCAGCACGGCGCTCCCCGGGCTTGCGGACCGCAGGACGGCGCTCCCCGGGCTTGCGGACCGCAGGACGGCGCTCCCCGGGCTTGCGGACCGCAGGACGGCGATGGAAGGTCCTGTCCGTGATGACGGCGCGGGGATGGCCGGCACCACGGGTTTCGCCGCCCACGGCAGCGGGCGCTGGACACGACCGTCGCCCCCTCGACAGCCCACGCCAAGGCCGCCCGCATCGCACGCAGGCGGCTTCCCGGACCCGCCACCCGCCCGACTTCGCGCCCGCCACGCCTGACTTCGCGCCCGCCACACGCGCCTGACTTCGCGCCCGCCGCCCGCCCAACTTCGCGCCCGCCACCCGCCCGATCCAGCCCGACCCGCGCCCGGCGCCCGCTCAGCCCACGCTCACCGTCGGCCCAACCCGACCCGCGCTCACCGCCGGCCCGATCCGCGCTCGCCACCCATCTGGCCCACACCCCCTGCCGCTGCGAGCCGCGTGACCCGCAAGCACGGCAGGATCGCCAGGCCCGACGCGGGCACGGGCGGGCGCCGTCAAGGGGCGGGCGCCGTCAAGGAGAGCGTGGTCGGAGATCTCGACGTGGCCGGGATGCTGCCCGCAGGGCTGGCTCACCTGCCGCAAGAGCGGCGACCAGGTGAGCCCGAGCACGTCGCGCCGGCGCAGGGTACGGGCCGTCAGGCCAGAGCGACGCGCGTGGCGCCGCCGCCTGGGTGACGCGCGCGGGTGGGTGCGGGCGTCTGCGCTGGGTCGGGGTGACGGCGGGGCGGCTGGGGCGAGGCGGTTGGTCGATGGGAACGGGTGAGTGGCGCCGGGCATTCCGCTGTACAGCACGCTACTTCATGCCACCAAATCGTGGTTTCGCAGCGCGATGACCGCGTCGCCCAATGTTACTCATGTCGGCCGATGCGGTTGTTCGTACACTGGCCGGTGTGACGTCGGAGCAGCTCGGCCGCTATGTGCGTGGGAGCAGGATCGCGGCTGGGGTAGTCGCGTTGGCGCTGGTGGGGCTGCGGGTCGGGTACGAGTTCGGGGTGACCGAGTCGCGCACGCCGACGTGGCTGGCGGTGACGTTGCTGCTGGCGCCGGTCGTGCTGCTCAGCGGGGCGTTCGTGGGGTTCGGGATCATGCTGCGGCCGGTGATGCAGCCGCCGCCCGCGGCGTTGCGGGTGCGTGGGGACGCGTTCGTCGTGCCGGGGTCTCCGGTCTGGTCCGGGCGGGCGGCGATGGCGTGGGCGTTGCTCGGCACGTTGTTCCTGGAGAGCGACCCGAGCGCACCGGTCGAGCTGCGGGTCACGTTGAACACGGTCGCCGTGCTGCTCATCGGGCTGGCCGCGGTGCCGTTGCTGCGGGGGCCGCGGATCGTCTTCAGCCCCGACGGCCTCACGATCCGCGCGGGTGGCAGCCGGCGGGTCCGCTGGGACGACCTCGTACAGGTGCCGCAGCGACCACTGCCGCTCACCGTGCGCAGCCCGAAGCTGGCGCTCAGCATCCGGCGGCCGGGGCGGCATGAGCCGGGCTGGTTGCTGGTGCCGCTGGAGCTGCTGGCGGTCGAGCCGGTGTTCCTCGGATCGGTGGTCGAGCATTACGTGGAGCATCCGGACCGGCGGGCGGCGATCGGGACCGAGGCTGAGTACGCGAGGCTGACCGGCGTCACTTGAGCCCGCTGGTCGTTGGGTAAGAGGATCTGGTTAGGAGCCATCCCAGCACTAGGAGAGTGCGCATGACCGACCGACCCCGTCCCCCGTCGCCGTACGACTTCCTGCCCGCGGTGCCGGCGTTCGCGTTGACCAGCGAGGACCTCACCGACGGCGGCACGCTGCCCGACGCGCAGGTCTACGAGCGTGGCAACACCTCGCCCCACCTGAGCTGGTCGGGGTTCCCGGCCGGGACGAAGAGCTTCGCGCTGACCTGCTACGACCCGGACGCGCCGACAGGCGGCGGGTTCTGGCACTGGATCGTGTACAACCTGCCGGCGGACGCGACCGAGCTGCCGACGGGTGCCGGCACGGGTGACAAGGACGGCCTGCCGGACGAGGCGATCCACGCCCGCAACGACTACGGCACCCGGGACTTCGGCGGTGCGGCGCCGCCGCCGAAGGACGCGCCGCACCGGTACTTCTTCGCGGTGCACGCCCTGGACGTGGACGCCCTGGAGATCGGCGCCGACGCGGCGGCGAACGTCGTCGGGTTCAACGTGGTCGCGCACACGATCGCCCGGGCCGTGCTGGTGTCCGAGTTCGGGTTCTGACGCAAGGTGACACCGCCCGCGTGCCCACAAGCACGCGGGCGGTACACGAGGACGCCCACGCCACGTGGCAAAGCGAAGGCAAGGGTCCTGCAAGACCGATCCCACACAGTGGTCGGGTGGATCCCCTACTCCTTGTCCGGCGTGTGCCGGCGCACCGCCTCGCCGTGACCCGGCGCATCACCGCCCACTGGGGCACGCCGGCCACGTCCGGGGTGCAGTGGTGGGAGCTGGTCGATCCGATCTGCGACGACGAGCAGCCCGCCGCCGCGCTCGCCGCCGTCCGCCCCGACGGGGCCACGGTCAAGCTGATCCGTCTCGCCGCGCCGCCGGGGCGGCGCGACCTCGCGGTGCAGGTCCTGCAGGGGCTCGTCGACGCACTGCGCGCGGGTGAGGCGGAGCGGCTCGCCGCCGAGTTCCCCCCGAACGGGCACGACCTGCTGCGCCAGGCCGGCTTCCGGCAGCACGCCGGCGCATGGACCGTCGACCTCTGAAACAGAGATCTCTGAACGAGAAGGTCGAAGAAACGATCTACAAGGCGACAACCGGCTGCAAGAACTCCAACCGGTTGCCGTGCGGGTCGAAGGTGTGGAACCGCCGGTACCCGGGCAGCTCGTCGCTCCACGTCACCTGGTGGCCGGCCGCGGACAGCCGCGCGGCGAGCGCCGGCAGGTCGGGCCAGAGCAGCCCGGGGTGGGCCTTGCGCGCCGGCGTGAACGGCGTCTCCACCCCCAGGTGCAGCTCGATGCCGTGCCCGCGGAACCAGCAGCCACCCCTTCCGGCGAGCGCCGCCGGTTTCGGCACCACGGCGAGGCCGAGCAGGTCACCGTAGAAGGCGATCGACACCGCCTCGGAGCCCGCCGGGCAGGCGAGTTGGGCGTGGTGAATCATGTTTCACAGCTTGGTACACGCTTGCGGGTTTAACAAGACGGACGTACGGTTTTCTTGCTGGACGACGGTTGACGACGACTGGGCGTCCCACTTGCGGAAGACTTGCCGTGAGACACCCGCCTGATGACTTAAGGGAGCAACGCCGTGGCGAGCCTCGACACGTTCGGAGCCAAGAGCCAGCTGAGCGTCGGTGACGCCAGCTACGAGATCTTCAAGGTCGACAAGGTCGAGGGCGCCGAGCGCCTGCCCTACAGCCTGAAGATCCTCCTTGAGAACCTGCTGCGCACCGAGGACGGCGCCAACATCACCGCCGAGCACATCCGTGCGCTCGGTGGCTGGGACGCCACCGCCGAGCCCAGTGTGGAGATCCAGTTCACCCCCGCCCGGGTACTGATGCAGGACTTCACCGGCGTCCCGTGCGTCGTCGACCTGGCCACCATGCGCGAGGCCGTCGTCGAGCTCGGCGGCGACCCGACCCGCGTGAACCCGCTCGCCCCCGCCGAGCTGGTCATCGACCACTCGGTCATCGCCGACCTGTTCGGCCGGCCGGACGCCTTCGAGCGCAACGTCGAGCTGGAGTACGGGCGCAACAAGGAGCGCTACCAGTTCCTGCGCTGGGGCCAGACCGCGTTCAACGAGTTCAAGGTCGTGCCCCCGGGCACCGGCATCGTGCACCAGGTCAACATCGAGTACCTGGCGCCGGTCGTCATGCCCCGCAAGGGCCAGGCCTACCCGGACACGGTCGTCGGCACCGACTCGCACACCACGATGGTCAACGGCCTGGGCGTCGTCGGCTGGGGCGTCGGCGGCATCGAGGCGGAGGCCGCGATGCTCGGCCAGCCCGTGTCGATGCTGATCCCGCGGGTCGTGGGCTTCAAGCTCAGCGGCGAGCTCCCCGAGGGCTGCACCGCCACCGACCTGGTGCTCGTCATCACCGAGAAGCTGCGCAAGCACGGCGTCGTCGGCAAGTTCGTCGAGTTCTACGGCCCCGGCGTCAGCGCCGTCCCGCTCGCCAACCGCGCCACGATCGGCAACATGAGCCCGGAGTACGGCTCGACCGTCGCGATCTTCCCGATCGACGACGAGACGATCAAGTACCTCCGCCTCACCGGCCGCGACGAGGCCCAGGTCGCGCTCGTCGAGGCGTACGCCAAGGAGCAGGGCCTCTGGCACGACCCGGCCGCCGAGCCGGACTACTCCGAGCGTCTCGAGCTGGACCTGTCCACCATCGAGCCCTCCCTCGCGGGCCCGAAGCGGCCCCAGGACCGGGTGCCGCTGAAGAGCGCCAAGCCGTTGTTCCGAGGTGTACTGGGTGACTACGTCGCCGACGGTGGCATCGAGGGCCCGGCCGACGAGGCGAGCGCCGAGTCCTTCCCGGCCAGCGACCCGCCCGCCAACCACCTGCAGGCCAACGGCGACAAGCCGCACGACCTCGTCTCGGCCGCCCGCGGCGCCAACGGGCGCCAGTCGAAGCCGGTGAAGGTCGGCGACTTCGAGCTCGACCACGGCGCCGTCGTCATCGCCGCGATCACCTCCTGCACCAACACGTCCAACCCGCAGGTCATGATCGGCGCCGGCCTCCTGGCCCGCAACGCCGTCGAGCGGGGCCTCACCGTCAAGCCGTGGGTGAAGACCACCCTGGCGCCCGGCTCGAAGGTCGTCACCGACTACTACGAGCGGGCGGGGCTCACCGCGTACCTCGACAAGCTCGGCTTCAACCTCGTCGGGTACGGCTGCACGACCTGCATCGGCAACTCCGGCCCGCTGCCCGAGGCGGTGAGCGCCGCCGTCAACGAGCACGACCTCAGCGTCGTGTCGGTGCTGTCCGGCAACCGCAACTTCGAGGGCCGCATCAACCCCGACGTGAAGATGAACTACCTCGCGTCGCCGCCGCTCGTCGTCGCGTACGCCCTCGCCGGCACCATGGACCTGGACCTCACCAGCGAGCCGCTCGGCACCGGCTCCGACGGCCAGCCGGTGTACCTCCGCGACATCTGGCCCACGCCGAAGGAGGTCGAGGACACCATCGCCGCGGCGATCGGCAGCGACCTGTACAACTCCCGCTACGCCGACGTGTTCGCCGGCGACGAGCAGTGGCAGTCGCTGCCCACGCCGACCGGCTCCACGTTCGAGTGGGACGCCGAGTCGACGTACGTGCGGAAGCCCCCGTACTTCGAGGGCATGGCCACCTCGCCGGCCCCGGTCTCCGACATCAGCGGCGCCCGGGTCCTGGCGAAGCTCGGCGACTCGGTCACCACCGACCACATCTCCCCCGCCGGCTCGATCAAGGCCGACTCCCCCGCCGGCAAGTATCTCGCCGCGCACGATGTGGACCGCAAGGACTTCAACTCGTACGGCTCCCGGCGCGGCAACCACGAGGTGATGATCCGCGGCACGTTCGCGAACATCCGCCTGCGCAACCAGCTCGCCCCCGGCACCGAGGGCGGCGTCACCGTCAACCACCTCACCGGTGAGCAGACGACCATCTACGACGCCTCCGTCGCGTACGCCTCGTCGGGCACGCCGCTGGTGATCCTCGCCGGCAAGGAGTACGGCTCCGGCTCGTCCCGCGACTGGGCCGCGAAGGGCACCGCCCTGCTGGGCGTCCGCACCGTCATCGCCGAGAGCTACGAGCGCATCCACCGCTCCAACCTCATCGGCATGGGCGTCCTGCCGCTGCAGTACCCGCAGGGCCAGAACGCCGAGTCCCTGGGCCTCACCGGCACCGAGACCTTCACGGTCACCGGCGTCGAACAGCTCAACGACGGCACCACCCCCCGCACCGTCAAGGTCACCACCGACACCGGCACCGAGTTCGACGCCGTCGTCCGCATCGACACCCCCGGCGAGGCGGACTACTACCGCCACGGCGGCATCCTCCAGTACGTCCTCCGCAAGATGATCGAGGCGTAACCAGAGGCTCCAACGCGACGGGCCGGCCACCACCACGGTGACCGGCCCGTCCTCTTGCCCTCGCTGCGATCGCACCCGGGGCGTCGCCTCGATCGTCAGTACACGTGGCGGCAGTTCGCGTCCCGCCCGTTGAACCACAGCATCCGATACGACGTATCGATCCCGAACACGCCGTCGACGGCGGCGCCTTCGAGCTTCTGGATTCGGCGCAGCGCGTCCTCCGTGATCGGCCCGAAGTCCCCGTCGGATTTGACCTCCTGAGGGAATCCGATCGACCTGAGCCACGCGCCGTAGCAGACGCGGATCGCCTCCTGCAGGATAATGACTCCGTCGGTCCGGTGACCACGCTGCATCCAGCACCGGTAGTCACCCGTCGAGGAGGAGGGCCGGTAGATCGAGGTCCGGACGTAGCTCGTGCACACCGGCACCGCCGCAGCCGCCGGCTCCGCGAGCAGCACCACGCTCCCGGCGGCCCCGATGACCAGCGCCGCGGCCAGCGACGCAACTCGTTGGCGAACGTTGATATTCACATCCGGCATTGTCGCTGCCTGGATCGGCCACTACCGCCCGCGCAGACAAACCGGCCGATTCCGGCTGTCACCACGCTTCGGCCGAGGACAGGCCCGGTGCCCGAGTGCCCGCGAAGCCACTGGTTCCGCCGGTGTCCGCCGTGCCCGCTCCCGGCTTCCCCGCGAGCGGGCACGCACTGCGAACGCCTCGGGGTCAGCTGGGGATGGTGTAGCGCTGGACGACGCGGGTGTCGGGGTTGAGGGCGACGACCGTGTTGTCCGACATCGAGACCTCCTGGAGGATGTCGTCCTTGGCGAGGTCGGCGGTGCCGACGATCTTGTTGTCGGCGACGTTGACGATCGCGACCTGGACGGCGGAGGCCGCGTTGCGGAAGCTGACGATGGCGACCCGGCCGGCGGCGCAGGCGGCGACGTCATGGGCGTCGAGGCTCTGGCCGAGGTAGAACTGGTTGTTGCCGTTGGCCGGGTCGATGACCGCGCCCTCGCCGATCTCGCCGGACGAGCCGAAGCCGCCGATCAGCTTGCCGCCGACCACGGCCCACTCGCCGTCGCTGGTGATGAGGCTCTTGCCGTCGGCGGGCGGGGTCTTGGTCCACTTGGCCGTGCCGGTGGCGGTGTCGACGGCGACGATGGCGTCCTTCGACGACGACAGCTCGGCCTGCACGCAGACGAGCTTCTCGCCGCAGGGGCGGATGTCGCCGATCTTGGTGCCGGCGGTGCCCCGGTACTGCCACTTCTGCTTCATGTCGGACAGGCCATAGGCGATGATCGAATCGTCGTCGGGCTTGACGATCGCCAGGTCGTTGTAGACGGTCCAGGCCTCGTCGCCCTTGGAGATAGCGCCGGTCGCCTTCACCTTGCCCGAGTTGAGGTCGATCGTGCTCGCCTTGCCATCCGCCTGCAGCTGCACGGCCACGGCGGTGTCGGCCGTGAGGGACTGCTTGTAGGGCACCCGCTTGGCGAAGGTCAGCGAATAGGTGGGAACGATCACGTCGGCGGGCGATTCGGCGGTGGCCCATCGGGCCGACGCGCGCACTGCCCGATGGCCGAGCGAGTAGACGGCCTTGGCACCAGGGTGCGACCAGCGGGCCTTGCCGTCGAGCAGGTTGATGCGCTCGATCGCGGTGTTGTTGAAGCCGCGAAACTCGGTGATCGCGTCGGTGCCGATGTAGAGGGCGTCGATGCGGTCGATGAACGGGGCGGTCCACTTCACGGTGCCGGTCGCGATGTCGACCACGCTCCGGCTGTTCTCCTTCTCGGCCTGCTTCAGGTCCTCCTCGCCGTCGACGATCAGCAGGTTGCCCACGACGGTGAGGTGCACCTCCTTCGGCTCCATCGGGAGCTGGACCCGGAACTTCTGGCCGCCGGTGGCCTCATAGCCGACGACGTCGGTCGAGCCGACGCTGACCGCCGCCGTGAACACCATGCCGTTGCCGGCCACCGCGGCGACGGCGCCCTCGCTCGGCAGGGTGATCGGCGTCCCCGACCTGAGCCCCTGGATCTTCGGGTCCTTGACGGTGCCGTTGTCGTTGGCGGTGGTGTTGTCCGGCAGGCCGTCCTTCACGGACTCGAACTGGTCGCCGATCCAGGTGAAGACCTTGGAGCCGCCCCAGAGGCAGCCGCCGATGAGGGACAGGACGATGACGAGGGCGATCCAGGGGGCGGCGCTGCGGCGGGGGCGGACGATGACCGGCGGGGGTGGGGTGAACGCGGGCTGGCCGCCCGGCGGGAACGTCGTGGCGCCGAAGCCGCCCTGGCCGGGCGGGCCACCCGGAGCGCCGAAGCCGGGACCGCCGGGGCCGCCCGGAGCGCTGAAACCGGGACCGCCCTGGCCGGGTGGGCCGCCGGGAGTGCTGAAGCCGCCGGGGGCGCCGATGCCGGCGGGGACGTCGGGGCGGGCCAGGCCGGGAGCGCCCGCGGGGACGCCGGGGGCGGGCCGGACGCCGGGCGGAGCGGTCGCGCCGAACGCCGCCGGGCCGCCGAAACCGGGCCCGCCGGGACGGCCGCTCTGGTTGGGGACGAAGGCGGCCGGGGACGACGGAGAGGCGGCGTTGAAGGTCTGCGACAAGTTCGCCGGGGAGCCATAGGCACCCGGAGAGGTCGGGGACGACGAACCGCCGATCCCCGCGATCGGGACCGAGAGCGGGTGGGAGGAGGTGCCGCTCGGGGAGACCGGGGTGCCGGAGACCGGGCGGGGGGCCGGGGACTGGCCGCCGTCGAAGAGCTGCTGGGGTGAGGTGGCGATGGCGAGCATGCCGCCATAGGCGACGGGCAGCTCGGGCTGCTCGGGCACGACCGGGGCGACGCCGAAGCGGGCGTGCAGGCGGCTCGCGACGAGCGGGATGCGGGAGGAGCCGCCGACGAGGAAGATGCCGGCGAGCTGGCGGACGTCGACGCCGGCGCGCTCCAGGACGCGGCGGGTCTCGTCGACGGCGCGGTCGATGAGAGGGCCGGCGACGCGCTCCAGCTCCTCGCGGGTGATGTGCAGGGCCTCTTCGGTGCCGGGGACGTGGATCGGGGCGGAGGCGGCGCGGGACAGCATCTCCTTCGCGGCGCGGACCTCGGTCCACAGGGCGCGGCGGTCGCGGTGCGCGGCGATGCTGTCAGGGTTGGCGAGGCGCTGCCAGATGTCGGGGTTGCGCAGGCTGATGAGCTGGCCGAGGTGGCCGACGAGGGCCGCGTCGATGTCGACGCCGCCGAGGTCGTCGAGGCCACCGACGCCGAGGACGCGCAGACCGCCCGGGCCGCCCGCGGCGGCGGGCTCGCGGCGCACCACGGAGACGTCGAGCGTGCCGCCGCCGAAGTCGAACACGGCGAGCGACTGCAGCGGCGCGACCTGCTGGCCGAGGACGCGCAGGCAGTAGGTGGCGGCGGCGATCGGCTCGTCGACGAGGACGACCGGGCCGAGGTTGGCGGCGCGGGCCGCCTCCAGCAACACGTTGCGCCGCTGGCCGCCCCAGTCGGCGGGGCAGGTGAGGACGGTGGAGCCGACCGGGTTGACCCCGGCCTGCAGGGACTCGTCGGCGACCCGCTTGAGCAGCGCGGAGAGCATCTCGACGACGGTGACCTCGGTGTCGCCGAGCAGGACCGCGCCCTCGTCGACGCTGCGCTTCGGGTAGGGCTCGAAGCGGGACGGGGCCAGCTGGGAGAGCCGCTCCGCGTCGCGGCCGACGGAGAGCTTGCCGCTCTCGTCGGCGTAGATGCCGGACGCCATGACCGGCGAGCCGTCGAAGAGCAGCGCGCGCGGGGCGTCGTCACCACGGCGGACGACCGCCACGGTGTGGCAGGTGCCCAGATCGATCGCGAGACGATGGGTCGGCCCCACGCCCTCACCTCCAAAGACCCCGGGATCGTACGGCAGCGGTACGACATTTCCGATCGGCGGTTTGGGGTAGACAGGAAGCCGACACAGAAACGGGAGGGTCGATGCGCGCAGTCGTGTTCGAGCAGTACGGCGACCGGGAGGTCCTGCGGGCGAAGGACGCCCCGGACCCGCAGCCGGGGCCGGGCGAGGTCCTGGTGCTCGTGGAAGCCAGCGGGGTGAATTTCATCGACGTGTACCAGCGCAGCGGCACCTACCAGGTGCCGCTGCCGTTCGTGCTGGGCAGCGAGGGCGGCGGCACGGTGCTCAGCTTCGGTGACGGGGTGGAGGGCCTTGCCCCCGGCGACCGGGTGGCGTGGACGGGCGTCCCCGGCAGCCACGCGGAGCAGGCCGTCGTCCCGGCGGACCGGCTGGTGCCCGTGCCGGACGGGATCAGCACCGAGCAGGCGGCCGCGGCGATGCTGCAGGGCCTCACCGCGCACTACCTGACCCACGACTCCTACCCGGTGCGCGCCGGGGACACCGTCCTGGTGCACGCCGCCGCGGGTGGGGTCGGGCGCCTGCTGACGCGGATCATCACGCACCTCGGCGGCCGGGTGGTGGCGACCGCCGGCACGCCCGCGAAGCGGGAGATCGCCCTCGCCGACGGTGCGGTGCGGGCCGTCCCGTACGACGAGGCCCTGCAAGCCGTCCGCGAGGTCAGCGACGGCGCGGCGGCCGTGTACGACGGCGTGGGCAAGGACACGTTCGACACCAGTCTCGAAGCGCTCCGCCCACGCGGCACCCTCGTGCTGTTCGGCGCGGCGAGCGGGAAGGTGCCGCCGGTCGACCCGCTGCGCCTCATGGCGGGGTCCTACATGCTGACCCGCCCCACCCTGGGGCACTTCATCGCGAAGCGGCACGAACTGCTCGAACGCGCCGAAACGCTGTTCGGCTGGATCGCGGACGGCGTCGTCGAGGTGGCCGTCACCGGGAAGTACCCGCTGGACGCCGTACAGGACGCGTATGCCGCACTGGAGGGCCGGCACTCGACCGGGAAGCTGCTCATTATTCCGTGATCGTGATCTCAGGCGACGGACCTGCGCGAAGCCGGGAAAAGTCCCCCGACTAGACCATTCAATGGTCCAGAGGAGGGGAGCGCGATGAGCCACGTGGCAACGACCCAGCACGGCAGGCACGAGCTGCACACGCACCCGAGCCGCTGGTTCGCGCTGGTGATCATCGCGGTGGCGCAGCTGATGGTGGTGCTGGACGCCACGGTCGTCAACGTCGCGCTCCCGCACGCCAAGGCCGACCTCGGCATCAGCGACGCCAACCAGCAGTGGGTGGTGACGGCGTACACGCTGACCTTCGGCGGGCTGCTGCTGCTCGGCGGCAGGATCGCGGACTACTGGGGGCGGCCGGCATGATCCTGCTGACCCGGATCGGGGTCGACACCGCGTACGCCACCCACGTCATGCCGTCCATGCTGATCCTCGGCTTCGGGCTGGGCTGCACGTTCGTGCCGCTGGGCAACATCGCCCTGGTCGGCGTCGACGAGCACGACGCCGGCGCCGCGAGCGCGGTGGTCAACGCCAGCCAGCAGGTCGGCGGGTCACTCGGCACGGCACTGCTCAACACGGTCGCCATCACGGCCGCCACGTCGTACTTCACGGACCACGCGACGGCCGGCGACCCGCAGGGCACGCAGCTGGAGGCGATGGTGCACGGCTACGTGACGGCGTTCTGGTGGGGCTCGGCCCTGCTGGTCGCCGCGGCCGTGATCGTCGTCGTCTTCATCAAGGCGAGCAAGGACGACGTGCCCGAAGAAGGTGCCGTCCACATGGGCTGAGCGAGGTTCGACACCTCGCGCAGACGGAAGCGGCGGACATACCCTCCCCGCCGCTTTCACCCGCGGCCCGCCCGGCCACAAGACCGGGCGGGCCGCGCTTTTGAACCAGACGCTCAGACCCGCATGCCGGCGTCGTGCAGCAGCTCCACGATCAGCGGCTCCGGGTCGACGGGGAAGCCCTTGCCCGTGAACCACCTCGCCATGTTGGCGACGTCGCGGGCCAGGAAGTCCGCCCCCTTCGGGTTGATCACCACGTCGACGATCTGCGGCAGGTCGATGATGACCAGCCGCCCGTCGTGGACGAGGGTGTTGTACGGCGACAGGTCGCCGTGGGCGACGCCGGCGCGGGCGAGGACCCGCAGCGCGTCGACCAGCTGCCACCACAGGTCCGCCAGCAGGTCCAGGTCCGGGCGGGTCTGCGCGAGCCGCGGCGCGGCCGTGCCGTCGTCGTCCCCGATGAACTGCAGCATGAGCTCCGTGCCGAGCAGCTGCACCGGGTACGGGACGCAGACCCCCAGCTCCCACAGCTGCGCGAGCGCGGCGAACTCGGCGTTCGCCCACTGGCCGGCGATCGCCTCCCGGCCGAACGCCGTCCGACCCGCCATCGCCCGGGTGACCCGGGACTCGCGGACCCGGCGGCCCTCCAGGTAACCGGAGTCGCGGTGGAAGAGGCGGTGCTCGGCGGCCCGGTACCGCTTCGCGGCGAGCAGGACCCGCCGGTCGGTGCCGGGGACGCCGCGCTCCACCAGATGGACGTCGGCTTCCTTACCGGTCTTGAGCACGCCCCGGTCGGTGTCCTTGGCGGCGTGCTCGGTGATCACCCAGTCGGGGAACGGTGCCGGGCCGTGCTGCACGCCGGGCGCGCTCCACGAGGACCAGCCGGTCTCCTCCTCCACGACGTCCCAGGCGGCCTCGCTGGACGGGGAGGAGCGTTTTACGAAGGTCGGATCGTCGTCGTCGAACTTGCGGCGGCGGCGAGCGGACGTGCCAAAAGAGTCGTTGTCGCGCAACGCGAGGTCTCCAGAGTCAAGAGGAAAGCGGAAGTCGGCATGCAAAAACGCGCCGTGACGGCAGCCATGCGAACCAGCCCCCTCTCAACTCGAGACACGAAAACACGAAGACCCTGAGGTCAGGTGCACCATCCCGTACACCCGCGGAAAACGCAACCGAATTACCGCGACGCCATGACCTCGGCGATCGCGGCGATCACCCCGTCGGCCGTGCGGGTCGGCGCATAGCGGGGCTCCACCCAGCGGCGGCCCCGGTGCAGCCAGACGCTGCGCATCCCGACGTCCGCGGCACCGCCGATGTCGGCCTCGGGGCTGTCGCCGATGATCCAGGCGCCGCCGAGCCGCATCCGCGCCCGCTCCGCCGCGATCGCGAAGATCCGCGGGTTGGGCTTGCGGACGCCGACGTCCTCGGAGATGACCCAGTCCGCCAGGTACCGGTCGAGCCCGGTCTTGCGCAGCTTCTCCTCCTGCTGCCGGGTCTCGCCGTTGGTGACGACGACCGGCACCCAGCCGGCGTCCTCGGCGATCGCGAGGGCGCAGGCGGTCAGCGGGTTGAGCCGGACCCGGGCCATCAGCTCGCCGCGGATCTCCTCGACGATGTCGATCGCGGCCTCACGGAGCCCGTACCGCTCCCGGATCCCCTCGGCGACGTCCCACGTCGAACCCATCCCGTCGGCGTCCACGGACAGCAGCCAGTCCAGGTCGTATTCGGGCGCGCCGATGCCACGCAGGAAGTCGCCGGCCCATGCGCGGAACGCCCCGGCCCTGTCCAGCAGGGTGTCGTCCAGGGAGAGCAACAACAGGGGCACGCGGGCAGGGTACGTGACCAGAATGACATAAAACAGTGCTCACATTTTCGATGGCCGAGGATCCCCACAGAACGGGGTGAAACGCACCGTTTTCCCTGGGCAGTGTGCCAAACCGTATGTACGGCTTGCATAATCGTCCCGTGCCCAGGGTGAGCCAGGACCAGCTCGACGCACGCCGGAAGGAGATCCTCACCGGCGCGCGGACCTGTTTCGCCCGGCACGGCTACGAAGGGGCGACGGTCCGGCGGCTGGAAGAGGAGATCGGCCTGTCCCGCGGCGCGATCTTCCACCACTTCCGGGACAAGGACTCGCTCTTCCTCGCCGTCGCCGAGGACGACGCCGCGACCATGGTAGCCACGGTCGCCGAGCACGGCCTCGTCCAGGTCATGCGGGACCTCCTCGCCCGGGCGGCCACCGAGGACGTCGCCGGGTGGCTCGGCAGCCAGCTGGAGGTGTCTCGGCGGCTGCGCACCGACCCGGAGTTCGCGAAGCGGTGGGCGGCCCGCTCGGAGGCGGTCGCCGAGGCGACCCGCGAGCGGTTGCAGCGCCAGCGGGAGGCCGGCGTGCTGCGCGCCGACGTCCCGATCGCGATCCTCGCCCAGTTCCTCGAGCTGGCCTACGACGGCCTGGTCCTCCACCTCGCGACCGGCCGCCCCGTGCAGGACCTGGAGGCCGTCCTCAACCTGGTCGAGGCCGCCGTCCGAAAGTCGTGACGACGCCGGCCGGCGGCCGCGAGGCCGCCGGCCGAAGATCGGGATGACATCGGTCACAAGGTTTCCTCAAGTGTCCTTCCGGTGACAGGCGCTTCTCGACGTCCGCACCCACACTGACCCCATGAGGACATCGATCGTCGCTGGCCCGGGTGACACCTGGGGCATCGCGGGCCCGGACTTCCTGTGGCTGTACGCCGGGCTCGCCGCACTCGCGATCATCACCGCGTTCATCTGGCGCCGTGCCGCCATGCGCGGTCCTTCGCTGCGCCGCGCCCGGGACCTGACCCCGACCCAGGCCGCGCTCCTCAACGGCGACCGGAAGCTGGCCGTCTACAGCTCCCTCGCCGCCCTGCGCGCCGCCGGCGCCATCGACACCAGCACCCGGGGCATCCTCCGGCAGACCGGCCCCCTGCCGGCCGGCGCCGGCGAGCTCGACCAGGCCGTGCACGAGACCGCGCGCCGTGGGCTCGCCGCCCGCAACGTGCAGACCGACTCCGGCGTCGTCGCCGTGCTCAAGCGCACCGAGGAGCAGCTGACCCTGGCCGGCTGGCTGCTCGACCCCGACCGCCGCCGCAACGTGCGGCGGGCGTGGCTGATCGTCCTCGCCGTCGTCGCGCTCGGCGTCGCCCGGATCGGCGCCGGCATCTTCAACGACCGGCCCATCGGCTTCCTGGTGATGCTGGTGGTCCCGGTCTTCCTCATCGCGCTGCTGTTCCGGTCCGTCCCGCGGGTCACCACGAACGGCAGGGCCCTGCTGCTTCGGATGCGGATGCGGGCCCAGCACCTGTCGCCGCGCCAGTCGCCGTCGTGGTCCACCTACGGCCCGGAGGCCGCGGCGCTCAGCATCGGGCTCTTCGGCGCCGGCGCGTTCTTCCTCGCCGACCCCGCGTTCGCCGAGGCCGCCGAGCTGCAGCGGCACGTCGCCGCCAGCGGTGGCGGCGGCTCCTTCGACAGCGGTTCGAGCGGCAGCTCCGACTCCGGCTCGTCCAGCTCCTGCGGCGGGTCGAGCTCGAGCTGCGGCGGCGGGTCGAGCTGCGGTGGCGGCGGCGGAGGGTGCGGGGGATGACCACGGTCGGCATCGGCTGGCGGCCCGAGATCGCCGGCTACGTCGCCGGTCTCCCGGGGCTGCGGTTCACGGAGGTCGTCGCGGAGTCCGTACACCTGACGCACCCGCCGGCGATGCTCATGGACCTGGTCGACCGGGGCGTGCGGGTCGTGCCGCACGGGGTGCGGCTGTCGCTCGGCGGCGCCGAACCCGTCGACGACACCCGCGCGGCGCACCTGGCGCGCTGCGCCGAGCTGCTGCGGTCGCCGCTGGTCAGCGAGCACATCGCGTTCGTGCGGGCCGGCGGCGTCGAGGCGGGGCACCTGCTGCCGGTGCCCCGCACCCGGGAGGCGGTCGACGCGGTCGTCGCCAACGTCCGGCGCACCCAGGCGGCGCTCGGCGGCGTCACCCTCGCCCTGGAGCCGATCGCCGCGCTGTTCGACTGGCCCGACCCGGAGCTGACCGAGGCGCAGTTCCTCACCGAGATCCTCGACCGGACCGGCTGCGCGCTCCTGCTCGACGTCGCCAACGTCCACGCCAACGCCCGCAACCGCGGCACCCCCGGTGACCTGCTCGACGGGCTGCCGCTGGAGCGGATCGCGTACGTGCACGTCGCCGGCGGGGCCGAGCACGACGGCTTCTACCACGACACCCACACCGACCCGACCCCGCCGGAGGTCCTCGACCTGGTCAAGGAGCTGTGCGCGCGGACCAGCCCGCCGGCGCTGATGCTCGAACGCGACGGCCACTACCCGCCCGCCGCCGAGCTGACCCGCGAGCTCGACGCCCTCTGCGCCGCCGCGGGCCTCCCCCGGATCACGGCATGACCCTGGCCGACCGGCAGCGGGCCCTCGTCGACGCGCTCGTCGCCGGCGGTGCCGTCCCCCCTGGTTTCGATGCGGCAGGTGTACGGGCAGCGGCCGTCGCCCTCCGCAGGAAACGCGCCGGCGAGGTGGCCCGCACATGGCCCTTCCTGGCCGCGTCGTACGGCGACCGCTGGCATCGCGCGTTCGCCGAGTGGGCGTCCGGGCGCCCGCCGCAGGGTTCGCTGCGCGACGGCTGGGACTTCGCCCGCTGCGCCGACCCCGCCACGCTGACGCCGCTCGCCCGGGACGAGCTCGCCGGGCGCGAGGCCGCCTTCCGCTACGACGGCGCCACCGCCCCGGTCCCCCGCGGGCGGCTCGCCGCCCGGCTGCGGCTGCTGCTGTCACGGCACGGATCCCGGTCCACGTGACCGGCGCGCTCTGAAATTTCTTGTATCAGGTGCCACGCGTGTGTCCTCTAGTCAGGTGAGACGGCGCCGACTTCGGATTCGAGGCGCCCTGCGGGGACGGAGAGCCACATGCAGTTACGCTGCCGGCGGATGACGGGGGACGCGCTGGCCGACCTCGGTGACGACAACGGCGCGCCACCGTCGACGCCCTGGCTGCCGTCGGCCGCCGTCCTGCGCCGCCACGGTGCCCGCGTGCTGGAGCCCGGCGACGGCGTGTCCGCGCCGACGGTGTACCGGGCGGGCGTCCTGCTGTCGACCGCGCCGGCCAGCGAGCCGCCGGACACCCTCGAGCGCTGCAACCAGACCCTCGCCGGGTCCGGCATGCGCCTCGCCGAGAGCCACGCCGTGCCCAGCGGGCCCGGCGGGCACGGTGCCGCGGCGCACGGCCCCGACGGGCCCGCCAGGGAGCGGGCCGTGCGGCGGCGCGTGCGGGCCGTCCAGCTCGTCGCGGCGCACGGCGCCGACCCCGAGTCCGTCGACGCGTGGGCCGCGCTGAAGGCGTTGCGCGCCGGCGGCCACGGGGCGCACCTGTCGCTCGACCACCTGCTCTTCGGCGCCTCCATCGGCGGGGTGCCGATGACCGAGGGCTCCCCCATGACGGAAGGCTCTCCGATGACGGAGGGCTCGCCGATGACCGAAGGCTCCCCCATGACGGAGGGGTCCCCGATGACGGAGGGCAGCGCCTGGCGGTTCGCCGGCGGTGCCGGCCGCCGGCCGGTCGACCTGGTCCTCCCGCCGCCCCGCCGGCGCACCGCCGCGGAGCTCGGCGACCGGCGGCCCGTCGTCGCGATCCTCGACACGGGCATCTCCCCGCACGAGTGGCTCGACGTCCCCACCCCCGCCGGCTCGGCGCTGCCCGCGGACGGGTTCACCACCGTCGACACCGAGCTGCAGGCCATGATCCTCGCCGCGCAGGACCAGCTCATCGCCGCCGGTCACTCCCTGCAACGCCTCCGCGACGCCTGGGAGCGGCAGATCAGCACCGGCTCCGTCGCCGGCGAGCTCGGCACCCACACGGGGCACGGCACGTTCATCGGCGGGCTCGTCCGGCAGGTCGCCCCCGACGCCACTGTCCTGCAGATCCGGGTCATGCACAGCGACGGCGTCGTCTACGAGAGCGACCTGCTCATCGCCCTCGACCGCCTCGCCGACGAGGTCGAAGCGGCCCAGGCGGGCACCGGCGGACGGATGGTCGACGTCGTCTGCCTGTCGCTGGGCTACTACCTCGAGAGCGCGGCCGACGGTTCGTACACCATCCGCCTCCAGGAACACGTCGACCGCCTGCTCGCGGCCGGGGTCGTCGTGGTCGCCGCCGCCGGGAACCACGCCACGTCCCGCGAGTTCTACCCCGCGGCGCTGCCGTGCGACGGGGAGCTGCCGGTGATGAGCGTCGGCGCCTTCCAGCCCAACGACGCCAAGGCCATGTTCAGCAACGACGGCCCCTGGGTCCGCTACTGGGCGCCCGGGTCGGCGCTGATCAGCACGTTCCCGAAGGTCCAGGGCAGCCGGGGCGCCGCCTTCGCCACCCCCGCCGGCAACGCCGGGGGCCGCCCCACCCGCCGCGAGACCCTCGACGACGACGACTACACGCGCGGCTTCGCCTCGTGGAGCGGCAGCTCGTTCGCCGCGGGTCTCGGCGCCGCCGAGGTCGCCGCGCTCCTGCTGGAGAACGCCGCCGCCGACCCGCAGCTGCGCCTCGACCAGGTGGACGCGAAGTCCACCACGCAACGGGCGCTGCGAGCCCTCGACGGGTTCCCGGGGTAGATCATGGCCGACTTCCAGCACTTCTCGGACGACGGGCTGCTCGCCGACCTGCGGCGCGTCGCCGGCCTGGTCGACCCCGTCCCCGCCGACCTGCTCTTCTCCCTCAGCGTCGCCGGGCTCGACATCGAGGTCTGTCGCCTCGTCCCGGCGCTGGACGGCGCGATGGCCGGGGTCCGCGGCGACGAGGAGACCACCCGCGCCACCTTCGAGTCGGCGAGCCTCACCATCATGGTCGAATGGACCGCCGGCGCCGCCGGCACCGTCCGCCTCGATGGCTGGCTCGCCCCACCCTCCCCCTGCCGCATCGAGCTGCGCACGGTCGACGGCCCGCAGACCATGGACACCGACGAGGGCGGCCGCTTCGCCGCCCAGCGGGTCACCCGCGGCGAGGTCCAGATCCGCGTCCACCCGACGAACGACCAAGAAGCCGATGGCGCCCGGACGGTGGTGACGCCATCGTTCGTGGTGTAGCCGCAACCTCACCGTCCCCGGCCGACCCGCGTGCCTCCACCGCCACGCGGGCTACACCCATGCCTATCCGCACCGCCCCTGCCCCCGCCGGCGGCCCGACGCGCGCCGCCCCCACCGCTGGCAGTCCGGCGGGCGCCGCGCGACCCGCCACCGCCGCGCGTCCCCCCGCCGACAGTCCGGTGAAGGCCGCTCGATCCACCACCGCACCTTCCCCCGCCGGCAGGTCGAAGGGCGCCGCGCGACCCACAACCACCGCACCTTTCCCCGCCGACAGTCCGGCAGGCGCCGTGCGAGCCGCCGCCACCGCGCCCGCCGCCGGCAGTCCGCCGGGCGCCACGCGACCCACCATCACCGTCCCTTCCCCCGCGGATGGCCCGGCGGGTGTTGCGGGACCTGGCACCTTCGCGGGAGCCGGGCCGTCCGTGGCTGCCGGTTCCTCGAGCGGCGCTTCCCCGGTCGCCAGTGCGGTGGCGGGTGTAGCGGCGCCTGCGGGGCGGACGGTGGCGGACGGTGGGGCGGATGCGGGCGAGCGGCGGGAAGTGGCGCGGGTGGTGCGGCTGCACCGGTCGGCGGTGCGGGCCGGGGCGGCCGGGAAGCCTGCCGCGGCGGCGAAGCGGGCGACCGAGGCGCTGCGGCTGCTGGGGTGGCCGGGGGCGGAGCCGTCCAGGCCGGCGCTGGCGGCGCGGCTGCTGCTGACGCTCGCGCACGCGGAGGCCGAGCAGGGGCGCACCGAGCTGGGGCTGGAGCTGCTCGACCGCGCCGAGACGCTCGCCGACCTGGCCGACGTCGGCACCGTGCTGCAGCAGCGGGGGCTGCTCCTGCTGCGGGTCGGGGAGATCGACGCGGCGTTGAAGCTGCTGGACGCGGCCGTGCCGGTGCTCCAGGAGCACGGGGAGCCGGCGGTCCTCGCGCGGACGCTGCTCAACCGGGGCGTCGTGCACCTCACCGCCGGGCGGGTCCGGCTGGCCCGGGCCGACCTGCGCCTGTGCCGCGAGCTCGCCGGTGCGCACGGGCTCGACCTGCTCGCGGCGAAGGTCGAGCACAACCTCGGCTACTGCGCGCTCGCGGGCGGGGACGTGCCGGCGGCGTTGCAGACGTTCGACACGGCGGCGGACTCGCTGCGGCGGCTGCGTGCGGACGGGTTCCTCGCCATCTCGATGCTCGACCGGGCGCGGGCCCTGCTCGGCGCGGGCCTCGACACCGCCGCCGCGGAGGACCTCGACCGGTCGATCGAACTGCTCAAACGCCACCGTCTCAGCCAGGACCTCGGCGAGGCCGAGCTCGCCCGCGCCCAGGCCGCCCTCGGCAGCGGCGACCTGGCCGCCGCCGCCGTGTGGAGCGCCAGGGCCCGCGCCCGTTTCACCCGCCGCCGCAACCGCGCCTGGGCCGCCCTCGCCGCGTCGCTCCAGGTCCGCGTCGACCTCGCCAGCGCCGCCCGCACCCAGGCCGCCAACCCCGTCCAGCCACTACCGGCCACTGGTCCCGTCCAGGCGCCACCGTCCACCGCCCCTGTCCAGGCCGCGGGACTCGTCCAGCCACGACCTGCCGCCGCCCGCACCCAGCCGCCAACGGTCTTCGGTCCCGTCCAGCCACCACCGGCCACCGGACCCGCCCGGCCGCGGCCTGCTTCCGGCGAACTCGCACCGCCCACCAACCCGGACCAGCCACCTGCCACCCGCCCCGCCATGCCGCAGCTTGCGCCCGGCAACCCGGACCAGCCCACTGCCACCGGTCCCACCCGGGCGCTGCTTGCCCCTGGCGAACCCGCGCCTGTCGCCAACCTGGACCAGCCACCGGCCATCCGTCCCGCCCAGCCACAGCATGGCCCCGGCGAACCCGCCGCCGACCCGGACCGGCCACCTGCCACCGGGCCCGGCCGGCGGTCGGTGGCAGCGGCTGCTTCCGTCCCGCCCGCCACGATCAGCAGCGACGTCCAGCCGGAAAGCAACGGCAGTCGTGTCGGGGTGGTTTCAGGGGTACATCAGCCGAAAAACCCAAATCGTCGGAAGTTGCTGGCCGTGGCCAGGCGGGCGACACGGCTGGCGGCGACGCTGCGGGGACTCGGGCTGCGGCACGACGCCGGCAGTGCGGAGCTGCTGGCGCTGCGGGCCAGGGTGGCGGCCGGTGACACCCCGTCGGCGGAGCAGCGGGCCCCGGCGCGCCGGGCTCTCGTCGCCGACGTGCCGCTCGACGTGCGGCTGCTGCACCGGCTCACCCGGGCCGAGCTGCACCGCGCCGACGGGCGGCCGCGGGCGGCGCTCGACGAGCTGCGCAAGGGGCTCGTGACGCTGCAGGAGCACCGGCGCCGGTTCGGCAGCCTCGAGTTGCAGAGCAGCGTCGCGGCGCTGGGGGCGGACCTCGGCGCGTACGGGCTGGACATCTCCTGGTCGCTCGGCCCGCCGAGCCTCGTCTTCAACTGGTCGGAGCGGTCCCGGGCACAGTCGTTCCGCATCCGGTCCGTCCTGCCGCCGCAGGACCCGCAGATCGCCGAGGCCCTCGCCGAGCTGCGGCAGCTGCGCCGGGCCGTGCGCCTCGGCGAGCTCGAAGGCCGGCCCGAGCCGCTGCTGCGCGCCCGCTGCGCCGACCTCGAGCAGAGCATCCGCCGGCACGGCTGGTGGGCCGGCGACACCGAGGAGAGCCACGGCGCCGCCACCCACACCGAGGTGGCCGCCGAGCTCGCCCGCGCCGGCCGCTGCATGGTCAGCTACCTCGTCCGCCGCGACCGCCTGCACGCGCTCGTCCTCGCCGGCGGGGCGATCACGTCGGTGGAGCTCGGCCCGTACGCTCCCGTGGCCGAGTCCGTCCGCCGCCTCCTCAGCGACCTCGACACCGCGGCCGACCGGCGCCTCCCGGCGAAGCTCGCCGCGGTGGTGCGGGCCAGCGCCGACCGGCAGGCCGCCACCCTCGATCAGGCGTTGATCGCTCCTGTACTGGCGGCGCTCGGCCCCCACGACGTGGTGGTCGTGCCGACCCGCCAGCTCGCGGTGCTGCCCTGGGGGCTCCTGCCCAGCCTGCGGGGGCGGCCCGTGGCGGTGGCGCCGTCCGCGTCGGTGTGGCTCGCCGCGCGTACCGCCGCCAACGCCGTCACAACAGGAGCGCCCCTGCTCGTCGCGGGCCCTGACCTCGTCCACGCCGACGCCGAGATCGACGCGATCGCGCGGCTGTACCCGCGGGGCCGGGTCCTGCGGGGCGCCGACGCGACCGCGACCAGCGTCCTGGCCGGCATGGACGCCGCGCCCGTCGTGCACGTCGCCGCGCACGGCCACCACGACACGCAGAACGTGCTCTTCTCGCGCCTGGAGCTCGGCGACGGCCCGCTGCTCGCGTATGAGCTGCAGCGCCTCGGCACCGCCCCCGGCCAGGTCGTCCTCTCCGCCTGCGACGTCGGCCGGGCGGTCGTGCGGGCCGGCGACGAGCTGGTCGGCTTCACCGCCGCCCTCCTGCACGCCGGCACCGCCAACGTCGTCGCCAGCGTCGCGCGCATCCCCGACGAGCTGGGCCCCGCCGTCATGGCCCACTACCATCGCGCCGTCGCGCTCGGCGTGTCACCGGCCCGTGCCCTGGCCGACCTGCCGGAGGCGACGCCGTTCGTCTGCTTCGGCGCGGGCTGACGGAGTTCGTGCAACCTCGGTGACGCGCTGTGGCGCCTTCACTGCAGAAGGTTCCACTGGTTTACGGGGGTACACCATGAAACTCGCGCTCTGCGTCGGCATCAACGACTACCCGGGCGTCTCCAACGACCTCTACGGCTGCCGCAACGACGCCGCCGACTGGACGGCGGCGCTGACCGCGCGCGGCTTCGACGTCCGCACCCTGCTCGACAGCGCCGCCTCGGGCCTCGCCATCCGCACCGGCATCGCCGACCTGCTCTCCCGCACCTCCGACGGCGACGCGGTCGTCATCACGTACTCCGGCCACGGCACCTGGGTCCCCGACCTCGACGGCGACGAACCCGACCAGCGCGACGAGGCGATCTGCCCGCACGACGTCGCCGCCAACGGCCCGCTGCTCGACGACGAGCTCTCCACGCTGTTCGCCACCGCCGCCCCCGGCGTCCGCGTCGTGCTGATCTCCGACTCCTGCCACTCGGGCACGCTGACACGGCTCAGCCGCCCGCTCGGCGACGGCCGCTGCCCGACCCGCTTCCTGGCCCCGTCGACGTTCCTGCCCCTCGGCACCCCTACCCACGAGGCTGTCGCTCCGCGTGGCGCCCGCCCCCGCTCGGCCGCGCTGCTGCTGTCGGCGTGCCGCGACACCGAGTACTCCTACGACGCCACCTTCTCGGGCCGCCCGAACGGCGCGTTCACGTACGTTGCCCTGACCACCCTCGCCGCCCTGCCACCGGACGCGACGTACCGCGACTGGCTCAGGGCGATCAGGGCCCAGCTGCCGAGCCAGAACTATCCGCAGACCCCCGCCCTGCAGGCCACCCCCACCCAACACACCTGGCCCGTCCTCGCCTGACCCCTCTCCCACCCCGGCCCGGGCCGTGACCTACACCACATTCCTCGCCATTCCCTCCCACCATTTCCACCCCCTCTTGCATTGACGACCATCAACCACCCACCACGCGGCGGCACGCTTTGCCGGACAACACGCGAATCGCCCGGACACGCCGCAACACTCCCCCCACGCACTCACATGATCCACTGAGGTCGATGACCCCCAGCCCCCCTTCTCCACCGCCGCTACTTTCCCAGCAGCAACAATGCGCCCCGCACCAGGACGCCCACCCCCATCCCCGGCGAAACAGCACACCTCAAGCCGGCCATCCAGACGAAGCGCTCAGCATCGACCGACACCGCAGCCCCGATCGCGCCACTCCCGGCAACCGAGGTCCTGCGGACCCCGTGGAAGCGCCCTGCCTCACCACCGACGCGGCGCACCCGTCCGGCAACCAGCGACGCTCACGCTCGACCCGCCAACCGCAGCCCGGGTCGGCCCGCTCGGCGCCCAGCCCCCAAGCCGGACACACAGCCGAACCAACACGGCCATGATTACGCCGGATGCGGGCCCGGGCAGTCTCAGCCGAACACGGAAGCCAGACCGACTCCCAAGGTCGAGCTCACTTAGGCACCCGGACGGACACACCCACGCGACACGCGGTCCGACAGTCCCAGGTGGACGCAGAACCAGACACACAGATCGGGTTCGTGCCGGGCTCACGCGCCCACGTCGTCGAGAGTGACGATGGCGGCGTAGGAGCCGGTCACACACACGACAGGCAGCTGGACGGACAACGGCCCGGACCGACGCAGCCTCCCACGAAGCCAGGCCGAAGGGCAGCGTCGAACTCACACGCCGACGTCGAGGGTCGCGATGGCGAAGGCCGGCCACACGCAACCGGCAGCCACCCGGACGAACACGGCCGCGCGGACACGCCCGGACGTGCGGGACAAGCAGTCACAACTGAACACGGGGCCAGACACACGGATCAGCGTCACGGGACGGATCTACTCGGCCAGGAGACGGAGGCGGGCAGAACGTTCGGACGGACACCTGGTCGCCAGGGGCATCCAGACACGGTCAGGCAGGTACGCCCGGCAGGCACAGCTGGACGGACCTAGCCGCGCAGACGCAGCCGGACTGACGCAGCCGACCCGACACTGCCAGATAGACAGCCCAGCTCACACAGCCCGCCGCCGCCACCACCCGCACCGGGCACCAGAACCGGCGGGAACCAGACCCGCGACGTGTCGGCTCACACAGCAACGCAGATCCCGCCGGACACGCAGTCGTGGCGCACGCCGCCGGGCAGGCACTCACGCACGGCAGGCCATGGGCGTTGTTGGGGGTGGGTGCGGCGAGTGCGGAGCGCCGGGTCGGGTTCGGCTACGGAGTGGGGGTGGGAACGGGGCTGGAAGGGGCGGTTTGGTGGGGAGGGTCGGGTTCATCGGAGGAGTGGATGTCTTCGGAGTGGGCTGAGGAGTGAACGCCAGCGTGGGGACTTCCCGCGGAAGCAAGGCCCTCGGGAACAGCACCACCGGAAGCAACGTCCGCAGAGGCAGCGGCCCCGGGAACAGCGCCCTCCGAAGCGACGCCCGTAGGAGCAACGCCCCCGGAAGCAGGGGTCGCGGAAGCGACGCCCGCAGGAGCAACGCCCCCGGAAGTCGAGGCAGCAGGAGAAGCGCTCGCGGGAGCAACGGTCGCGGTGGCAGTGCTTGCGGGGGCACGGTCTGCGGAGGCGGCGCCAGCTAACGCGGTGGCTGCGGGTGCAGGGTCTGTAGAGGGAGTGGCTGGCGAGGGGGTGCTGGAGGGGGTGTCGGAAGACGGCACGAGCAGCGGTACGGGTGGGGAGTCGACCAGGGCGAACTGGGTCTTGTAGAGCTCCGCATACAGGCCGCCCGCTGTGACGAGGGTGTCGTGGGTGCCGTGCTCGACGATGCGGCCGTTGTCGACGACGAGGATCTGGTCGGCGGCGCGGATGGTGGAGAGGCGGTGGGCGATGACGAGGGCGGTGCGGCCGGTGAGGGCCTCGGCGAGGGCGCGCTGGACGGCGGCCTCGGACTCGGAGTCGAGGTGGGCGGTGGCTTCGTCGAGGATGACGATGGAGGGGGCGCGGAGCAGGAGGCGGGCGATGGCGATGCGTTGCTTCTCGCCGCCGGAGAAGCGGTAGCCGCGCTCGCCGACGACGGTGGCGAGGCCGTCGGGGAGGGACTCGACGAGGTCGCCGACCTGGGCGCGGCGCAGGGCGGTCCAGAGCTCGTCGTCGGTGGCACCGGGCTTCGCGTAGCGCAGGTTCTCGGCGATGGTCTCGTGGAAGAGGTGCGAGTCCTGGGTGACGACGCCGATGGTGTCGCGCAGCGACTGCAGGGTCGCGTCGCGGACGTCGACGTCGCCGACGAGGACGGCGCCGGCGGTGACGTCGTAGACGCGCGGGACGAGCATGGCGGTGGTGGACTTGCCGGCGCCCGAGGGGCCGACGAGCGCGACCATCTGGCCCGGCTCGACGGTGAAGGAGACGCCCTTGAGCACCTCGTCGGTGACGGTGCGGTCCAGCGACGCGACGTCTTCCAGGGACGCGAGGGAGACCTCGGCGGCGCTCGGGTAGCGGAAGCGGACATCGCGGAGCTCGACCTTCGCCGCGCCGGGCGGCAGCGGGCGGGCGTCGGGGCGCTCGGCGATGCCGGGGGCGAGGTCGAGGACCTCGAAGACCCGCTCGAACGACACGAGCGCGCTCATCACGTCGACCCGGACGTTGGACAGCGCGGTCAGCGGGCCGTAGAGCCGGGTGAGCAGCAGCGCCAGGGTGACGACGGTGCCGGCGGTGATCTGGCCGTGCACGGCGAACCAGCCGCCGAGACCGTAGGTGAGCGCCTGGGCGAGGGAGGCGACGAGCAGCATGCTGACGAAGAACACGCGGCTGTACATCGCGGTCTGGATACCGATGTCGCGGACCCGGCCGGCCCGGTCGGCGAAGCGCTCCGCCTCGGTCTCCGGCCGGCCGAAGAGCTTGACCAGCAGGGCGCCGGCGACGCCGAAGCGCTCGGTCATCGTCGCGTTCATCGTGGCGTCGAGCTGGTAGGCCTCGCGGGTGATCGCGGCGAGCCGCTTGCCGACCCGGCGGGCCGGGAGGATGAAGACCGGCAGCATGACCAGCGACAGCAGCGTCACCTGCCACGACAGGGTGACCATGACCGCGGCGGTGAGGACGAGCTGGATGACGTTGCTGACCACGCCGGACAGGGTCGAGGTGAACGCGCGCTGCGCGCCCTGCACGTCGTTGTTGAGCCGGCTGACCAGCGCGCCGGTCTGCGTGCGGGTGAAGAACTGCAGCGGCATGAGCTGCACGTGCCCATAGACCTGGGTGCGCAGCGACAGGATGATGCCTTCGCCGATGCGGGCGGAATACCACCGCTGGACGAGGGAGAGCAGGGCGTCGGCGACGGCGAGGGCGCCGATGAGCAGCGCGACCCGGACGACCGCGGTGCCGGCGTGGGGGCCACCGGCATTGATCTTGTTGATGACGTCGCCGGCGAGGTAGGGCGTGGCGACGCCGATGCCCGCGCCGAACACGACGGTGACGAGGAAGACGCTGATGTCGCCGCGATAGGGCCGGGCGAAGGCGAGGATGCGCTTCGCCGTGCCGCGGGCCAGGCGCTTGCCGGCCAGCTCGTCGGCCTTGCGCAGGGAGCGCAGGGTCTCCCACCCGGCCATGCTGCTCGGCGACGTCATTCGAAACCCCCCGGTCGGAGAACTTGAAGCCCAAGCATGCCCGGGGGGTACGACAAATTATTCGCCGAGGCCCGCCAGATCCTGGATCCGGCGCACCTGCGCGGCCCGCTCGACGGCCTCCTGCTGGGCGAACGTGTGCCCGCCCGCGGCCGCGATCAGCGCCTTGATCTCCACGACCGCGTCGCGGGAACCCGCCAGGACGGCCGCGGTGAGATCACCGACGGCGTCCCCCAGATCAGCCGGGGGAACCACCACGTTGGCCAGGCCGATCTGCGACGCCTCGCCGGCGTGCACGCGCCGGCCGGTGACGCACAGCTCCAGAGCCCGCGCATAACCGACCAGCTCGACGAGCCGCTTGGTGCCACCGAGGTCCGGGACGAGCCCGAGGGACACCTCGGCCATGCAGAACTTCACGTCCTCGGCCACGACCCGGAAGTCACAGGCGAGGGCGAGCTGGAATCCGGCGCCGATGGCGTGGCCGTGGACCGCCGCGATCGAGATCAGCGACGGCTGCCGGAGCCAGGCGAACGCCTCCTGATACTGCGCGATCTGCGCGTCGGAGACGCCGCCGAGGATGGACGCGGCGACCGAGGTGTCGAGCCCGGCCGAGAAGGCCCGACCGGAGCCGCGCACGACGACCACCCGAACGTCGCCCGGCAGTGACCGGCCGAACGCCCGGAGGTCGGCCCACAACGCGGGGGTCTGCGCGTTGAGAACCTCGGGCCGGTCCAACGTCACCGTTGCGACCGGCCCTTCGACGTCGAAACGCGCCTCTCCCGACGTGGGAGCGGCGTTCACGCCTTCTTGCGGCGCCGGGCACCGCCACGCTGACGAAGCTGAACGCCAGATTCGGTCAGCACCCGGTGCACGAATCCATAGGATCGACCGGTGGAAGCGGCGAGCGCGCGGATACTCTCACCGTTGGTGTACCGCTTCACGAGGTCCTTCGCCAGCGTCTGCCTTTCGGCGCCGACGATCCGGCGACCCTTCTCGGTGCTGGTGGTGGCGGTGGCTGCCATGCTGATCCCTCACGTCCCAGACTGAGCGGTTGGTGCGGTCCCACCTATTAGACCGCCTCGAACGATCATGCGCTAGATATCGACGGCACGCCAACCGACACGCACAGCATTGTCGCCTACCCGATACCGTGATGCGCCGTGATGAGCGAACCCTCCACCGACCAACCATGGACAGCGCATCGTGAGCGTCGCGATGCGCTCCGTTGGGTTGCCTTCGGCCTGCTCGGGCTCGCTGTCGCCGCGCTCGCGGTGCAGCTCGACGCCCGTCTGGGCACCGCAAGCGCGCCCTTCCTCGGCAGGTACAAGATCAGGGTCGGGCCGGGCAGCGTACTGGCGCCGCTGGTGGCCGCGGCGGTACTGTGGTCTGCGTCACAGGGTGCCCTCGAGCGACGATCCTGGCGAAAAATTCAGCTTTTCGGGTACTGCGCCGGCCTGACGTGGGCAATCGCTTTGGCGCTTGTCGATGGCTGGTCGGGCCTTACGAAAGCCCTCGGTTCGCCGGAGGAATATCTGGGTGACGTTAGGCGGGTCGGCGACGATCCCCTCGCATACCTCAGACATTTCACCTCCGACGCGCCGGCCCACTCGGTCGCCTCCCGGGGCCATCCGCCGGGTCCCGTTCTGTTTTTGTGGCTGGCCGACCGAATCGGCGTCGACAACCACGTCGTCCTCGGATTCCTGATCACCGCATTGTCGGCGCTGACGATTCCGCTGGTGTTGTCGGCGGTGCGTGACTCCGTCGGCGAGGCGGCCGCGCGGCGGTACCTGCCGGTGCTCGTCCTCGCCCCGTACGCCATCTGGGTCGCCGTCAGCCTCGACGGCCTGGTGGCGACCCTGGGCGCGGCCGCGATCGTGTGCGGCCTCCGGGCAAGTCGCACAAAAGTCCGAAAAAAGGCGGTCTGGGCGCTGGCGGCCGGGCTGCTCGTGGGCGTCGCCGCGCTGTTCTCGTACTCGGCCCCCTGGCTCGGCCTGTCGATCGTCTGCGTCTACTTCGCGCGGCGGCGGGCGTTCCTCAACATCGTGACGGGCATCGGCGCCCTCGTGCCCGTCCTGGGGGCGCAACTGCTCGGCTTCGGCTGGGCGGACGGCCTGGTGGCCGCGGAGACCGACTACGCCAGCCGGGTCGCGCCGTACCGGTCGGTGCTGTGGTGGAGCGCGATCAGCGTCGTCGTCCTGCTGCTCGCCACGGGCCCGGCGATCGTCGCCAGCGCGCGGAAGCTGCGCAACACGGCCGCCTGGCCGTTCCTGGTGGGCGCGGGGGCGGCCGTGGTGTTCTCGATCGCGGCGGGCCTCGCCAGGGGCGGTGTGGAGCACGCCTGGCTGCCGTTCTTCCCGTGGCTCACGGTCGCCGTGGTGGCGCCGGAGAAGCCGGCCGGCGAGCTGCCCCCGACCCCGCTGCTGCTCACAGCGGTCGGGGCAGCCCTCGCGGTCGTCGTCGAAGCCGTGCTGATCACGCCCTGGTGAAACCTCAGGCGAGTTCCACGAGCTCCAGCAGGTCGTCGCTCCACGCG
Organism: Dactylosporangium sp. NPDC006015; assembly: GCF_040614215.1. Taxonomy (NCBI): domain Bacteria; kingdom Bacillati; phylum Actinomycetota; class Actinomycetes; order Micromonosporales; family Micromonosporaceae; genus Dactylosporangium; species Dactylosporangium sp. NPDC006015. Next base: position 119,198 of record NZ_JBEXUD010000001.1, read on the forward strand.
TCCTCCACGCCGTCGGGCAGGAGGATCGCGCGGTCCGGCTTCAGGGCCGTGACCGCGCCGGGGTCGTGCGTGACGAGGACGATCGCCCCCGGGTAGCGGGCGATCGCGTCGAGGACCTGCTCGCGGCTGATCGGGTCGAGGTTGTTGGTCGGCTCGTCGAGCAGCAGCACGTTGGCGCCGGAGCAGACCAGCGTGGCGAGCGCGAGCCGGGTCTTCTCGCCGCCGGACAGGACCCCGGCGGGCTTGTCGACGTCGTCGCCGGTGAACAGGAACGCGCCGAGGATCTTGCGCAGCTCGGTGTCGTTCTGGTCCGGGGCGGCGGAGCGCATCAGCTCCAGGATCGTGCGGTCGACGTCGAGCTGCTCGTGCTCCTGGGCGTAGTACCCGCGCTGCAGGCCGTGCCCGGCGTGGACCTCGCCGGTATCGGGCTCCAGCTCCCCGGCGAGCATCCGCAGCAGGGTGGTCTTGCCGGCGCCGTTGAGGCCGAGGATCGCTACCCGGGAGCCGCGGTCGACGGCGACGTCGACGTCCACGAAGATCTCCAGGGACCCGTACGTCTTCGACAGCCCGGACGCCGTCAGCGGGGTCTTGCCGCACGGCTTCGGGTTGGGGAAGCGGACCTTCGCGACCTTGTCGGAGACCCGGACCTCTTCCAGGTCACCCAGCATCCGCTCGGCGCGGCGGGCCATGTTCTGCGCGGCGACGGTCTTGGTGGCCTTGGCCCGCATCTTGTCGGCCTGCGCCATGAGGGCGCCGGCCTTCTTCTCGGCGTTGGCCCGCTCGCGCTTGCGGCGCTTCTCGTCGGTCTCGCGCTGCTGCTGGTACAGCTTCCAGTTGAGGTTGTAGAAGTCGATCGTCGCGCGGTTGGCGTCGAGGTACCACACCTTGTTGACGATCGCGTCGAGCATCTCCACGTCGTGGGAGATCACCACGAGGCCGCCCTTGTGGCTGGACAGGAAGTTGCGCAGCCAGGCGATGGAGTCGGAGTCGAGGTGGTTGGTCGGCTCGTCGAGCAGCAGGATGCCGCCGCCGGTCGCCGCCGCGTCGCGGAACAGGATGCGGGCCAGCTCGATCCGGCGGCGCTGACCGCCGGAGAGCGTGCCGATGGTCTGGGCGAGCACCCGGTCGGGCAGGCCGAGGTTGGCGCAGATGCGGGCGGCCTCGGCCTCGGCCGCGTAGCCGCCGAGCCCGGCGAACTGGTCCTCCAGCTGCCCATACCGCCGGATGAGCCGCTCGTCGTCGCCGAGCGTGGCCTCCAGGGCCTTCATCTCGGCGTAGATGGTGTCCAGGCCGCGGGCGGACAGCACCCGGTCGCGGGCGGTCACGTCGAGGTCGCCGGTGCGGGGGTCCTGCGGCAGGTAGCCGACGGGGCCGCGGCGCTCGACGGAGCCGGCGTGCGGGGTGCCCTCACCGGCGAGGACCTTGAGGGTGGTGGTCTTGCCGGCACCGTTGCGGCCGACGAGACCGATGCGGTCGCCGGGCTGGATGCGCAGGTTGATGTCGCTGAGGAGGATGCGCGCGCCCGCGCGCAGCTCAAGACCCGTGGTCGTGATCACAGGAAGGACTCGCTCTCGCAATATTCAGGGGGAAGACGGACAGACTCCTGGTGCAGGACCGGGGTCACTCCCTCTGCGTACGAAGCGTGCGAGTCACCGGCATATCCTACCGTGCGCACGGCACCGCACCGCCACACGATTACGTCACAAGATCATCGGGTACCGACGCAGCAGACGCCGATCGATCCCCCCGTCTGAAGAGGTGTGCCATGGAGTTCAACGACGATGCTGATCTCGACAGCAGCCAGGTCAACGACCTGCGCGGGTCGACCAGTGGCGGCGGTGGTGGCGGTGGCGGCCTCGGCGGCATCCCGATCCCCCTCCCGGGTGGCGGCGGCGGGAAGATGGGCCTCATCATCACCCTGGTCGTCCTGGCGCTGGTGATCTGCGGCGGCGGTGGCCTCTTCGGCAGCGGCATGCTCGGCGGCGGGGGCGGCGGCAACCAGCAGGCCGACAACTCCGACATCGAGAAGCGCTGCGACAAGTCCAACAAGGACCGGTTCAACGACGCCGACTGCCGCAACCTGCTGTACGTCAACTCCGTCCAGGCGTACTGGAAGGCGGAGATGCCGCAGGCGTTCGGCAAGCAGTACCAGCAGGCGAAGACGAACTACTTCAACGGCGCCGTGAACACCGGCTGCGGCCAGGCCGACTCCGGCGTCGGGCCCTTCTACTGCCCGGCCGACAGCCAGGTCTACATCGACCTCACCTTCTACAAGGAGCTGTCGAGCCGCTTCGGCGCCAAGGGCGAGTTCGCCGCCCCGTACGTCATCGCCCACGAGTACGGCCACCACATCCAGAACCTGCTCGGCACCAACGCCAAGGTCCAGCAGGGTGACACCGGCCCCACCTCGGGCTCGGTGCGCCTGGAGCTGCAGGCCGACTGCTACGCCGGCACCTGGGCCTTCCACGCCACGGAGACCAAGGACAAGGAGGGCGACGCCGTGCTGTTCACCTCCATCACGCAGGCGGACATCAACGAGGCGATCGAGGCGGCCGAGGCGATCGGCGACGACACGATCCAGAAGAAGTCCGGCGGCGGCGTCAACCCGGACGGCTTCACCCACGGCACGTCCGCGCAGCGCAAGAAGTGGTTCACGCAGGGCTTCAACACCGGCGACCCGCGCCAGTGCGACACCTTCTCCACCAGCAACCTGTGACTCTGGTCGAGCTGCGGCAGGTGTACCGGGGGCACGCCGCCCCCGGCACCGCCGCCGGGATGCGCGCCTACATGCGCGACCAGTTCGACTTCCTCGGCATCCCGTCGCCGGTACGACGGAAGCTGGACAAGCCGTTCCTGCGGACGGACGAGCCCCTGCGGCTGGCGCAGGAATGCTGGGCGCAGCCGGAGCGGGAGTTCCAGTACTTCGCCTGCGACCTGCTGACCAGGCACGCGAAGCACCTCACCGCGGCCGACCTGCCCGCCCTGCGCGCCCTCATCACGACCAGGCCCTGGTGGGACACGGTCGACCTGCTCGCCGCCAACGTCGTCGGGCCGGTCGTCCGCCACGACCAGACCCCGATGGACGCCTGGATCGAGGACGACGACCTGTGGGTGGTGCGGACCGCGATCCTGCACCAGTTGAAGTACCGCGAGGCGACCGACCCGCGACGGCTCTTCTCGTACAGCGGCCGATGGAAACACGAGCAGGACTTCTTCATCCGCAAGGCCATCGGCTGGGCACTGCGCGAGTATGCGAAGACCGACCCGGACGCGGTGCGCGCCTTCGTCGCGGCGAACCCGGACCTGTCCGGCCTGTCCAAGCGGGAAGCGCTGAAGAATATCGGTGGCGGCACCCCGGCACCGGCGCCATGATGCACGCCATGAGCCGACGCCTCCTGATCGCAGCCCCCGCCACCTCCGGCGAACGGGCGAAGCGACAGACCGGCGCCCTGACGGAGGCGAGCCGCAAGCAGCAATCGTGACCGCGGGCCTCGGGGAGGTCGTCCTCTCCGGGATGCTCGCCGGCTACGGGGTCGCGGTGCCGGTCGGCGCGATCGGCGCCCTGATCGCCGGGCTCGCCGCCCGCACCGGCTGGCGGACCGGCGCCGGCGCCGCGATGGGGGTGGCCACCGCCGACGGGATCTACGCGGTGATCGCCGTCCTCGGCGGCGCGGCCCTCGCGGGGCTCATCGCGCCGATCTCCGCTCCCCTGCGTTGGGTCGCCGCTGTGGTACTGGTGGCGCTCGCCGTCAAGACCGCCGCCGACGCCCTGCGGCACCGCCACGAGGCCGCGCGCGCCGGGGATAACGGCAGGGACACGGACGGCAGGATGACCCGGCCGACCGGCGCGTACTTCGCGCTGCTCGGCCTGACCATGCTCAACCCGGCGACGATCGTCTACTTCGGCGCGCTCGTCCTCGGCCGCCGCGCCGACGACGGCCTGTCCGCGGCCGGCGAGACCGTCTGGGTCCTGTCGGCGTTCGTGGCGTCGGCGAGCTGGCAGCTGCTCATCGCCGGCGGCGGCACCCTGCTCGGCAAGGTCCTCACCGGCCCGCGCGGCAGGCTGTGGACCGCGCTGACGTCCAGCGCCGTGATCGCCGTCCTCGCCGTCGTTCTGGTCGTGTGACCTTTTGCCGCGCCCGCGCGTGATGTCGGCATGAGGGATGCCGAAGGGTTCGCCGAGTGCTACGCGCTGCAGTTCCGGCAGATCGCCGCCCAGCTGAGCGTGTACCTCGGCGACCTCGACGAGGCGCGGGACCTGACCCAGGAGGCGTTCGTGCGCGCCTGGCAGCGCTGGGACCGCATCAGCCGCTACGAGGAGCCCGCGACGTGGATCCGCCGCGTCGCGTGGAACCTCGCCACGTCGCGCCTGCGCCGCCTGCGGGTCGCGCTGCGACATCAACGCGGCGCCAGGCTCGAGCTGGTGCCCGGCCCGGACGAGCACGGCGGGCACGGTGTGGCGATCCGCGACGCGCTCGCGGCGCTGCCCGACGGCCAGCGCCGCGCCGTGGTCCTGCACTACCTGGTGGGGCTGCCGGTCGCGGAGATCGCCGAGCTGTGCCGGGTCCGTGAGGGCACGGTGCGCACCTGGCTGTACCGGGCCCGGCAGTCCCTCGCGGCCATGTTGGACGACTTCCGAGAGGCACGCCGATGAACCAGCAGCTGCACGACGCGCTCCGCGCCGAGTACGAGCTCGCCCACGACACGATCCGCCCCGACGGCGTCGCAGCCGTGCACGCGGGCGCCGCCCGCAGGAGGCGCCGGCACATGGCCACCGGCGCCGCGATCCTGGCCCTGGCCGTCGCCGGAGCCGGGGCGGTCACGTGGCGCCTGCTGCCCGGCGACGGACCGGCGCAGATGGCCGCCGGGCCGGGCTGCGACCGGCCCGGCCACAACGTGGCGGTCTTCCTCAAGAGCGACGTCACCGAGGAGCAGACGCAGCAACTGGACCTGGCGCTGCGCAGCTCCCCCGAGGTCTACTGCCTGAGCTTCGAGACCAAGGAGCAGGCCTGGGAGCAGTTCAAGATCCATTTCAGCGACGCGCCGGACCTCGTCGCGGCGACCCGGGTCGACATGCTCCCCCAGGCGTTCCGCTTCCGGGTCGCCAAGGTGCGCGAGGCCGACGCGGTGGAGCAGCGGATCCACGGCCTCCAGGGCTACATGGACTACGTCTGCTCCTGCAGGACGGCCACGCCGACCAAGCCCCGCTGAACGCCCTTCGCTGAAACGGCTTCCCGCTGAACGGCTTCTCGCTGAACGCCTCGTCAGACGTTGAAGCCCAAAGCGCGCAGCTGGTCGCGGCCCTCGTCGCTGATCTTGTCCGGCCCCCACGGCGGCAGCCACACCCAGTTGATCCGGATGTCGCTGACCAGGCCGCCGCCCGGGCCGCTGCACAGCGCCTGGCGGGTCTGGTCCTCGATGACGTCGGTCAGCGGGCACGCCGCGGACGTCAGCGTCATGTCGAGGGTCGCGACGTTGTCCTCGTCGACGTGGATGCCGTACACCAGGCCGAGGTCAACGACGTTGATCCCGAGCTCCGGGTCGACGACGTCCTTCATCGCCTCTTCGATGTCGGCGAGCACCGCGGTCATGCCTTCTCCTCACTCGGGACGGCTCGGCTGAGCGCGTCCTTGTACGCCATCCACGCCAGCAGGGCACACTTCACCCGGGCCGGGTACTTCGCCACGCCGGCGAACGCCACCGCGTCCTCCAGCACCGCCTCGTCGGGCTCGACCTGACCGCGGCCGCCCATCAGCTCCGTGAACGCCTCGTGCCGCCGCAGCGACTCCTGCACGGTGCCGCCCTTGAGCAGCTCGTGCAGGATGCTCGCGGACGCCTGGCTGATCGAGCAGCCGACGCCCTCGTACGACACGTCCGCGACGGTGTCACCCTTGATCGACACGCGCAGGGTCACCTCGTCGCCGCAGGTCGGGTTGACGTGGTGGGCCTCGGCGTCGAACGGCTCGCGCAGGCCACGGCCGTGCGGCCGCTTGTAGTGATCCAGGATGATCTCCTGGTAGAGCTGGTCCAGCTTCATGCGAAGACCTTCCGCACCCGCTCCAGGCCGCGGACCAGCGCATCGATCTCGTTGGTCGTGGTGTACAGGTAGAACGACGCCCTCGTGGTCGCCGGCACCCCGAAGCGCACGCAGGTCGGGCGGGCGCAGTGATGCCCGACCCGGACCTGCACGCCCTCGTCGTCCAGGATCTGCCCGACGTCGTGCGGGTGGACGCCGTCGACGGTGAAGGAGATCGTCGCGCCGCGCCCTTCCGTAGTGGTCGGGCCGATGATCCGCACGTCCGGCGTCGCGGTCAGGGCGTCGAGGGCATACGCGGTGAGCTGCTTCTCGTACGCCTGGATCGCGTCCATGCCGACGGCGCTGAGATAGTCGACGGCCGCGCCCAGACCCACGGCCTCCGCGATCGGCGGCGTGCCGGCCTCGAAGCGGGCGGGTGGCGGCATGAACGTCGAGCCGGTCATCGCGACCGTCTCGATCATCGAACCGCCGCCCAGGAACGGCGGCATGGCGTCGAGCAGCTCGAACCGGCCCCACAGCCCGCCGATGCCGGTCGGCCCGAGCATCTTGTGGCCGGTGAACGCGACGAAGTCGGCGCCGAGCGCGGTCACGTCGACGGGGATGTGCGGCACCGACTGGGAGCCGTCGAGCAGCACCAGCGCGCCAACCTGCCGGGCCCGGGCGACGAGGACGTCGACGGGGTTGATCGTGCCGAGGATGTTGGAGTAGTGCACCACCGAGACGAGCTTCGTGCGCTCGTTGACGATCTCGTCGATCGCCGACAGGTCGAGCCTGCCGTCGTCGGTGAGCCCGAACCAGCGCAGCGTCGCGCCGGTGCGCTGCGCGAGCAGCTGCCACGGCACGATGTTGGAGTGGTGCTCCATCTCGGTGATGACGATCTCGTCGCCGGGCCCGATCCGCAGCCGCGGGTCGTCGGCGACCGCCGTGAAGGCGTGCGCGACGAGGTTGATCGCCTCGGTCGAGTTCTTCGTGAAGACGATCTCGGCGGCGGTGCCGGCGCCGACGAACGCGGCGACCTTCTCGCGGGCGCCCTCGAACGCCTCGGTGGCCTCGGTGCCGAGCGTGTGCACGGACCGGGCGACGTTGGCGTTGTGCAGCTCATAGTGCTCCCGGACCGCGTCGATCACCTGGCGAGGCTTCTGCGACGTGTTCCCGGAGTCGAGGTAGACGAGAGGCTTGCCGTTGACCTCCCGATCGAGGATCGGGAAGTCCTTCCGTACGGCGTCGACATCCAGCGCGTTCATGATTCCCCTAAGCGTGGTGCGTCGCCGGTCCCGCACCGGCCAGGTAGCGCTCGTAGCCTTCGGCCTCGAGCTGCTCGGCGAGCTCCGGCCCGCCCTCTTCGACGATCCGCCCGCCGACGAACACATGCACGAAGTCGGGCTTGATGTAGCGCAGGATCCGCGTGTAGTGCGTGATGAGCAGCAGCCCGGTGTCGCCGCTCTCGCGGACCCGGTTGACGCCCTCGCTGACGATGCGCAGGGCGTCGATGTCGAGGCCGGAGTCGGTCTCGTCGAGCACCGCGATCTTCGGCTTGAGCAGCTCCAGCTGCATGATCTCGTGCCGCTTCTTCTCACCGCCGGAGAAGCCCTCGTTGACGTTGCGCTGCGCGAACGCCGGGTCCATCTGCAGCTTCTCCATGGCGCCGCGCAGCTCGCCGGCCCAGGTGCGCAGCTTCGGAGCCTCACCGTCGATCGCGGTCTTCGCGGTCCGCAGGAAGTTGGCGACCGACACGCCGGGGACCTCGACCGGGTACTGCATCGCCAGGAACAGGCCGGCGCGGGCCCGCTCGTCGACGGTCATCGCCAGCACGTCCTGGCCGTCGAGGGTCACCGAACCGCCGGTGACCTGGTAGCGCGGGTGACCGGCGATCGAGTACGCCAGGGTCGACTTGCCCGAGCCGTTGGGGCCCATGATGGCGTGGGTCTCCCCCGCCCCGACGGTCAGATCGACCCCGGCGAGGATCGGCTTCAGCTCGCCGTCAGGCAGCTTCACCGACACCTGCAGGTTGCTGATCTCCAGCGTGCTCACTTCGTCACTCCGTTACTGGGATTCAAGTCGATGTAGACGTCGCCGTCGCGGATCTCGACGGGGTAGACCGGGACCGGCTCGGTCGCCGGAAGGCCGGTCGGCTCGCCGGTGCGCAGGTCGAAGCGCGAGCCGTGCAGCCAGCACTCGAGGGTGCAGCCCTCGACCTCGCCCTCCGACAGCGCGACCGCGGCGTGCGAGCACTCGTCGTAGACGGCGTAGAAGTTGTCGTCGTCGGCGTGGACGAGCGCGATCTCGGTCCCTTCGACCTCGACCTGCCGCACCGTCCCCTTGCCCACCTCGGCCGCCGCGCACACTCGGATCACGTGCCGGCCGCCTCGAGTCGTGCGTCGATGGCCTCGCCCAGCCGGTCGCGCAGCGACTCGACCGGGATCTTGTGCAGCAGCTCCGCGAAGAAGCCGCGGACCACGAGCTTGCGCGCCTGCTCGTCCGGGATGCCCCGGGACATCAGGTAGAACAGCTGCTCGTCGTCGAACCGGCCGGTGGCGCTGGCGTGGCCCGCGCCGGCGACCTCGCCGGTCTCGATCTCCAGGTTGGGCACCGAGTCGGCGCGCGCCCCGTCGGTCAGCACCAGGTTGCGGTTGATCTCGTACGTGTCGGTGCCGGTCGCCTCGGCCCGGATCAGCACGTCGCCGACCCACACCGTGTGTGCCTCCTGACCCTGCAGCGCGCCGCGGTACGCGACGTAGCTGCGGCAGTCAGGGACCGAGTGGTCGACGAGCAGCCGGTGCTCCATGTGCTGCCCGGCGTCGGCGAAGTAGAGACCGAACGCGTCGATCTCGCCGCCGCGACCGGTGTAGTCGACGCTGGTGTACTGCCGGACCAGGTCGCCGCCGAGCGTGACCTGGACGTGCGTGACCTTCGCGTCCCGGCCGAGCCGGAAACGGATGTGCTGCGCCTGGACGGCGTCGGCGTCCCAGTCGGTGACCGTGACCAGCGTGAGCCGGGCCGCGTCGCCGACGAGCACCTCGACGTTGTCGGCGAGCGTGACCGAGCCGACCTGCTCCAGCACGACGGTCGCCTCGGCGAGCCGGCCGACCTCGACGACGGTGTGGCCGAACGCGACCTCGGTGCTCGAGCCGACGAGCCGCACCACGGCTGCGGTCTCCGGCACGGCGTTCGCCGCCACCGACACCAGCAGCGCCTCGGTGGCGCCGCCGGCCGCGAGCGCGCTGATCCGGTCGAACGGGGTCAGCGCCGCTCCGACCCGCGGGTCGGAGCGGTCGACGGTCGCGACGGTCACGCCCTCGGGCAGGTCACCGATCTCGACCTTCGGCGCCGGTGCCTGTGTGGGCTCGCCGCCTTCGGCGGTCGCCAGGCCACGCAGGCGCTTGAGCGGGGTGAACCGCCACTCCTCCTCCCGCCCCGTGAGGGCGGGGAAGTCGGCGACGTCGAACGAGCGGACCTGCTGCGCGCGGGTCTTCGGCGGTACCAGTACGGGTGCGCTCATTCCGCCGCCTCCGCTGCGCTCCGGCGTCGGCCTGAGCCAAAACTGACACACGATGAGCGGCCCGAGCCGCTTCGCTGGCCGCTCATCCGACCGCGCCCTCCATCTGCAGCTCGATGAGCCGGTTGAGCTCCAACGCATACTCCATGGGCAGTTCCTTGGCGATCGGCTCGATGAAGCCACGCACGATCATCGCCATCGCCTCGTCCTCGGTGAGGCCGCGCGACATCAGGTAGAACAGCTGGTCGTCGCTGATCTTCGAGACCGTCGCCTCGTGCCCCATCGACACGTCGTCCTCGCGGATGTCGACGTACGGGTACGTGTCCGAACGGGAGACCGTGTCGACGAGCAGCGCGTCACACTTCACCGTCGACCGGGAGTGGTGCGAGCCCTCCAGGACCTGCACGAGACCGCGGTAGCTCGTCCGGCCGCCGCCACGGGCGATCGACTTCGACACGATGGTGCTCGACGTGTGCGGCGCGGCGTGCACCATCTTGGCGCCCGCGTCCTGGTGCTGCCCCTCGCCGGCCATCGCGACCGACAGGACCTCACCCTTGGCGTGCTCGCCCAGCATGTACACCGCCGGGTACTTCATCGTGACCTTCGAGCCGAGGTTGCCGTCGATCCACTCCATCGTCGCGCCCTCGTGGCACACGGCCCGCTTGGTGACCAGGTTGTAGACGTTGGTCGACCAGTTCTGGATCGTGGTGTACCGGCAGCGGGCGCCCTTCTTCACGACGATCTCCACCACCGCGGAGTGCAGCGAGTCCGACGAGTAGATCGGCGCGGTGCAGCCCTCGACGTAGTGGACGTACGCGTCCTCGTCGACGATGATCAGCGTCCGCTCGAACTGGCCCATGTTCTCGGTGTTGATCCGGAAGTACGCCTGCAGCGGGATCTCCACCTTCACGCCCTTGGGCACGTAGATGAAGCTGCCGCCGGACCATACCGACGTGTTGAGCGAGGCGAACTTGTTGTCGCCGACCGGGATCACGGTGCCGAAGTACTCCTTGAACACGTCCTCGTGCTCACGCAGCGCGGTGTCCGTGTCGAGGAAGATGACGCCCTGCTCCTCGAGATCCTCGCGGATCTTGTGGTAGACGACCTCCGACTCGTACTGCGCTGCGACACCGGCGACGAGGCGCTGCTTCTCCGCCTCGGGGATGCCGAGCTTGTCGTAGGTGCTCTTGATGTCGTCGGGAAGGTCTTCCCAGCTCGCCGCCTGCTTCTCGGTCGAGCGGACGAAATACTTGATGTTGTCGAAGTCGATGTGCGACAGGTCCGCGCCCCAGGCCGGCATCGGCTTGCGGTCGAACAGGCGCAGGCCCTTCAGGCGCAGGTCGAGCATCCACTGCGGCTCGCTCTTCTTCGCCGAGATGTCGCGCACGACGTCCTCGTTGAGGCCGCGGCGTGCCGCGGCACCGGCGCTGTCCGAGTCGGCCCAGCCGTACTCGTACCGGCCGAGACCGGCAAGCTGATCGGCGGTGGTCATCTCACGTTCCTTTGCCTATTTTGCCGAATTTGACGGGCATTATCGGATCTGGCACCGGGGACCGGCGCCGGGATGTGCGTGGTGCAGACACCATCACCGTTGGCGATGGTCGCGAGCCGCTGGACATGGGTCCCCACCAGGCGGGAGATGACCTGGGTCTCGGCCTCGCACAGCTGCGAGAACTCGGCGGCGACGTGCGCCACCGGGCAGTGATGCTGGCACAGCTGGCCACCCGTGGCGATGGTGGTCGCGCCGGCGGCGTAGCCCTCCGCGGTCAGCGCCTTGGCGAGCGCCTCGGCGCGGGCGAGCGGGTCGTCGCCGGCCTCGGCCATGGCGGCCTTGCAGCGCTCCTCGAGCCCTGCGACCTGCGCCATGGCGAACGCGGCGACCGCGGCCTCGCCGTGGTGCTCGGCAATCCATCGCAGCGCGGACGCGGCGAGGTCGTCATAGGTGTGCGGCAGCGCCTCACGCGCCGCCGCGGTCAGCGTGAACACCCGCGCCGGCCGCCCGCGCCCGCGACGCCCGCGGTCCGGCCGCTCCCGGCTCTCCACCAGGCCTTCGGCCAGCATCGCGTCGAGGTGCCGACGGATCCCGGCCGCGCTCAACCCGAGGGCGAGCCCCAGCTCGGTCGCCGTCGCCGACCCCTGCTGCAGCAGCAACTCCGTGACCCGGTCACGGGTGCGCACGTCGAGCGGCGGGCACGCGTCAGCGACGGCAGACCTCTGCTGCGCCACCTCCGCGTTTTTCACAACACCAACGTTACGTAATTCGCCTGACGCAGGCAAACCGCCCTACGGGTGATCCAACGCACGGAAGGTAAGGCTCCCCTTAGCTGAACTTCCGGCTATCGAGCAGGCCTTATAACGGTTCGTAGCGGAGCGACCATACTTATCGCTGTCCGATTAGGAGGGCGGGAGTACGGTTGCTTTGAAAGCGGAGCGGCCACCGACACCGGCCCGTGACGCCTTTCGTGAAGCGCGACCCCGACCCGGCGCCGCCACCACCAACTTCCTCGCCGTCGCCACCACCCGCACACCCGCGCGCGGTAGCAAGATCGCGCTCGGACACGGCACCGCTGGGCTGGGAAACCCTCCGACCCGGACCCGTTGAGCAGCCCGACCAGCGGGGACGGGCGGCAGCGGCGGACCGGGACTGGGAGTGGCGGCACGCGGGACGGCGGGACCAGCACGTGAACGGGGACGAGCACGCCAACGGCCCAGACCAGCACTCAGGCGACCGGACGAGCACGCGGGCGGAACCAGCACGTGTCCGGCGAGACGGCAGCATGAACGGGACCAGCACTTGGGCGGCGGGACGAGCGTGGACGGCCAGACAAGCACGCCGACAGCTGGGCCGGCTGCGGAGGGTCGCAGGCGGTGGCGGCAGGCTCGGTGGCGTCGGGACGGACGGCGACGGGGCGTCGGTGTCGGTGGTGGCGAGACGGTGACGGGGCGTCCTCGGTGGCGTCGGGACGGACGGTGACGGGCGTCGGCGGTGGCGGGACGGCGACCGGGGCGTCGGTGGTGGGGCGCCGCTGGCGGGGCGGAAGTGGCGGGCAGAGGTGTGGGCGGACCGCGGCGGGGGTGATATGTAGCCGCGCGTAGTATCGGCCGAGTGTTGGGGATGGTGTTGTCGCTGCTCGATCGGCCGGTGGTGCTGCGACGGGCGGCGCTCGCGTCGCTGGTGGCGAATATCGGGATCGTGTGCACGGGCGGGCTGGTCCGGCTGACCGGGTCGGGGCTCGGCTGCCCGACGTGGCCGCGGTGCACCGAGGAGTCGTACGTGACGACCCAGGCGATGGGGCATCACGGGATCATCGAGTTCGGCAACCGGACGCTGACGTTCGCGCTCGGGCTCATCGCCGTCGTCGCGCTCGCGGCGGCGTGGCGGCAGCGGCAGCGGGTGCCGGGGCTGCTCGCCGCGGGGGTGTGGATGATGGCGGGGATCGCGTTCCAGGGGGTGCTGGGCGGGATCACCGTGCGGATGGCGCTCAACCCGTGGACGGTGATGGCGCACTTCCTGGCGTCGATGCTGTTGATCGCGCTGGCGTACGTGTTCTGGCACCGCACGCGTGACGTGCCGCCGCGGTGGACCGCGCCGCGGGCGATCAGGAGCGCCGGGATCGTGATCACGGCGGTTTCGGCGGTGGTGCTGGTGCTCGGGACGGTCGTGACGGGCAGCGGGCCGCACTCCGGCGACACGAAGGCGGCGCGGACCGGGTTCGACCCCGCGACGGTGTCGCAATTGCACGGGGATGCGGTTTTTGTCCTGGTCGGGCTCACGATCGCGCTGTGGTTTGGCCTGCGCGCGCTGGGGGCGCCGCTGCGGGTCACCCGGGCCGCCGCCCTGCTGCTCGCCGTCGAGCTGGGGCAGGGAATTGTTGGGTTTGTCCAATATTTTACGGGATTGCCCTGGCCGGTCGTTTTGCTCCACATGCTGGGCGCCTGCCTGGTCTGGACGGCGACGCTGGGGTTGCTGCTGGCGGTGTCGCCCGGTCGCGCGCCGGCCGGCGGCGCGGCCACCGAGGATCAGCTGGTCCTCGACGCACAGCCCGACGCGAGCACCGCATAAACGCCTACGCCGCCCACCCGGCGGCCAGCACCGCGTAAGCGGCAGCACCGCCCACCCGGCGGCCAGCACCGTGTAAGCGGCAGCACCGCCCACCCGGCGGCCAGCACCGCGTAAGCGGCAGCACCATGTGAAGGGCGGCACCGCGTAAAGGGCAGCACCGTGTGAAGGGCTACGCCTGCCACTCGGCGGCGAGGACGGCGTACAGCAGGTCGTCGGTCCACTCGCCCTTCCAGTAGCTGGCCCGCACGAGCAGCCCCTCCCGGCGGAAACCGAGCCGCTCCAGCAACCGGGCCGACCGCTCGTTGCGGGCGTCCAGCACCGCATGCACGCGGTGCAGGCCCTCCTCGACGAGGAGGTGCCGGACGACCCGCCCGACCGCCTCGGTGGCGTAGCCCTGGCCCTGGAACGCGGGCGCGAACGTGAAGCCGATCTCCGCCTGCCGGCCGCCGTCGCCGCGGTTGACGCCCACGTCGCCGAGGAGCAGGCCGTTGTCGCGGCCCTCGACGGCGTACTGGAACCAGCCTTCCCGCTCGGGGTCCAGGCGTGCGGTCTCCGCGACGAAGGCGAGGGCGTCGCCGAGCGGATAGGGCGCGTCCCAGGACTGGTACCGGGCCACGTCCGGGTCCGAACGGTAGGCGGCGAGGGCGGCGGCGTCACCGCTGTGGAAGCGCCGCAGCAGCAACCGGTCTGTCTCCAGGAGCACGCACGAAGTGTAGTGCCAGACAGGCTGTGAGCAGAGCGATCACCGCCGATACGATCAGCCGGACGACGAAGACGTGCGGGCCGCCGTAGTGCAGGTTGCCGACGACGAACGCGCAGGCCGCGAACGTTTCGACGGCGCACGACCAGAACAGCCACGGCCGCCGCGCCACGACCGGTGCGGCCCCGTGCCATTCCCTGACCAGATGGCGGCGTTGGACGTACCAGATGAACAACGGCAGCAGGAGCAGCGCGGCGTAGTCGCTGACGTCGCGCACCAGGCGCCACGACGCGATGACCTCGGGCTGCGGGTGGGTGACCAGGTCCCACAGCAGGTGGCTGGCGTCGCCGAGCAGCGCCGAGGTCGCGGTGACCCACCACCGGTGCCTGACCCGCCCCAGCACGCCGAGCTCCGGCAGCGACCCGGGAAGGTGCGCCGCGACGACGGGGGCGCCGAGGCGGATCAGCCACGCGGTGAACACGGTGACGGGCAGCCCCCACCAGAAGGCGGCCGCGACCGTGTGGCTGCGGATGGTGACGGCGTCGCCGAGCGCGTACGCGATGTCGGGTGTGGTGGCGCCGACGGCGAGCGCGACGCCGTCGAACCAGCGCGGCCGCCACAGCTTCAGGGGCAGGACTGCCAAGGGGTGGGTCGGCAGGGTCGATGGCACACCGCCGACCCTGCCGCACCGGCGCCCGGATCCGGTGGGCCTGCACCGCAGTTCCACACGATCTTCACGACTGTGGACGGGTCATGCAGAACTCGTTGCCCGCCGGGTCCTGCAGGACCGCCCAGCCTGTGCCGTCGGGTTCGCGGCGGTCGTCGGCGAGGGTCGCGCCGAGCGCGAGCAGCCGGTCGATCTCGGCGTCGCGGTCCCGGTCGCCGGGCCGGAGGCACACGTGCACGCGGTTCTTCAGCGTTTTCGGCTCTGGTACCGCCTGGAAGTACCACCTCGGTCCGTCCTCCGGCTCGATGACGACCTCGGCGTCGCCCGGCGAACAGCCGGGGTGGACGGGGTGGCCGATGACGTCAGCCCAGAAGGTCGCGAGCGCGTACGGGTCGGCGCAGTCGAAAGCAACGTTGCGGAGAAATGACACCATCCGCAAGACCTTAGCCCCATCTATTGCCGGGCTGTAAATTCATCTGCACTTTCTTTGTACAGGGATCTCCCTGTGTAACGATTCTGCAATGGGGCAACCAGAACCGCTCATCATGCAGATCTACTGCCGCCTGGAAGTCGCGGTCAACGACCCCGACGTGATCGCCAAACTGGCCGGTCAGCAGCTTCGCGAGGCCGATATCGACTGGTCACGCAAGGAAGAGGACCTCGAAGAGGCGGTCCACCAACTCGAGTCGGACTTGCAAGAGGCATTGGCATGCGTCGTTGAGCAGCAGCGCATGACAGAGCATCTGCCCGGGGTGGAGCCGCGCGGCGGGCTGGTGTTCACGACGTTCGGCAAGCCCGACGACCGCTTCCGTCCAGGGTTCACCGACTTCCTTTAGAGCGTCCGCCCCCGGTCCGCGATCCGGGGGCCGGATGCGGGTGTGGCCGGCACGGAGGCCGGCGAAGCGTGCCGCGGCCCGGGTGGTGCGCCGGCGAGATCATGCCCGCCGCCACGACCCGGGCCCCGCACGGGCGCACCGGCCGCGTTGCGAAAGCTCACGATGTAGGTCTGCGCCCCCGGCCTGCTCGATAGAGTCCACCAAGGTGAGCATGAAACCGTCCTCCTCCGCCCTGTTCGACGGCGTCCTGGCCCGCGGCGAGGTCGCGACCGCCGTCGGCGACGACGCGTGGCTGACCGCGATGCTGCAGGTGGAGGCGACGCTCGCCCAGGTGCAGGCGTTCAGCGGGCTCATCCCCCAGGCCGACGCCGACGCGATCGCCGGCTGCGCCCGGCCCGAGCACTTCGACGCCGCCGACCTCGGTGCCCGCGCCGCCGCCAGCGGCAACCCCGTCGTGCCGCTGGTCGAGCGGTTGCGGGCGCTCGCCGGTCCCGCCGGGCCGTCCGTGCACCTCGGCGCCACCAGCCAGGACATCCTCGACACCGCCGGCATGCTCGTCGCCGCGCAGGCGCTGCGGCCGCTGCTCGCCGACCTCGCCGCCTGCGCCGACCAGGCCGCCCGCCTCGCCCGCGAGCACCGCGACACCCGCATGGTCGGCCGTACGCTGCTGCGCCAGGCCGTGCCGACCACGTTCGGCCTGAAGGCCGCCGGCTGGCTCACCGGCCTCGACGCCGCCCGCCGCCGGCTCGAACAGGTGCGGCGGGAGCGCCTCGCGGTGCAGTTCGGCGGCGCGGCCGGGACCCTCGCCCCGTTCGGCGACGACGGGCCGGACGTCGTCGAGTCCCTCGCCACGCTCCTCGGCCTCGCCGAGCCCGTCGTGCCCTGGCACACCGAACGCACCCGCGTCGCCGAGCTGGCCGGTGCTCTCGGCGGTGCCGCCGGGACCGTCGCGAAGATCGCCCGCGACCTGACGCTGATGGCGCAGGACGAGGTCGACGAGGCCTCCGTCGCCGCCGGCCCGTCGGCGGCGCCGCATGATCGCAAGCCGGTCGCCGCCGTCTGCGCCCTCGGCAGCGCCGCGTCCGCGCCGGGCCTCGTCGCCGACCTCCTCGCCGCGATGGCCCACGAGCACGAACGCGCCGCCGGCGCCTGGCACGCCGAGTGGCGCCCCCTGCGCGAGCTGCTCGTCTGCACCGGCTCGGCCGCGTCGTGGCTGCGCGTGGCCCTGGAGCGGCTCCTCGTGCACCCCGACGTCATGCGCGCCAACCTGGCCCGCGCCGCCACCGCGTCCGGGACGGCCGACGATGCCGCCGATGCCGCCGGTGTACTGGTGGACCGCGCCCTCCAGGCACACACGAAGTCCCCTTAGCGGCTTCCCGCCCGCCGCCCACACGACCCGCCACACCGCGCCGCGCCCCTCGGATAGACGGTGCGCGATCCACCCCCAATTCAGAGATCATCTTGTAGGTTGATCGCGCACCGTCGATGACGCAAAAGCCACATTCAGGGGCATTGACCAACGTCTGTCGCGGGAGCCGGAAGGCGCCCGGCGCACGGCTACGGAATGCGACGCGCAACTACGGGATGCAGCGCAGCTACGGACGCGGCCCGGCTACGGACGCGGCGCAGCTACGGACGCGGCGCAGCTACGGACGCGGCGCAGCTACGGACGCGGCGCAGCTACGGACACGGCGCAGCTACGGACGCGGCGCAGCTACGGACACGGCGCGCAGCCGCGATCATCCCAGCCGGCTCTGTCGCGGAGGGTCGGAAGGCGTCCGACGCGCGGCTACGGGACGCGGCGCGCAGCTACCCGGGATTCGACGCGTGGCTGCCGGGATGCAGCACGCGGCTACGGGATGCGGCTACGGGATGCAGCGCGGCTACCGGGATGCGGCGCGCAGGCGCGATCCCCGTCGGCGCGGTATGCGCGGCCGTGCGCCGCGGCGCGGTGGGGTGGGGTGGGGTGCAGCGGGGTGCGGGTGAGAAGGGCGCCGCCGCGAAGCGGTGCAGGGAACTACAGCGTGCCGAAGACGCGGGTGGCGGACTCGGCGGCGGTGATGGTGGAGAGGTGGGACGGGCCGGGGCAGAGGATGATCGAGGCGCCGATCGACAGCGGGGCGAGGAGCCACTTCACCGGGTGCTCGTGCTCGCTGGTGTCGACGACGACGCGGTCGCCGGGGCGGAGGTCCTGCCGGTCGGCGAGCTCGCGGGCGATGCTGCCCCACTGGCCGTACGTGGTGCCGTCGCCGCTCGCCGCGGCGCCCGGGCGGATCAGGGCCGGGGCCGGGGTGGACGCCGGGTACGCGGCGACGGCAGCGTCGAAGTCGCGGTAGCCGAGCACGTCGCGTGGGTCCCCACTGGCCGAGCCACCGACCGAGCCGGCCGCTGGGGTGCCGAAGACGAAGCGGTGCGGGGCGTCGGGGACGGACTCCAGCCAGGAGCCGAGCCGGTCGCGGGCGGCGAACACCACGTCGAACGGCACGCCCGCGTCGGGGCCCACGTCGGGCAGGCCGGCGGTCGCGGCCAGGTGGAAGGAGACCGTGACGCCGAGGGACCAGGCGCCCAGCAGGGCGGCCGCGGTGCGCCAGTGCGGCGGGAGCAGGGCGGCGGCGCGGCTGCCGGGGCCCAGCCCGCAGTCGTGCAGCAGGCCTGCGGTGCGGGCGGCCCAGCCGCCGAGCTGCGCCGCGGTGAGAGCGGTGCGCCGGCCGTCGGCCTCGTAGTGGACGAGCAGCGGCACGTCGGCGCCGGCAACGCCCGCCGGCGGGAGCAGCTCGGGAAGCACAGAGACACCATAGCCCCGTCCGAGCACAGTGCCGGCCTCGGAGCGGCGGCCACAGCGTCGGCGCGCTGGACGGGTTTACGCGGTCCACTCCTACCACAGGCGGCCGAGACCGCGATGTCGATGGCGCAGAAGCCGCTTGGCGGACGTCGACCAACGCCGCCTCGGGGGCAGCGGGAGCGTCCGGGTCCGGTGCGCGCCCGCACCTGCACCGCACTCCGATGAGCATCCCCGCGACTGGCCGCAGGGCTACCGAAGCCCTTCGGGGCCACGGGAGCGGTGGCCACCGGATGCGGCGCGCATGCGCCGCTTGCCCTGCCTCGCGCCTCGGCGCGAGGCAGTGCGCCGCGGAGCGGGCAGTGCGCCGCGGAGCGGCGCATTGGGGTGCGGTGAGAATCCCCGCCGGGACCCGCCGCGGCAGCGGTGGGTCGGAAGCACAGCGGTGGGGGGAATCACAGCATGGTGACGGCCTCGGATCGGGCCACCTCGGGAGCGGTCGGGGGGAGGGACTCGTACTTTTTCAGGACGGCGTGGACGACGAAGACGTACGGGGTCTGCGAGATCAGGCCCGTGACCGTGGTCGTGACCCGTGTGCAGCCTTTGCCGGGCGGGACGGTCTGCCAGGTCCAGCCGGGTTGCGGGCCGATGAGCAGCTCCTGGGACATGGCGGTCAGCTGGTAGGAGACGATGGACGGGTCGCCGATGTTCCACCAGCTGACGGTGGCGGACGCGGTCCCGGGGACCACCTCGACGCCGTTGATGACGCCGGGGCGCACGACGCCGGTGCAGTCGGTCGGGCTCATGCTCGGGGTCGGGTAGCTGCGGCTGACCCTGGGCAGTGGCGAGATCGACGCGAGGGGGCCGCGGACGGGGGCGCCGGTGGTCAGGCCGGCCGACGGGTTGACCGCGTCGCCCTTCGAGTAGACGGTCTTCTGCGGCAGGTCCAGCACCTTGCCGCCCTGCTTCTTGTTGGTGTTGCCGGCGCCGGTACCGCCGAGGCCGGGCAGCACGGAGCAGCCGGCCACTCCGGAGAGCAGTGCCGAGGCCAGGACAAGAGCCGCGCCGAGCCGCCGTTTCACAAGGTGTTCATCGGCGGCCCGGGCGGGAAGCTTAGGTCGCCTCGATCGTGCCGGTGCCGACGAGGACGAGCAGGAGGACGCCGAGCACGACGCGGTACACGATGAAGATGGTGTACGTGTGCCGCGCCACGAACTTCAGCAGCCATGCGACGGCCAGGTAGCCGACGGCGCCGCTGACGAGGGTCGCGGTGATCGTGGCGGGCCAGCCGACGCCGCTGGCGATGTTGTCGTGCTCGTCGGCGATCTGCAGGGCGCCGGCGGCGAGCAGCGCGGGGATGGACAGGAAGAACGACAGCCGGGTGACGGTGACCCGGTCGAAGTCGCGCAGCAGGCCCGCGGACATCGTCGCGCCGGAGCGGGAGACGCCGGGGATGAGGGCGAGGGCCTGCGCGGTGCCGATGATGAGCGTGTCCTTCCACGTGACGTCGGTCTCGTGGCGTTGCTGGGTGGCGGCGCGGTCGGCGAACCACATGACGCCGGAGAAGGCGATGAGCGCGCCGCCGACGAACCAGAGGCTGCGCAGGGTCGTCTCGACCTGGTCCTTGAAGAGCAGGCCGACGATCCCGACCGGGATGGAGCCGAGGATCACCGACCAGCCGAAGCGGTAGTCGAGGTTGTCGCGCCGGGTCTTGTCGAACAGGCCGCGGAAGAACGCGGGGACGATCCGGGCGATGTCGTGCCGCAGGTAGATGGCGGTCGCGAGGACGGCGCCGGTCTGGATGATCGCGGTGAACGCGGTGATGTCGGGGTCGTCGATCGAGTAGCCGAGGAGCTTCTCCAGGATCGTGAGGTGGCCGGTGCTGGAGATCGGCAGGAACTCGGTCAGTCCTTCGACGAAGCCGAGGAGGATCGCTTCGAAGATGTTCACGAGCGGCCGGTCAGACGCTCGGCGATGGCCCGGGCGAGCCGGTCGGGGGCGCCTTCGGCGGTGGTCAGGAACAGCGACGGCTCGGTGAGCTCGACCTCGATGACGACCGGGTCGCCGGACGGGGTCGGCAGCAGGTCGACGCGGGCGTAGAGCAGGCCGGTCCGGTCGAAGGGCAGCGCCGCGAGGACCCGTTCGGCGAGGTCGCGTTCCGCCGGTGACGGTGTCCTCGGGGTGATGGACTCCTCCTGGTACAGCGTCTCGACGCCCTCGTCGGGGCCGGTGAGGATGGGGCCCTTGCGGATCGCGTGGCTGTAGGCGCCGGCGATGAACAGCAGGGCGGTCTCCCCGGCGGTGTCGACGTCGGCGAGGTACGGCTGGATCATGACGAGCCGTCCGGCGTCGTGCAGGCGCCGCACGTGCGCGGCGGCGAGGTCGGCCTGCTCGGGCAGCCGGTAGCGGCCGGTGTCGACGCTGCCGACGCTGACGGCCGGCTTCACCACGATCTCGGCGGCGGCCGTTCCGGCGATGTCGTCGAGCTCGATCGGGTCGCCGGGGTCGAGCCACCGCGTCGGGACGATGGGGATGCCTTTGTCGTGGAGTTCGCGGAGGTACCGCTTGTCGGTGTTCCACGCGATGACGTCGGCCGGGTTGGCGAGGCGGGGCACGGACGCGGCCCACGCGGTGAACTCCGCCCGCCGGGCCGGGTAGTCCCAGGTGTTGCGCACGACGGCGAGGTCGTAGGACGGCCAGTCGACGGCCGGGTCGTCCCAGACGGTGGGGACGGCGGTGACGCCGGCGGCGGCGAGGGCCGGGACGAGGCTCTGGTCGTCCTCGTCGAGGTCGGGCAGTTTGGCGCAGGTAACGAGAGCGACCCGGGCACCGGCCCGGGTCGCGGAATATGACTGTTCGATGATCACGGAGCGAAGATACCGACCCTAGCGGGAAAGGACACGCCGCCCCATGGAGCGCCAGAGGTCGTTGCTGGGCCGCATCTGCTCGAGCAGCTCGCGCTCCCAGGCATTCTCGATCTTGACTCCGGCCTGCGCGCAGGCGGAGCGCGCGATGTCGGTGCCTTCCGCCATCTGGTCGCCCCAGACGCCGTCCTCCCCGACGAGCACGATGCGAGCACCGCGCCGGCCGACGTACTCGATGACTGCCTTGGCGCCGCCGTGGTCGTCCGCGAAGGACTTGATGCCGGAGATCAGGCTGCCCGGCACCGGGCGGCTCAGGGTCATCGTCGTATCGGAACCATCTGCCATGACGGCCACACTAAAGGGGTAACCCGCCGCTCGGGAGTGAACTGACGGTCTGATGTGATCGTAGTTACTGACAGGTTTAGTTCACCAGGCGTTCGTTTTGCCCCGACAGAACCAGCTAAAAGCGGATATTCAGGCGCCCAGATCCGGGGGCAAACGAGAGACATGCATCACGTCACGACCCCTGGGGCGCGTTGTGCCAAAAATTCGGGCGTTTCCGGGTCAAGACACGTTCAAGCTCGACATTTGGCGGCGCCTCCGGGGTCCCCCGGATGGTATCGATACGGCACCGGCGGCAACCAGATCACTGGATGAAGACGTCTACTCCGACCGCCACGCACAACAGCGTGAGATACGTGACCGACCAGTGGAACAGCCGCATCGGCTTCAGCGGCTCGCCGCGGCGGGCCCGGCCGTCGAGGCGGTGCGCCTCCAGCAGCAGCAGCGCGCCGACGACGACCGCGACGACGCCGTAGACGGGCGTCATCCCGAACGGCCACAGCGCCACCGAGGCGGCCACGGTCAGCCAGCTGTAGATGACCGTCTCCAGCCCGACGCGCCGCATGCTCGCCACGACGGGCAGCATCGGGATGCCGGCGCGGGCGTAGTCGTCCTTGAACTTGATGGCGAGCGCGTAGAAGTGCGGCGGCTGCCACAGGAAGACCACGGCGAACATGACCCAGGCCGGCCAGGCCAGGCCGCCGGTGACCGCGGCCCAGCCGATCAGCACCGGCGCCGCGCCGCACGCGCCGCCCCACACCGTGTTCTGCGGCGTGGTGCGCTTCAGCCACATCGTGTAGACGAGGTCGTAGTAGGCGATCGCGCCGACGGTCAGCAGCGTGGCGAGCAGGTTGGTGAACGTCGCCATCAGCACCGTGGACAGCGCGGCCAGGATCAGCCCGAAGATCAGCACGGCCCGCGGGGTGATGCTGTGCGTGGCGAGCGGGCGGCGTGACGTGCGCTTCATCAGCGGGTCGATGTCGCGGTCGATGTAGCAGTTCAGCGCGTTGGCCGCGCCGGCCGCCAGGGAACCGCCGACCAGCACCACGGCGATCAGCCACAGCGACGGCAGGCCGCGCTCCGCGAGGAGCATTGCCGGGACCGTCGTGATGAGCAGCAGCTCGACGATGCGCGGCTTCGTCAGTGATACGTATGCCTTGACCACGGCGCCGAAGCCGGCGCGGCGGCCGGCCGCCTGCTGCTGCTGTGCCCGGGCCAGTGCCGCTGCCGTCGTGGGGCGGACCGGCTCGGACGCGCTCTGGGAGACCGCACGGTCGACGAGCTGCGTCACGTCTGGATTGCCACCTTCCCGGCATCGGCCGCACCTGGGACCGCCTGCCTTGGGGCCGCGGCCGGATGACGGCGCGTGGCGGCAGGGCGAGACCGAGGGTCCCGCCGAGACCGGCGGGCACTCGCATCCTAGAACAGGATCAACGCAGGCCAGAGCGGGACCCCACCACATCGGCGGACGCCTCCGTCGCGGCGGCCGCCTGTACCGTCGCAGCAAAAGTTTCGCGCAGGGCTGAATCGATCCAGGTTTGGCGCCGGTTCCGCGCATCCGCGCAGTCGCGTGCCGGTGCAGGTCGCGGTGGGCATCGACTACCGTTGCCGCAGGCAGTGTCGCCGATGTCCGAAACATGGTCGACTGCGCGTGGGCCTACCCATTCGTGGGTAGGGTCGTTCTGAAAGAGCCCCCGCAACACGCTGACAAAACCCTCGTTCGACAGGAGCAGCACAGCCGTGAGCGCTGAAGAGGTCAAGGGTCCCGAGCTTTCCTGGTCCGACGTCGACCGTCGGGCGGTCGACACGGTGCGGGTCCTCGCCATGGACGCCGTCGAGAAGGCCGGCAACGGCCACCCCGGCACCGCGATGAGCCTGGCACCCGCGGCCTACATGCTGTTCCAGAAGGTCATGCGGCACGACCCGACCGACCCCAACTGGCTCGGCCGCGACCGCTTCGTGCTCTCCTGCGGGCATTCGAGCCTGACGCTGTACATCCAGCTGTACCTCGCCGGCTACGGTCTGAGCCTCGACGACCTCCGGTCGCTGCGGCAGTGGGGTTCGCTGACCCCGGGCCACCCCGAGCACGGGCACACCGCCGGTGTGGAGACCACCACCGGCCCGCTCGGCCAGGGCCTCGGCAACGCCGTCGGCATGGCGATGGCGGCCCGCCGCGAGCGCGGCCTCTTCGACCCCGAGCCGGCGACCGGCGACAGCCTGTTCGACCACCACGTCTACGTGCTGTGCTCCGACGGCGACATCGAAGAGGGCGTCACGCACGAGGCCAGCGCGCTCGCCGGCCACCAGAAGCTCGGCAACCTCGTCGTCATCTACGACGACAACGAGATCTCGATCGAGGACGACACCAAGGTCGCCAAGAGCGAGGACGTCGCCGCTCGGTACGAGGCGTATGGCTTCCACGTGCAGACCGTCGACTGGCGTGCCGGTCACGACGCCGGCGACGGTGTCTACGCCGAGGACGTGCAGGCGCTGTGGGACGCGATCCAGGCCGCGAAGGCCGAGACGGGCCGCCCGTCGTTCATCGCGCTGCGCACCATCATCGGCTGGCCCGCCCCGAAGAAGCAGAACACCGGCAAGATCCACGGCTCGGCGCTCGGCGCCGACGAGGTCGCGGCGACCAAGCAGGTCCTGGGCTTCGACCCGGCGCTGACGTTCGAGGTGGCCGACGACGTCCTCGCGCACGCCCGCGGCGCCATCGAGCGCGGCCGCGAGCTGCACTCCGAGTGGGACAAGGGCTTCGAGGCGTGGCGGGAGTCCGCCGGTGAGCGCGCCGAGCTGCTCGACCGCCTCTTCGCCGGCCAGCTGCCCGAGGGCTGGGAGAAGTCGCTGCCGGAGTTCCCGGCCAGCGAGAAGGGCATGGCGACCCGCAAGGCGTCCGGCGAGGTGCTCGGCGCGCTCGCCCCGGTGCTGCCCGAGCTGTGGGGCGGCTCCGCCGACCTCGCTGAGAGCAACAACACCACGATGGAGGGCGAGCCGTCCTTCGTGCCCGCCGAGTTCGCCACGAAGGCGTTCCCCGGCAACGAGTACGGCCGCACGCTGCACTTCGGCATCCGCGAGCACGGCATGGGCTCGATCCTCAACGGCATCAAGCTGCACGGCCCGACCCGGCCCTACGGCGGCACGTTCCTCGTCTTCTCCGACTACATGCGGCCCGCGGTGCGCCTCGCGGCCATCATGAAGCTCCCGGTCGTGTACGTGTGGACGCACGACTCGATCGGCCTCGGCGAGGACGGCCCGACGCACCAGCCGGTCGAGCACCTGACGGCGCTGCGCGCGATCCCCGGCCTGGCCGTGGTGCGCCCCGCCGACGCCAACGAGACCGCGTGGGCGTGGCGCCGGGCCCTTGAGGTCACCGACCACCCGGTCGCGCTGGCCCTCAGCCGGCAGAACCTGCCGACCCTGGACCGCGACGAGTACGCGCCGGCCGAGGGCACCGCCAAGGGCGGCTACATCCTCAAGGACGCCTCCGACGGCCAGCCGCAGGTGATCATCGTGGCCACCGGCTCCGAGGTGCAGCTCGCCGTCGCCGCGCAGCGCCGGCTCGAGGCGGAGGGCACCCCGACCCGCGTCGTGTCGATGCCCTGCCAGGAGTGGTTCATGGAGCAGGACCTGGCGTACCGCCAGCAGGTCCTGCCGAGCGGGGTCAAGGCGCGGGTCAGCGTCGAGGCCGGCATCGCCATGTCGTGGCAGCACATCATCGGCGACCACGGCGTGGCCGTGAGCATCGAGCACTACGGCGCGAGCGCCCCGCACACGGTGCTCTTCGAGCAGTTCGGCTTCACCACCGACAAGGTCGTCGCGGCCGCGCACGCCTCACTCGCCAAGGTCGGCGAGATCACCGGCACCACCACGGGCAACTGAGACATCGGCATCTGAGTTAGAGGAGCACTGCGATGAGTTCCGATCGGCTGGCCGAGCTCTCCGCCGCAGGTGTGGCGGTCTGGCTCGACGACCTCTCCCGCGCCAGACTGAGCGGCGGCGGCCTCGACAAGCTGCGCCGCGAGCAGCACGTCGTGGGAGTCACCACCAACCCCACCATCTTCGCGAAGGCGCTGACCTCCGCCGAGGACTACGCCGACCAGGTCAAGGACCTCGCCCTGCGCGACGCGCAGGTCAACGAGGCGATGCGCGCGCTCATGACGTATGACGTGCGCTGGGCCTGCGACGTCATGAAGCCCGCCGCCGACGCCAGCAAGGGCATCGACGGCCGGGTGTCGATCGAGGTCGACCCGGGCCTCGCCGCCGACACCGCCCGCACCGTCGCCGAGGCGAAGGCGCTGTGGTGGCTCGTCGACCGCGACAACCTGTTCATCAAGATCCCCGCGACCAAGGAAGGCCTGCCGGCGATCACCGCCGTGCTCGCCGAGGGCATCAGCGTCAACGTGACGCTGATCTTCTCCCTGGAGCGCTACGAGGCGGTCATGAACGCGTTCTTCGCCGGCCTCGAGCAGGCGAAGGCCAACGGTCACGACCTCGCGAAGATCGGCTCGGTCGCGTCGTTCTTCGTGTCGCGCGTCGACACGGAGTACGACAAGCGGCTCGACAAGATCGGCTCCGACGAGGCGAAGGCGCTCAAGGGCAAGGCCGCCATCGCCAACGCGAAGCTCGCCTACAAGAAGTACGAGGAGCTGTTCTCCTCCGAGCGCTGGCAGGCCCTCGCCGACGCGGGCGCACACCCGCAGCGGCCGCTGTGGGCGTCCACCTCGACGAAGAACCCCGAGTACCGCGACGTCATCTACGTCGAGGAGCTCGTCGCGCCCGGCACGGTCAACACCATGCCGGAGGCCGTCATCCACGCGTTCGCCGACCACGGCGAGGTCCGCCTCGACGCGATCACCGGCTCCTACGCGGACGCCCAGCAGGTCATGGACGACCTCGCCGCGATCGGCATCGACTACGACGACGTCGTGCAGGTCCTGGAGCGCGAGGGCGTCGAGAAGTTCTCCGTCTCCGGCAACGAGATGATCGAGACCGTCCGGACGGCCCTCGAAGCGGGCAAGTAGGGCACGCGATTTCAGTAGGCTGGCCATCTGGGCCGGCCGTCTCTTGGGGGGTGCGGGTGCCTGATCTTCTCGACGATGTCACCGCTGCGGCCGGACTCACGGTGTTCGGCGCCGCAGCCGTCGCCGGTGCGATCGACACCCGCGCCCTACCACGCTCCCCGCTCGACTGGTCCCCCGACTACGACGTGGTCCCCAGGGTCACCATGCTCCGCACGGAGCTGCGGGCCCTGAGCCTGGACCGCGTCGTCCTCGCCGGCGACGGGGCGCCGGCCCGCGCCGCCGACGCGATCGCCCGGACGCTCGGCGTGCCGCTGACCGTCCTGACCGGCACCGACCCGCACGGCATCGCCGCCGCCGTCGCCGGCCCGCTGCACCGCACCGTGGTCGTGCTCACCGCGGCGTCGCCGATCTCCGTCTCCCTGGCCGTCGACAGCCACCGCCGGGCGTTCCTGCAGGCGTTCGAGGACCAGGGGATCCACGACCTCGGGCGGCGGTTCGTGTTCGTCACCCGGCCCGGGTCGCCGCTCGCGACGACGGCGCTGGAGATGGGCGCGCAGCTGTTCCTCGCGCAGCCCGGCCCGCTGTCCGCGTACTCCCTGGTGCCGGCGGGTCTGGCCGGCGCCGACATCAACGAGCTCGTCGAGCAGGCGTTCGCCCTGGCCGAGCCGCCCCGCCGCACGTCGGCCGCCGGCTTCTCCCTGCCGTCGGCGGGGTTCTCTCCCCCGTCCGGGTTCACGGCGCCGTCCGGTGCGCCGGAAGCGTCGGCGTCCGCCGGGGACGCCGGGTTCGCGCATCCCGCGGTCGCGCTGGGGGCCGCGCTCGCGGCCGCCGTCGCCGCGGGGCGGGACAAGATCGCCCTGGCCGCCGACGGCAGTGGGCTCGTGGGGCTCGGCGAATGGGTGGCCGCGCTGCTCGACGGCGCCGGCGCCCGGGCCGTGCCGGTCGTCCTGGAGACACCGAGCAGCTGGGGGCACGAGGGACCCGACGTCCTCGGCGTGACCACGGGCGGGCCGCTCGTGCCCGGCGTCATGCCCGGCGGAGGGATCAACCCCGACCTGGCCGTCAACGGGCCGCTCGGGGTGCAGCTGCTCGTCTGGGAGCAGGCCCTCACGATCGCCGGGCTGATCGGCACCGGGCAGGCGGACGCCGAGCCGGGCCGCTCCTCCCCCGCCGGCTTCGGCGCGGCCGGTTCCACACCCGCCGGCGGTTTGGCGCCCGGCGGTGGCGGGCACGGTGGTGATGATCCGTCGTCACACGAAGGGGTGCTGCGGGTGCTCGACACCGGGGTGCCGCCGCAGGTGCCGGCGTTCGTCGAAGGCGCCGTGGAGGTCCACGGAGCCGTGACCGCGACGACGTTGATCGGGGCGATCGACGAGTTCGCACGGTCGGTCCCGCCCGGGGCGGCCCTCACCGTGCTGGCGCACCTCGACCGGACCGCCGACGCCGCCGCGCTGGGGGTGCGGACCGGACTCGCCGGCCGGGTCGACCGGGCCGTCCACCTCGCTTGGGGCGGCGCCGTCCGCTTCGCCCGGGACGACGAGTCCGTCCAGGCCGCGACGGGCGTCGGTGGATCCAGCCGTACATCAGCGACCAACGTCATCCAGATCACCGGCGCCGTCCCGAAGGACCTGCGGGTCCCCGGACGCCCCTACACGTTCGGCGAGCTGCAGGCCGCGGAGGCCGCCGACGACCGGCAGGTCCTGCTGGAGCGGGGCCGGCCGCTGCTGCGACTGCACCTGACCGACCGGAAATCCGGTATCGACCAACTGTTGGCCGCCCTCGGAGGGTGAGTGTGATGACCAATCCCTTGCGGGACCCGCAGGACCGGCGACTGCCTCGGATCCCCGAGCCGTGCGCGCTGGTCATCTTCGGCGTCACCGGTGACCTTGCCCGCAAGAAGCTCATCCCGGCTGTGTACGACCTGGCCAACCGAGGTCTGCTGCCGCCGAGCTTCGCGGTGCTCGGCTTCGCGCGGCGCGACTGGGGCGACGGCGACTTCGAGGACCTCGCCCGCAAGGCCGCGCAGAACGGCGCCCGCACCACGTGGCGGGAGGAGGTGTGGTCGCGCCTCGCCGGCAACATCAAGTTCGTGCCCGGCTCGTTCGAGGACGACGCGGCGTTCGACCACCTGGCGCAGACCCTCGACGACCTGCACGACGAGTCCGGCATCCCCGGCAACGCGGCGTTCTACCTGTCGATCCCGCCGTCGGCGTTCCCGGTCGTGCTCAAGCAGCTCGAGCGCACCGGCATGTCCGACAACGCGAAGTCCGGCGGCTGGCGCCGCGTCGTGGTGGAGAAGCCGTTCGGCTACGACCTGGTGTCGGCGCGGCAGCTCAACGACCTCGTCGACGACGCGTTCACCGCGCAGGACGTGTTCCGCATCGACCACTACCTGGGCAAGGAAACCGTCCAGAACATCCTGGCGCTGCGCTTCGCCAACAACCTGTTCGAGCCGGTGTGGAACTCCAACTACGTCGACTCGGTGCAGATCACGATGGCCGAGGACGTCGGCATCGGCACCCGCGCCGGGTTCTACGACACCGTCGGCACCGCCCGCGACGTCGTACAGAACCACCTGATGCAGCTGCTCGCGCTGGTCGCGATGGAGGAGCCGACGGCGTTCGACGCGACCGCGATCCGCACCGAGAAGCTCAAGGTGCTCAACGCGATCACCGTGCCGACCGACGTGTTCACCAACACGGTCCGCGGGCAGTACCTCACCGGCTGGGTCGCCGGCGAACGCGTCCCCGGCTACCTGGAGGAGAAGGACGTCCCCGCGGAGTCGAAGACGGAGACGTACGTGGCGATCCGCCTCGGCGTCCAGAACCGCCGCTGGGCCGGGGTCCCGTTCTACATCCGCGCCGGCAAGCGCATGCCGCGCCGCGTCACGGAGCTCGCGATCTCGTTCAAGAAGGCGCCCCACCTGCCGTTCCACCAGGCCGACGTGGAGATGCTCGGCCACAACCAGCTGGTCATCCGGGTGCAGCCCGACGAGGGCGTGATGCTGAAGTTCGGCTCGAAGGTGCCCGGCACGACCATGGAGGTCCGCGACATCGCGATGGACTTCCAGTACGGCGAGGCGTTCACCGACGCTTCGCCTGAAGCCTATGAGCGGCTCATCCTCGACGTCCTCGTCGGCGACAAGACCCTGTTCCCCGACTCGGCCGAGGTCGAGGCGAGCTGGAACGTCATCGACCCCCTGGAGGAGGCGTGGAAGGGCTCGACGCCTGAGCCGTACCGCGCCGGCGAGTGGGGGCCGCGAGCAGCCGACGAGATGCTGGCCCGCGAGGGCCGCGCCTGGCGCCGGGCCTAGGTTTCTTCGAAGGGGACTGGTCATGATCGGACTTTGGGACACCACCGGCATCGAGGTCGTGAAGGCCCTGGCGAACGAGCGGCGCAGCGCCGGCGGGCTCACCAGCGGCCTCGCCCTCACCCTCGTGGCCGTCGTCGACGAGCGGCAGGTCCGGGAGGCGGAGGCCGCCGCGACCATCGCCGCGTCCGCGCACCCGTGCCGGCTGCTCATCATCGTGCGCGCCGACGTCACCCAGCAGCGGTCCCGCCTCGACGCGGAGATCGTCGTCGGCGGGCGGCTCGGACCGTGCGAGGCCGTCGTCATGCGCATGCAGGGCCGCCTGGCGCTGCACGCCGAGTCGGTCGTCATGCCGCTGCTCGCCCCGGACGTGCCGGTGGTGACCTGGTGGCAGTGCACGCCGCCGGAGCGGATCGCGTACGACCCGCTGGGCGTCGTCGCGGACCGCCGCATCACCGACAGCGCCCAGGCACCCGACCCCGTGGACGCGCTGCGCATCCGCGCCGAGGACTACGTGCCCGGCGACACCGACCTGGCCTGGTCACGGATCACCCCGTGGCGCACGCTGCTCGCCGGCGCCTTCGACGCGACCCGGGTCGGCGTCAGGTCCGTCGAGATCATCGCCCCCGACCTCGACCCCACGGCGCCGCTGCTCGGCGGCTGGCTCGAGGCCCGCCTCGGCGTCCACCCGACCCGCAAGCCCGGCTCCGGCAAGATCATGGAGGCGGTGAACCTGGAACTCGCCGACGGCAGCAGCATGAACCTCATCCGCGACCTGAACGCGGGCATCGCCACCCTCCAGCGCACCGGCCAGCCCGACCGGATCCTGCCGCTGAGCCGGCGCCCGCTCGGCGAGGAGCTGGCCGAGGAGCTGCGCCGCCTCGACCCCGACCAGCCGTACGCGGCCGCGCTCGCCGCCGCCACCGGCAAGCAGCACCTCGACGAGCGCGGGGCGCCGCGGGTGCACATCTGGAAGGACCCGGCGCTCGCCGAGCGCCCGGAGGCCGCTACGCCCTCGTCCCCCTCGTCCCTGGAGTCCGTCGCTTCATGACCGTCGTCATTCACGATGACCCGAAACTGCTGGCCGAGGCGACCGCCGCCCGCCTGATCGTCCGGCTCACGGACGCGCAGGCGGAGCGGGGCGTCGCGTCCCTCGTCCTCACCGGCGGCCGGATCGCCGCGCAGATCTACGCCGCGGTCCTCGCCAACCCGGCCCGCGACGCCGTCGACTGGTCGCGGGTCGACTTCTGGTGGGGCGACGAGCGGTTCCTGCCGTCCGGCGACCCCGACCGCAACGAGACCCAGGCCAGGGCGGCGCTGCTGGACGGCCTGCCGGTCGACCCGGCCCGCGTCCACCCGATGCCCGCCTCCGACGGCCCGCTCGGCGACGACGCCCCCGCCGCGGCGGCGTCCTACGCCCGCGAACTCGCCGCCTCCGCCGGCGCTTCCGGTGGCGTTGTCGGCGGCGGTGCGGCGGGCCTCGGAGCGGCGGGCGCGGCCGCGGCTGCCGCGGGCGCACCCGGACTCGCGGCGGCCGGTATGGCCGCCGTTGACGCCGCCGCCGCCGTCGGGTCGATCGAGCCTGCCGGGTCCGCTGAGTCGGGTGGCACTGCCGGGCTGCCGCGGTTCGACGTGGTGCTGCTCGGCGTCGGCGAGGACGGCCACGTGGCGTCGGTGTTCCCCGGCCACCCGGTCATCGACGAGACCGGCACGACCGCCTCGGTGCACGACAGCCCGAAGCCGCCACCGGTACGCGTGACGCTGACCCTCCCGGCCATCAACACCGCCGCCGAGGTCTGGCTGATCGCCGCGGGCGACGGCAAGGCCGACGCGGTCCGCGAGGCCCACACGGCCACACCGGCCGCCCTCCCCGCCGCCCGCGTCCGCGGCGAACACCGGACCCTCTGGCTCCTGGACCGCGCCGCCGCCGCTTCCCTCCCCGCCTGACGCCCGCCTTCCTCATGATCCGGAAGGGTTCTTGCTGCCATAGGCGCAACAAGTCTTCCGGATCACGGCGTACACCGCCGGCACGACGGCAACACGGCTCAGCCCGTCGACTCTCGTGATCCGGAAGACTTTGCGTCGCTCCAACAGCACAAACTCTTCCGGATCACAGCGGACAGCACCGCGACTGGGGCGTCCTCCTCATGGTCCGGAAGAGTTCTTGTCGCCAAAGGCGCAACAAGTCTTCCGGATCACGGCGTACGCCACCGACACGACGGCAACGCGGCTCGGGCCGTCGACTCTCGTGATCCGGAAGACTTTGTGTCGCCCCAACAGCACAAACTCTTCCGGATCACAGCGGACAGCACCGCGACTGGGGCGTCCTGCTCATGATCCGGAAGAGTTCTTGTCGCCATAGGCTCCGGATCATGGCGTACGCCATCGGCACGACGGCAACGTGGCTCGGGCCGGGGTTTGTCAGGCGCGACGCTGGCGGAGGCGGGCCAGGGCCTCGGCCAGGATGGCCTCGCCGTCCTCGTCGGAGCGGCGCTCCTTCACGTAGGCCAGGTGGGTCTTGTACGGCTCGGCGCGCGGTCGCTCCGGCGGCGCCTGCTCGTCCTGGCCGGCGGGAAGCCCGCACCGGGGGCAGTCCCAGGTGGCCGGGGGCGTGATCTCAGCGGCGAAGGCGGGCTCGGTCATGTGACCGTTGGCGCACCAGTAGGTGACGCTGCGACGGGCCGCCTGCTCACCGCGCTCGGCCCAACGCATGGGGCCGGAACCAACTCGGGTCCCGCGGATGGCGTTACCAGCTGCCACGGCTGCTCGCTCCTGTTCGTCGGGGGGGTGCGACGTCGTGCGGAGGCAGGAGTGTGGGCGAAAAACACCTGCGCGCGGCCCGTCAAACGGACCGCGCGCATGAGTCTAGAACGCGGAGCGTGCTCAGGCACCACCGTTTTGAACAATTTTCAGCCAGAGGCCAAGACCAACGATGCAGGCGAACCAGATGATGCCGACCAGCAGCGTGTAGCGGTCGAGGTTCTTCTCGGCGACCGACGAGCCGGCGAGGCTGGACGAGACGCCGCCGCCGAACATGCTCGACAGGCCACCGCCCTTGCCGCGGTGCAGCAGCACGAGCATGGTGAGCAGCACGCTCGTGATGATGAGCAGCACGATCAGGGTGTAGGCGAACGCCGTCATGGCGCGGTCGTCCTCTCGGTGGGCGGAAAGCTACCGCCGAAGCTTACTGGATTACGCGAGGCCCAGGGCACACAGGTCGGGCTGGCCGAACTGCGGGTGGATGAAGCCGCCCCGGACCTTCGTGCCGGACATGCGCAGCGCCTTCATGTAGATGATCGGGATCGCGGCGGCCCTGCTCGCGATCTTCTCGTCGAGCTCGCCCCAGAGGAGGAACTGGCGCTCCGGCACCGACTCCTCCAGCGCCGCCGTGATGTCGTTGTTGATCTCGGCGTCGTTGAGCAGGGCGTAGTTCTGGTTGTTGGTCGCGTTCGCCTTGGTGGGGATGAGGCGGCCGTCGAACAGGGGCGGGATGACCGCGGAGCCGTTGGCCCAGTCGGGGATCCAGCCGGCCCAGAGCAGGTCGTTGGTGTTGGCCGGGTTGCCGATGACGTCGAAGTACGTCTCCGGGTCGATGCCGTTGACCTTGAGCTGGATGCCGATCTGCTGGTACGTCTCGACCATCGTCGTGGCCAGGCGGCGGATGTCCTTCTGCTCCGGGATCGCCAGGGTGAGCGTCGCGGCGCACGGCTTGCCCTTGTTCCGCTGGTCGTCCATCAGCTTCAACGCCACGTCCGGCTTGCCCTCGACGTTGGCGGTGCTGTCGTACAGGTCGAAGTCCTTGTGGGCCTTCAGCTGCGGGGCGATCATCGTGTTGGCGTAGTCGCCGAAGACGGAGCCGCCCATCGCCGCGCGAAACTTCCGCTTGTTGAAGGCGAAGACCAGCGCCCGCCGGCAGTCCAGCTCGGGGATGCGCTTGGTGTTGACCGACAGGTACCGGATGCCGCCGTAGCTGCCCTGCACGGCCCGTGCGGACAGGCCGGAGTCGTTGACGACCTGCTGCACGAAGTTCGGCGCGACGTTCTTGTCCAGGTCGATCGTCTCGGCCCAGTCGCCCTCGCTCTGGATCAGGTTCGACGTGACGGTCGGCAGGTCACCGTTCGCCTGGATGATGATCTTGTCCGGGTACGCCTTGCGGACGCTGTCGGTCTTGCGGTCCCAGTACTGGTTGCGGACGTACACGAGCTGCTGGTCGGTGTTCTCCTGCAGCTTGTACGGGCCGTTGGAGAACGGCTTCTTGTCGTACTCGCCCTTGGTGTCCTGCTTGGCCTGGACCGGCGCGAACACCGACATCGCCGCGGTGTAGCCGAAGTCGCCGACCGGCTGGGACAGCGTGAACTTGATGTTGCGGTTGTCGACGCACTGCACGGACTGCAGGCCCTTGCCGTTGTTGTTGCCGCCGACGAACGGGCCCGCGTAGCTCTCGGTGCCGGCGAGGTACGTCTTCGGGTACGGCTGGGCGACCGAGAACAGGCTCGAGAAGCTGCGCTCCACGCCGTACTTCACGTCGGCGCAGGTGATCGGGGTGCCGTCCTCCCAGCGGAGCTCGTCCCTGAGCTGGAAGTCCCACACACGGTTGCCCTCGCTGGGGCGGCCGGCGTCGGTGGCGAGGTCACCGACGATCTCGCTGGCGGCCTCGCCGGGCTCGGAGCGGAACGTGGTGAGCGTCCGGGTGGTGAGGCGGCTGATGTTGGCCTCGGTCGCGGTCGCGATGCGCTGTGGGTCCAGGTGGGCCGGCATGGCGCTGACGACGACGCGGAGGGTCCCGCCGGTCTTCGGCGGCTGCGGGCGGTTCTCGGCGCCGGCGTCGCTGCAGGCCGCCGTCGCGAGCAGCGACAGGCCGGCCAACGACGCGACGAAACGCTTAGCGAGCATGCTCGGTCCCCACTCGTCATGGTCGGCCCGTTCGTGGCGGGCGGCCCTGGCTGTTGCTCCCGCGTCCGGCGCGGGGCTGCCCGCGCTGTGCGCGAGCGTGTCCGGCAACCCGGTGTCGGGGCTGCGGACCAGGCCACTTTAGGCGGCGTTCATGCCGGGCGGAACCGGGGGTGGGATACAAAACAGCGTCGCGCGGCCCGGATCCGGACCGCGCGACGCTGTGTTCTGAACTGGTTACTTGCCGAGGCGGCAGATGCGGACAAAACCCTCCGCATCGATGCTGGCGCCACCGACGAGCGCGCCGTCGATGTCGGGCTGCTCGATGATCGACGCCACGTTGTCGTGCTTGACCGAGCCACCGTAGAGGATGCGCACCCGGTCGGCGGTGCCGCCGGTGTACTTCTCCGCGAGGCGGGTCCGGATCGCGGCGATGACCTCCTGCGCGTCCTGCGGCGTCGCGACCTTGCCGGTCCCGATCGCCCACACCGGCTCGTACGCCACGACGATCTTCTCGACCTCGTCGGTCTTGATCTTCTCGAGGCCGGCGTCGAGCTGGGCGAGCGTGTAACCGACGTGCTCGCCGGCCTCACGGACCGCCAGGCCCTCGCCGACGCACAGGATCGGGGCGATGCCGTTCGCGAGGGCGGCCTTCACCTTGGCGTTGACGAGCGCGTCGTCCTCGCCGTGGTACTGGCGGCGCTCCGAGTGCCCGACGACCACGTACTGGCAGCCGAGCTTCGCCAGCATCGCGCCGGAGATCTCGCCCGTGTACGCACCCGACGAGTGCTGCGACAGGTCCTGAGCGCCGTAGCCGATGAGCAGCTTGTCGCCGTCGACCAGCGTCTGCACGCTGCGGATGTCGACGAACGGCGGCAGCACGACCACCTCGACGTCGTTGAGCTGCTGCTCGTTGAGGCTGAACGCCAGCTTCTGCACCAGGGCGATGGCCTCGAGGTGGTTGAGGTTCATCTTCCAGTTGCCAGCCATGAGCGGCCTGCGGCCGGTTGCTTCTGCCATCGCTCAGGCCTCCAGTGCCGTGATGCCGGGCAGCGCCTTGCCCTCGAGGAACTCCAGGGACGCGCCACCACCGGTCGAGATGTGGCTGAACCCGTCTTCCGGGATGCCGAGCGCGCGCACGGCCGCGGCCGAGTCACCGCCGCCGACGACGCTGAAGCCGTCGATCTTGGTGATCGCCTCGGCGACGCCCCGCGTGCCGGCCGCGAACGGCGCCAGCTCGAAGACGCCCATCGGCCCGTTCCAGAACACGGTCTTCGCGGACTCGACGGCCTGCGCGAACAGCGTCACCGACTCCGGTCCGATGTCCAGGCCGAGTTCCTCGGCCGGGATCGCGTCCGCGGCGACGACCTGGGTCTTCGCGTCGGCCGCGAACTTGTCCGCCGTCACCACGTCGACCGGCAGCACGATCTTGCCGCCACCACGGGCGAGCAGGTCGGCGCAGGTGGCGACCATCTCGTCCTGCAGCAGGCTCTTGCCGACCTCGTGGCCCTGGGCCTTGAGGAAGGTGAAGCACATGCCGCCGCCGATGAGCAGCTTGTCGACCTTCGGCAGCAGCGCCTCGATCACGGCGAGCTTGTCGGAGACCTTCGAGCCGCCGAGGATGACCACATACGGCCGCTCGGGGTCGCCGGTGAGCTTCGACAGCACGTCCAGCTCGCGCTGCACGAGGCCGCCCGTGTACCGCGGAAGCAGCGCGGCCACGTCGAACACGCTCGCGTGCTTGCGGTGGACCGCACCGAAGGCGTCGTCGACGTACACGTCGGCGAACTCGGCGAGCTGCGCGGCGAAACCGCCCCGCTCCGCCTCGTCCTTGCTGGTCTCACCCTTGTTGAACCGCAGGTTCTCCAGCAGCGCCACGTCACCGTCGCCGAGCCCGGCGACCGCGGCCCGGGCCGACTCCCCCACCGTGTCGGTGGCGAACGCGACCGGCTTGCCCAGCAGCTCGCCGAGCCGGTTCGCGACCGGCTGCAGCGTGTACTTCGGGTCGGGCTCGCCCTTCGGACGGCCCAGGTGCGACACGACGGTGACCCGCGCGCCGGCCTCACGCAGCGCGTTGAGCGTCGGCAGGACCGCCCGGATGCGCCCGTCGTCGGTGATCTTGTCTCCGTCGAGCGGAACGTTCAGGTCGGCGCGCAGGAGCACGCGCCGACCCTTGACGCCCTCGCTCAGGAGGTCGTCGAGCGTCTTCACAGGCCGGTGCCCACCAGCGTGACGAGGTCGACGAGGCGGTTGCTGTAGCCCCACTCGTTGTCGTACCAGCCGACGACCTTGACCTGGTTGCCGATCACCTTGGTGAGGCCGGCGTCGAAGATGCACGAGGCCGGGTCGGTGACGATGTCGCTGGAGACGATCGGGTCCTCGGTGTAGGTCAGGATGCCCTTGAGCGGACCGTCGGCGGCGGCCTTCATGGCGGCGTTGACCTCGTCGACCGTGGTCTCGCGACCCACGGTGACGGTCAGGTCGGTGGCCGAGCCGGTCGGGATCGGCACACGCAGCGCGTAGCCGTCCAGCTTGCCCTTGAGCTCGGGCAGGACCAGCGAGACCGCCTTGGCGGCACCGGTCGAGGTCGGCACGATGTTCAGGGCGGCGGCGCGGGCGCGACGCAGGTCCTTGTGCGGGGCGTCCTGCAGGTTCTGGTCCTGCGTGTACGCGTGGATCGTGGTCATGAGGCCACGCTCGATGCCGAACGTGTCGTTGATGACCTTGGCCATCGGCGCGAGGCAGTTCGTGGTGCACGACGCGTTGGAGATGATGGTGTGGTTCGCGGCGTCGTACTTGTCCTCGTTGACGCCCAGGACGACCGTGACGTCCTCGCCCTTGGCCGGCGCCGAGATGATGACCTTCTTCGCGCCCGCGGCGACGTGGACCTTGGCCTTCTCGGCGTCGGTGAAGATGCCGGTCGACTCGATCACGACGTCGGCGCCCAGGTCGGCCCACGGCAGCTTCGACGGGTCGCGCTCGGCGAGCGCCTTGAACGTCTTACCGTTGACGGTGATCTCGTCGGAGGTCGCCTTCACCTCGTAGGGCAGGCGGCCCAGGATGCTGTCGTACTTGAGCAGGTGCGCCAGCGTCGCGTTGTCAGTGAGGTCATTGACGCCCACAATTTCGATGTCAGCGCCCTTGGCCAGCGCCGCACGGAA
The DNA here is from genome assembly GCF_040614215.1 of Dactylosporangium sp. NPDC006015. Classification (NCBI taxonomy): domain Bacteria; kingdom Bacillati; phylum Actinomycetota; class Actinomycetes; order Micromonosporales; family Micromonosporaceae; genus Dactylosporangium; species Dactylosporangium sp. NPDC006015. The sequence goes on from NZ_JBEXUD010000001.1 coordinate 157,367, forward strand.
GAAGTTGCGGCCGATGCGGCCGAAGCCGTTGATGCCAACCCGGATGGTCACTTCGACACATCTCCTCGCCTCGTCGCGGCCGGCCGTTGCCGATACCGGTCGCCCGTGAGTGATCATGGCTCGCCCGGTCGTGGTCCTAATCGGTGAGGCCCATGAGCGGGGAGCGGCCGCGTAGAGCGGCATACGGACGGCTTCGTCGCCGAACAGGAAAACCCTATCGCCTGCACAGCACCGAACTCCCGCGGGGGTGTCTGAGCACACAGCCCGATCACGGTTTTCACCCTCCCTCGGCGGGGTGCGGGATCGTCCCGTGCCCCGTGCGTCGACGTTGGGGACATTGTCTCGCCGGGGTACGACAAAAATGGGCGCGATCAAGGCATCCCGCGGCGGGCGATCCGAAGACCTTGAGTAGCCCCGATGCACGACCTCTTCCGGATCACGGGAACCACCCGCCCCTCGCGATCCGGAAGAGCTCACGCGGCCCAGGCTGCGCAAAGTCTTCCGGATCATGAAACGCCCAGGCTCCCGCCAGACCGCACGCATGATCCGGAAGAGTTCGTGTGGCGCTGGGGCACACGGGACTCCGGACAATGTGCACAGCTCAGCCCGCGACACGTCCCACCCCGAGGCGGCCGCGCGGGCTTGTCGCGGCCTCGGCCGGACGAGGCGCGACGAGGCGCGACGAGGCGCGGCGAGGCGCGACGGGGCGCCCCGGCCGGCGCCGCGTTACACGCGGCCGTGCCCACGACGGACCGGAGTCCGCATGGATGAGCTAACTGACCAGCATCTCCGGCGTGACGGCGGACTCGGTGTCGGGGATTCCGAGGTCGCGGGCGCGCTTGTCGGCGAGGGCGAGCAGACGCCTTATGCGCCCGGCGATCGCGTCCTTCGTGAGCGGCGGGTCAGCGAGCGCGCCGAGCTCCTCCAGGGACGCCTGCCGGTGCTCGAGGCGCAGGGTGCCGGCGCTGAAGAGGTGCTCGGGGGCGTTGTCGGCGAGGATCTCCATCGCGCGCGCGACCCGGGCGGCGGCGGCCACGGCGGCGCGGGCGGAGCGGCGCAGGTTGGCGTCGTCGAAGTTGGCGAGGCGGTTGGCGGTGGCCCTGACCTCGCGGCGGACCCGGCGCTCCTCCCAGGTGAGGACGCTCTGGTGCGCGCCGATGCGGGTGAGCAGCGCGGCGATCGCGTCGCCGTCCTTGACCACGACACGGTCGACGCCGCGGACCTCGCGGGCCTTGGCGGTGATCCCGATGCGCCGGGCGGCGCCGACGAGCGCGAGCGCGGCCTCCGGGCCGGGGCAGGTGATCTCCAGGGCGCAGCTGCGGCCCGGCTCGGTCAGCGAGCCGTGCGCCAGGAACGCGCCCCGCCACGCCGCGACGGCGCAGCACATGTTGGCCGACACGACGTGCGGCGGCAGCCCCCGGACCGGCCGTCCACGGACGTCGAGCAGTCCCGTCTGCCGCGCGAGCGCCTCGCCGTCCTTGACCACGCGCACGATGAAGTGGCTGGCCTTCCGCAGGCCGCCGGACGCGAGGACGTGGATCTCGCTCTGGTACCCGTACACCTCCGAAACCTCCCGCCGGAGCCGGCGGGCGGCGGCGTTGGTGTCGAGCTCGGCCTCGACGACCACCCGGCCGGAGACGATGTGCAACCCGCCCGCGAAGCGGAGCAGCGCGGCCATCTCGGCGCGCCGGCAGCAGGGTTTCGCTACATCCACCCTGCTCAGCTCGTCCTTGACCGCAGCGGTCATCGCCATTCTGTCGTCACCTCGCGGGGCTCAATCGAACTGTCGGTGGTGCTGCTCAGCAGTGGTTTCAAGGCTGCGGCCAGCGCGTGCGGGTCGTGCAGCGGTGCTCCGTCAGCGACAGCCATCGGCGCGAGCACCAGACGTGCACCCAGCGATTCTGCCGCACGATGGACCGGTTCGGGGTCGCCTACGGCTTTCCCGTCGGCAAGAACTACATCGACATGTAGCCCAGGTAGGTAACGACGCAGGGCGGCAAGGTGTTCCGGCAAGGTCAGGCCGGCCGTCTCGCTGTCGGGCGCCAGATTGAGCGTGACCAGGCGCTTCGCGGGACTCATGGAGATCGCTGCGGCCAGTTCAGGCACCAGCAGATGCGGGATCACGCTGGTGAACCACGATCCTGGCCCGAACAGCAACCAGTCAGCGTTCTTCGTCGCATGTACGGCCTCCGAGCAGGCCTCCGGTGCGACCGGCACGAGCCGGACCCGGTCGATCCGCTTCGGAGTGACCGCGACGGCATGCTGACCGCGCACCGTCACCACTTCACCACACTCGGACAGGTCCGCCTCGATGTGCAGCGGCTGCCGCGACATGGGCAGCACCCGCCCGTCGCAGCGCAGCATCTGCGCCGCCTGGTCCAGCGCGACGACGGGGTCGCCGGCGAGCTCCATCAGGGCGCACAGGACGAGGTTGCCGACCGGGTGCCCGGCGAGGTCGTCGTTGCCGGTGAACCTGTGCTGGAACACCTCCGCCATCGCCTCCTCGTCGGCGAGCGCGGCGAGCGCCTGGCGCAGGTCCCCGGGCGGCAGGATGTCGCGGGTCGCGCGCAGCCGCCCGCTGGACCCCCCGTCGTCGGCGACCGTGACCACGGCGGTGATGTCCAGCGGCGTGTCCAGGTGGATGCGCCGCAGCGCCCGCAGGGACGCGGACAGCCCATGCCCACCACCGAACGCGACGACCCGAACACCGCTCACGCCATCACCTCCGCTGCGATCATTCGCGCCCCAGGTCGCGGTGCTGCGGTGCGGCGGCGAGGCGCATCTCGCGCAGCCGCCGGGCGAGCTCCTCGGCGATCGCGACGCTGCGGTGCTTGCCACCCGTGCACCCGACGGCGATCGTGAGGTAGCGCTTGCCTTCCCGCTCGAAGCCTGGAGCGGTCGCGTTGATCAGCCGGGCGTACGTCTCCACGAACGTGACCGCGCCGCGCTGCCCGAGCACGTACCGGCTCACGTCGGTCTCGCGTCCCGTGTGCTCGCGCAGCTCCGGCACCCAGTACGGGTTCGGCAGGAACCTCGCGTCGAGGACGAAGTCGGCGTCGGGCGGCAGGCCGTACTTGAAGCCGAACGACAGCACCGTGACCCTGATCTGGGTCGTGTCCTCCTCGCCGAACATCTCCTCGATGCGCCCGCGGAGCTGGTTGACGTTGAGGTGGCTGGTGTCGATCAGCACGTCCGCCTGCTCGCGGGCCTCCTGGAGCAGCTTCCGCTCAGCGGCGATGCCGTCCGACAGCCGCCCGCCGCCCTGCAACGGATGCGACCGGCGCACGCTCTCGAACCGCCGGATCAGCACCTCGTCGTCGGCGTCGACGAACACCATCCGCGGGTTGAACCCCCGCTCCCGCAACGACTTCACCGCGCCCGGCAGATCGGTGGAGAACGCGTGGCTGCGCACGTCGAGCACCATCGCCGTGCGCCGCGCCGCCCCCCGCGCCGCGAACGCCAGCTCCGCCATGTCGAGCAGCAGAGCCTGCGGCAGGTTGTCCACGACGTAATACCCGACGTTCTCCAGCGCCCGGGCGACCGTGCTCCGCCCTCCGCCGGACACCCCCGTCACGATGACCAGGTCGGTCGCCGTGCGGTCAGGCACCCCCGACGCTTCTTCGCTCACCACGCCGACGAGTTTATGCCGTGCCGCCCGCCCGTCCGGCGGCTCGGTCGGTTTGTACCTTTTCAGGGTCCCCCAGCCCAGCCGGGAAAGCCCGAATGACGCCCTCCACAGCGCCGAACCTGCACGGGAACGGAGCCGGGCCGATCAGCGCGACCACACCACTGAACGCACACCCACGCCCATGCGGGCAGGCCGCCTCCACCCCGCCGGCCTGCCCGGCCGCTCCCACAGCGACCGGCGAACCCGCAAGCAGATCCCTCAGCCGACAACCGGCCACCACGATGATCGAAGGACGCCCCTGACCGTCCAGACGACCACCACGCGACTTCGATCACTCCGTGTGAAAGCCAACGACGGCGCGGAATCACCGAATGACGCCCTCGACGGCGCTGGACCATGCGAGAACGGCGGCCGACCCGCACGCGGATCCCTCAACCAAACCCAGCCGCCACCATGATCGAAGGACGCCCCTGGCCGCCCGGACAACCACCACACGACATCGATCACGACACCCACCACCACAACCGCCCCGCCGGCCACCAAGACCGCCCGCGAGAGGGGGCAGCACTGGTTGTGACCACGACGGCGGGCGCGGCCTCAGCGCCCGGTGTGATGTGGATGGGTTGTGAAAGCCAACGACAGCGTGGAAGCGCCGAATGACACCCTCGACGGCGCTGAACCATGCGAGGACGGCAGCCGAGGAATCACCGCGACCACGGCACGGAGGGCGACCACGTCACCTGGCGCCCGCCCCAGCCGGGCGGAAAAGAACCCACCTCCGTGCTGGCCTGATCAGTAACCCACAGAGATCGGCGAACCCGCACGCGGACAGCAGCGCAACGTCAGCCGACCCGTAGGCGGATCCCTCAACCGAAACCAGCCACCGCCAGAATCGAAGGACGACGGCTATGACCGCGATCGATCCGCTGGGCGGAGACCGGGACCGTGGGCGACGTCTGCGGTCGGTTAGGAATCGGAGGGCGAAGAGGTCGGGTCGATCACCGGCGGTAAGGAGGCAGGAGCCGGCGCCAACGATGCGGCCGGTAAAGAGGGCGTGGCCGGCGTGGGCGAAGGTGGGCCGTTCAGAGCGACCAGAATCGCCTCCGCCGTCCGGCGGCCGATGCCCGGCACCTCGGCGATCTCCTCGATGCTGGCCGCCTTGAGACGCTTCAATGAGCCGAAATGGCGCAGCAGCGCTTTGCGGCGGATTTCGCCGAGGCCGGGGACGTTGTCGAGGGTCGATTCGGTCATGCGTTTGGAGCGCTTCTGGCGGTGGTAGGTGATGGCGAAGCGGTGGGCCTCGTCGCGGGCGCGCTGCAGGAGATAGAGGCCCTCGGAGGCGCGGGGCAGGATGACGGGGAACTCGTCGTCGGGGAGCCAGACCTCCTCCAGCCGCTTGGCCAGGCCGCAGATGGTGATGTCGTCGATGCCGAGGTCGAGCAGGACCTGGGCGGCGGCGTTGACCTGGGGCTGGCCGCCGTCCACGACGACGAGCTGGGGCGGGTAGGCGAACTTGCGGGGCCGGCCGGTCGTCGGGTCGATGCCGGGGCGGGACGGGTCGACGTCCTCCTCGGCCAACGAGTCGAGCTCGACCTTGGCGTCCAGGTAGCGGGCGAAGCGCCGCCGCAGGACCTCTGAGATGGCGGAGACGTCGTCGGTGGCGCCGTTGATGGCGAAGCGCCGGTATTCGCTCTTGCGGGACAGGCCGTCCTCGAAGACGACCATGCTGGCGACGACGTCGGTGCCCTGGATCTGGGAGATGTCGTAGCACTCGATGCGCAGCGGGGCGGTCTGCATGCCGAGCGCCTCGGCGATCTCCTCCAGGGCCTTGCTGCGGGTGCTCAGGTCGCCGGCGCGGCGAAGCTTGTGCTGCTGGAGGGCCTGCTCGGCGTTGCGCGCGACGGTCTCGGCGAGGGCCTTCTTGTCGCCGCGCTGCGGCACGCGGATCGCGACCCGGCTGCCGCGCAGCTTGCTCAGCCAGTCGGCGAGCGCGTCGACGTCGGCCGGCAGCTCGGGGACGAGCAGCTCCTTGGGCAGGTCGGCGGGGTCGGTGCCGGCCTCGGCGCCGTAGATCTGGCTGCAGAAGTGGTGGACGAGGTCGCCGGCGCTGAGGTCCTCGGTCTTCTCCACGACCCAGCCGCGCTGGCCGCGGACCCGGCCGCCGCGCACGTGGAACACCTGGACGGCCGCTTCCAGGGGGTCGTCGGCGAACGCGACCACGTCGGCGTCGGTGCCGTCGCCGAGCACGACCGCCTGCTTCTCCACCGCCCGGCGCAGCGCGCCCAGGTCGTCGCGGATGCGGGCGGCGCGCTCGAAGTCCAGCTCGTCGGAGGCGGCGAACATCTCCCGCTCGAGCCGCTTGACCATCGTGTCGGTCTTGCCGGCCATGAAGTCGCAGAAGTCGTCGACGATGCGGCGGTGCTCCTCCTCGCTGACCCGGTCGACGCACGGCGCGGAGCACTTGCCGATATAGCCCAGCAGGCAGGGGCGGCCGATCTGGCCGGCGCGCTTGAACACGCCGGACGAGCAGGTCCGCGCCGGGAAAACGCGCATCAGCAGGTCGAGGGTCTCGCGGATCGCCCAGGCGTGCGCGTAGGGGCCGAAGTAGCGCACACCCTTGCGCTTGGCGCCGCGCATCACCTGCAGGCGCGGATAGGCCTCGTCGAGCGTGACCGCCAGATACGGGTAGCTCTTGTCGTCCCGGTAGCGGACGTTGAACCTGGGGTCATACTCCTTGATCCAGTTGTATTCGAGCTGGAGCGCCTCGACCTCGGTGCCGACCGTGACCCAGTCGACCTTCGCCGCGGTGGTGACCATCTGCTGGGTGCGCGCGTGCAGGGTCCACACGTCGGCGAAGTAGGAGTTGAGCCGCTGCCGCAGGCTCTTGGCCTTGCCCACGTAGATGACGCGCCCCGACGGGTCGCGGAACCGGTAGACCCCTGGCGTGTCGGGAATGGTCCCGGGTGCGGGTCGATACGTGGACGGATCTGGCACTCTTCGAGACTATCCGGGGGGTACGACAAAACGCCGACCCCCCGGAAGCGCGCTCACGCCAGGGAGATGTTGTCCCCGTCGACCTTCAGGGTCTTCTCGGCCAGTCCCTTGGTGGCCGGGCCGTTCTTCACGGAGCCGTCGGCCGCGGAGAAGACGCTGCCGTGGCACCGGCAGTTGATCGCGCCGGCCGAGACGTCGGAGACGACGCACGACTGGTGGGTGCAGATCGAGCTGAACGCCTTGAACTGCCCGGCCTCCGGCTGGGTGACGACAACGCCGCCGCCGTCCTTGAAGATCTTGCCGCCGCCGACAGGGATGTCGGCCTTGGTCGCCAGGACGCCTGAGGCGGCACCGCCGGTGCTGCTGTCGCCGGTCTTGCCGCTGTCGTCACTGTCGTCTCCACAGGCGGCGAGTGCCGTCACGGCCGTGATTCCGGCCGCTCCGGCGAGCACCGCGCGGCGAGTCGTGTCACTCATAGGCTCCTCCAAGGTCGTTGGCCTGCTGGCTACGCCAGGAAATACGTAGATCATGGAGCGTACGGTTCAATGCTCAACAAACTCTGGGAATCCGTTACCCGCCCGTGACATTCGCAGCGATCACACAACGAGACGGACGCCTAGGCCTCGACCACGTACCCTGCCTGCACCTTTACCGGCACAGCGTTCAACCCACGCGTCGCCGGCCCCCGCGCGAGGCTGCCGTCCGCGATCTTGAACTGCGAGTTGTGCCCCGGGCACATGATCGTCGTCGCTCCGGGCGACGGAGGCTCCACGGTGACACCCTGGTGGGGGCAGCTCGCCTGGTACGCCTTGAACGTCCCCTGCTTCGCCTGCACCACGAGAATCGTGTCCTTGGCGATCACACCGCCACCGACGGGCACGTCCTTCACGGCGACCAGCGCACCCGCTGGCGGCGCCGCGTCGCTGGCACCCGTCGCGGGCGCGGTGTTGTCGAACGGGTTGGCCGCGGTCGTCGGCGCGGCGGAGGCAGGCGGCTGGCTGCCCGCGGCCGCCGGGGTCTCCTCGTCGCCGCCGCACCCCGCCAGCACCGTCACGCCGAGCGCGCCTGCGCCCAGCAGCAGTGCCCGGCGGGCCGAGCAGGGGTTGAACACGTCCTGAACCGGCACGTCTTGTCCTCCTGGGGTGAGGGCCTTGCCAGCGGCCACCGTAGCAGCGCCCGATCCGCACCGTCCCTCGGTCACCGCATCCGCCAGCAGGCGGCCCTCTCCCCCGTTCCGACGTTTCCGCTGGTACGACACCGGCAGAACGAAACAGCAGCCAGACGCCGGTCGATCAGCCCTTCGCGGCCGCCTTCTTCGCCGGGGCGCGCTTCGCGGGTGCCGCCTTGGTCGCCTTCGCGCGTGTGGCGGTCGCCTTGGCCGGCCGCGCGGCCGCGGTCCGGGCCGGCTCCGCCGCCGGGAGGTCGTCGGGCTCCACGGTCGAGACCGCCGCCCGGGTCCGCGGCGCCGCGGCCTTCCGGCCGGCCCGGACCGGTGCGGACACCGCGCCGTTGGCCTTGACCGCCCGGTCGCGGGCCGTGGTGTCGCCGCTGACGTCGCCCTTCAGGCCCAGCACCGGCCGCAGGAACTTGCCCGTGTGGCTGTCGGCGATCTCCGCGACCTCCTCCGGCGTGCCCACCGCGACCACCGTGCCGCCCTTGTGACCGCCCTCGGGGCCCATGTCGATGAGCCAGTCCGCCGACTTGATGACGTCGAGGTTGTGCTCGATGACGATGACGGTGTTGCCCTTGTCGACGAGGCTCTGCAGCACGATGAGCAGCTTGCGGATGTCCTCGAAGTGCAGGCCGGTCGTCGGCTCGTCCAGCACGTACACGGTGCGGCCGGTGGACCGCTTCTGCAGCTCCGACGCGAGCTTGACCCGCTGCGCCTCGCCGCCGGAGAGCGTCGGCGCGGGCTGGCCGAGGCGCACGTAGCCCAGGCCCACGTCGTTGAGCGTCTTCAGGTGCCGGTGGATGGCGGGGATGGCCTCGAAGAAGCCCGCGGCCTCCTCGATCGGCATGTCGAGGATCTCCGCGATCGTGCGGCCCTTGTAGTGCACCTCGAGGGTCTCGCGGTTGTACCGCGCACCCTTGCAGACCTCGCACGGCACGTACACGTCGGGCAGGAAGTTCATCTCGATCTTGATCGTGCCGTCGCCGGCGCACGCCTCGCAGCGCCCGCCCTTCACGTTGAACGAGAAGCGTCCCGGACCGTAACCACGCACCTTGGCCTCGGTGGTCTCGGCGAAGAGCTTCCGGACGTTGTCGAACACGCCCGTGTAGGTGGCCGGGTTGGACCTGGGGGTGCGGCCGATCGGTGACTGGTCGACGCCGACAACCTTGTCGACCTGCTCGAGCCCCGAGATGCGGGTGTGCCGGCCGGGCACCAGCCGGGCGCCGTTGACGACGTTGGCGAGGACCGCGTGGAGGATGTCGTTGACCAGGGTCGACTTGCCGGACCCGGACACGCCGGTCACCGCCACGAACTGCCCGAGCGGAAACGGGACGGTCAGGTTCTGCAGGTTGTGCTCGCGGGCGCCGACGACGACCAGCTCGCGGCCGGGCGTGCGGGGCCGGCGGATCTCCGGCGTCGGGATGCTGCGCCGGCCCGCCAGATACGCACCGGTCACCGACTCCTCGGCGGTGATCAGCTCCTCATACGGCCCGCTGTGCACGACCCGGCCGCCGTGCTCGCCGGCGCCGGGGCCGATGTCGACGATCCAGTCGGCGGTGCGGATCGTGTCCTCGTCATGCTCGACCACGATCAGCGTGTTGCCGAGCCGCTTGAGCCGCGTCAGGGTCTCGATGAGCCGGTGGTTGTCCCGCTGGTGCAGGCCGATGCTGGGCTCGTCCAGCACGTACAGGACGCCGACGAGACCGGAGCCGATCTGGGTCGCGAGCCGGATGCGCTGCGCCTCGCCGCCGGACAGGGTGCCGGAGGCCCGGTCCAGGGACAGGTAGTCGAGGCCGACGTCGACGAGGAACCGCAGCCGGGCGTTGATCTCCTTCAGGACCCGCTCGGCGATGAGCTTCTGCCGGTCGGTGAGGGTCATCGCGCCGAGCAGCTCCGCGCAGTCACCGACGGACAGGTTGCAGATGTCGGCGATGCTGTGCCCGGCGATGGTGACCGCGAGGATCTCGGGCTTGAGCCGGGACCCGCCGCAGGTGCCGCAGGGCACGTCGCGCATGTATCCCTCGTACTTGTCGCGGGACCAGTCGCTCTCGGTGTCGGAGTGCCGGCGCTCGATCCACTGCACCACGCCCTCGAAGCCGGTGTAGTAGGAGCGCTCGCGGCCGTACTTGTTGCGGTACCGGACGTGGACCTGGTCCTCCGACCCGTACATGATCGCCTTCTGCGCCCGCGACGACAGCGCGCGCCAGGGCGTGTCCAGGGTGAAGCCGGCCTCCGCACCCAGGGCCTCCAGCAGGCGGAGGAAGTATTCGAGGGTGTGGCCGGTGGCCCAGGGCGCGATCGCGCCGCCGCGGAGCGTCTGCTCCGGGTCGGGCACGATCAGCTCCGGGTCGACCTCCTTCTTGGTGCCGATGCCGGTGCAGTCGGGGCAGGCGCCGTAGGGCGCGTTGAACGAGAACGAGCGGGGCTCGAGGTCCTCGATCGACAGCGGGTGCTCGTTGGGGCAGGCGAGGTGCTCGGAGAAGAGCCGCTCGCGGTGCTCGTCGTCCTCGGGCACGTCGACGAACTCGAGGATGACGATGCCGGCGGCGAGCTTCAGCGCGGTCTCGACCGAGTCGGTGAGCCGCTGCTTGGACGACGCCTTCACCGAGAGCCGGTCGACGACGACCTCGATGGTGTGCTTCTCCTGCTTCTTGAGCTTCGGCGGCTCGGTCAGCGGGTGCACGACGCCGTCGATGCGGGCCCGCGCATACCCCTTCGACTGCAGCTCCTGGAAGAGGTCGAGGTATTCGCCCTTGCGGCCGCGCACGACCGGGGCGAGCACCTGGAAGCGGGTGCCCTCCTCCATCGCGAGGACCCGGTCGACGATCTGCTGCGGCGTCTGCCGCGTGATCAGCTCGCCGCAGACGGGGCAGTGCGGCTCGCCGATGCGCGCATACAGCAGTCGCAGGTAGTCATACACCTCGGTGATCGTGCCGACCGTCGAGCGCGGGTTGCGCGAGGTCGACTTCTGGTCGATGGAGACCGCCGGCGACAACCCCTCGATGAAGTCGACGTCGGGCTTGTCCATCTGGCCGAGGAACTGGCGTGCGTAGGACGACAGCGACTCCACATACCGCCGCTGCCCCTCGGCGAAGATCGTGTCGAACGCGAGGCTCGACTTGCCGGAGCCCGAGAGCCCGGTGAACACGATCATCGCGTCGCGCGGCAGGTCGAGACTGACGTCACGGAGGTTGTGCTCCCGAGCGCCACGGATGATCAGACGATCCGACATGCTTCCCCTTGGCAGTGAATATGTCCGCCAGCAGCGGCAAAGAGTCCGGCAGCGGTGATTTTGTCCGGTTCGGACACCGTCACGGTGCCAGCCGACAACTCTAGCCAGGGGGTATGACAATTTTCCGCGCCCGAACGAGGGAACCCCCGCTACGGGCGTGCCAGCCGTCGCCGGTCGCGGCTCTCGCGCTTGAGCCGCCGTACCGATGCCAGCTTCTGCTCTTTCTGCAGTTTCTGCCAACTCGCGAAGCGGCGGGGGCTGAGCTCGCCGTCCTCGACCGCGGCCCGGACCGCGCAGCCGGGCTCCTCACCGTGCCGGCAGTCGTCGAACCGGCACAGCGTCGCGAGCTGCGTCACGTCGGCGAACGCCCGGTCCAGGCCCGCCGCGGTGTCGAACATGCCGACGAGCCGCACCCCGGGCGTGTCGAGGACCGCACCGCCGCCAGGCATGGGAATTAGTGCCCGATATGTGGTGGTGTGCCGCCCGCGTCCGTCGCTACGCAACGCCTGCGTCTGCATCACCGGCGCCCCGGCGAGGGCGTTGACGAGACTCGACTTCCCGGCACCGGACTGCCCCAGGAGGCCGAGCGTCCGCCCGTACGCCACGAGCGGCCGCAACGCGTCGAGCCCCATCCCCGTGCGGGAGCTGACCGCATGGACCTCGACCCCGTCCGGCATCTGCCCGGCGAGCGCCTCCGGATCCGCGGCCAGGTCGCATTTCGTCAGGACCAGCACCGGCCGCGCCCCCGACTCCCACGCCAGGGCGAGCAGCCGCTCGATACGCCCGAGGTCCGGCGACGGGTCGACCGGCTCCACGACCGCCACCGCGTCCACGTTGGCGGCCAGGACCTGCCCGAACGACTCCTCACCGGCGACGGCCCTGATGATCGCGGTGCGCCTGGGCAGCACCGCCTCGGCCGTCAGCCGGCCGTCCGGCCACGTCCGGACGACGAGCCAGTCCCCCGCGCACGGCAGCGACCCGGGATCGGCCGCGGCACGCGCCAGCAGGCCCCCCGACAGGCTCGCGCGGAGCGGGCCGTCGGACGCGATCGCCGTACACACGCCGCGATCGACGCGGCTGACCCGCGCCGGCCGGAAACCGGGCAGGTCGAACCGGCCGGAGTACAGCGCGGCGTACGCGTCGTCCCAGCCCAGAGCTGACAGGTCAATAATCATGAACATCCTTTGCGAACCCGTGTTCGGAAATCCACGGTAGGTAGCGCGTCCACACCGCGAAACCGAATATCGGGGCTATCGTCGGGTGCGTGCTCCCCTCGCATGTGCTGGCCAGCGCCGTCGGACTGCGCCTGGACCGGGCCGATGTCCAGTGGCACGTCTCACCCGGCCAGGACGACTCGCTCATGCGCTTCTGGCTGACGTTCGCCGGCGTCTCGTACGGCTTCCATGTCGGCGCCGAGGACGAGATCCTCGACGTCATCGTGGAGGAGCGCGGCACCGACGCCGACATGGGCGTCTACGGCCGGCTCGAGGTCAGAGCCGCCGCCCCTCGCGACCCGGCCTCCGCCGCGGTCGGGCAGCGCCTCGTGGCCGTGCACGACCTGTACGCCGGCTACCTGGGCAAACCCATCGGCGCCCGGCTCAGTTTCGAGCACGTCGACCTCAGCGTCGCCGACTGGGAGGACGAGCTGCACTGGGCCGCCGGCGACCTGCCACCCGCCGTCGGCGTCCGCCAACGCTGATCTTTTCCGCGTTTGCAGGTGGTGTACGAACGAAGCCCCGTCACCGTCCGGCGGATCTTGTCGGTGGCCTTTTTTGTCGGCAAGTCTTGTCGGTGGGGGGCGGTAGGGTTGGGCGGTGACGGCTGATCCACTCGTGCTGAGCGCGGAGCTCGACCGCGCCACCGCCCGCCTCCTCGACACGGTCCGCACCCTCGACGGCAATGGTCTGGTCGCCCCTTCCCGCTGCGACGGCTGGACCCGCGGCCACGTCGTGACCCACCTCGCCCGCAACGCCGACGCCTACCGCAACCTGCTGCACTGGGCCCGCACCGGCGAGAAGACCCCCGCCTATGCCAGCCGCGAGGCCCGCGAGGCAGGCATCGCCGCCGGCGCCCCCCGCCCGCACGAAGAGCAGCTCGCCGACCTCACCACCGCCTGCGACCTGCTGCGCGAGTCGATGGAGACGATGCCCGCCGAGGGCTGGACCGCGCTCGTCGAGTGGGGCAGCACCGGCCCCACCCCCGCCGCCCGCGTCGTCTGGGCCCGCATCTGCGAGGTCGAGCTGCACCACGTCGACCTCGACGCCGGCTACGGCCCGGCCGACTGGCCCGCCTCGTTCGCCCTGCGCATCCTGCACGACCCCGCCACCCCACGCGTGGCGACCCTCGTCTCCGACGACGGCGCCAAGCTGCTGACCGTCGAGGACGCCCCCGTCGTCACCGGCCCGGCCCACCTCCTCGCCGCCTGGCTCACCGGCCGCGGCGACGGCACCGGCCTCACCGGCGACCTTCCTTCCCTGGAGGCCTGGAAATGAGCAGCCCGGAGCGCAGCGCAGGAGCTGCGAATCAGCATCGCAGGTTTGGCTCAGGCCGGCGCCGGAGCGCAGCGGAGGCGACGGCATGAGCGGATTGACCTTCACGAAGCTCTCCGTCGGCCCGATGGACAACAACGCCTACCTGCTCACCTGCACCGCCACCGGCGACAGCCTGCTCATCGACGCCGCCAACGACGCCGAACGCCTGCTCCAGCTGATCGCCACCGCCCCGTCCGGCATCTCCACCGTGGTGACCACCCACCGCCACCAGGACCACTGGTTCGCACTCGAAGACGTCATCGAGGCCACCGGCGCCGCCTCCCTGGCCCACCCCGCCGACGCCCCCGAGATCCCGACCGCCACCGGCACCCTCAACGACGGCGACACCATCCCCCTCGGCGACTGCAACCTGACCGTCATCCACCTCGTCGGCCACACCCCCGGCTCGATCGCCCTGTACCACGACGGCCACCTCTGGACCGGCGACTCCCTCTTCCCCGGCGGCGTCGGCAACACCCGCGGCAACAAGGCAAACTTCGAGTCGCTGATCAACGACGTCACCACGAAGTTGTTCGACCGCTTTCCCGACGAGACCGAGTTCCACCCGGGGCACGGCAAGGACTCCACGCTGGGCGCGGAGCGGCCGTCGCTGGCCGAATGGCGCGCCCGCGGCTGGTGACGGAAGCAGTCGGCGGCTTCTCCGGCCAAATGACCACCAACTCAGCGGCCAGATGACCACGGATCTACCGGCCAAGTGACCACCGAGCTTGCGTCTGCGGCATACTGTGGCTCGTGGTTGATCTCGTTCAACGCCATGCGCAGGAGCTCGTGTCAGAAGCGCTTGCCGACACGCGGGTGGTGCTGGTGAACGGCGCCCGGCAGGCGGGGAAGAGCACGCTGACACGCTTGGCCACCGCCGGCCTGCCAGGCACGGTCATTCGCCTGCTGGACGACCCGGCGACGCTGCGCGCGGCGCAGGACGACCCGACCGGTTTCGTGGACCACGACGGGCTCATGGTGATCGACGAGATCCAGCTCACCCCGGAGTTGTTGCGACCCATCAAAGTTGTCGTCGATCTCGATCCGACACCTGGACGGTTCCTCCTCACCGGTTCGTCGCGCATCCTTGCGCTCCGGACGCTTCCCGATGCGCTGCCCGGCCGGATGGAGATCATCGAGCTGTGGCCGTTCTCCCAGGGCGAGATGAGCGGCGACCCCGACCAGTTCGTCGACGCCGCTTTCCGGCACGGCACGCGCATCGATCACACATCGGAGTGGCGGCGGAAGGACTACCTGGAGCGGGTCGTGGTCGGTGGCTTCCCCGAGGCGGTCCGCCGGACACCACGACGTCGAGCCGCCTTCTTCGACTCGTACCTCACGACACTGATCGAGCGTGATGTGCTCGAAATCGCGAACATCGAACGCCGCGGGGAACTGCTGAAGCTGCTGAGCCTGCTGGCCGGGCGCGCCGGTCAGCTGCTGGTGCCGGGCACCCTGGCCAGTCAGTCGGGCATCCCGCGCACCACCCTGGTCCGCTATCTCGAACTCCTCGGCTCGGTATTTCTGGTCAAGAGCGTCCCTGCCTGGTCGTCCAACCTGACCCAGCGCGCGGTCGGCACACCGAAGCTGGCGTTCGTCGACACGGGCGTGGCGTGCCATCTGATCGGGCAGGACGCGGCGCGGCTCGGCGAACCCGGCGGCGCCGCAGGCCCGATGATGGAGAACTTCGTCCTCATGGAGTTGGCTCGCCAGCTCACCTGGTCCACGGAGCGGGGAACGCTCCACCACTACCGGACCAAGGACGGCGTCGAGGTGGACGCGGTGATCGAGACCCCGGACGGTCGGGTGATCGGTATCGAGGTCAAGGCCGGCGCGACCGTTCGAACCGAGGATCTGACGGGCCTGCGGAGCCTCGCTAACGCACTCGGCGAACGGTTCGTCGCCGGTTACGTCCTGTACACCGGTCAACAGACGCTGCCGTTCGGCGACAAGATCCGAGCAGTACCACTGGACGCTCTGTGGCGTCTCGCGCCGAAATAACGTCGAGGACGACCGTCTGACCATGTTGGCTGCCAGGCGCCGCCACTCTTCCCCGGCGGCGTCGGCAACACCCGCGGCGACAAGGCCAACTTCGAGTCCCTGATCAACGACGTGACCACGAAGCTGTTCGACCGCTACCCCGACGACACCGTCTTCCACCCCGGCCACGGCAAGGACTCGACGCTGGGTGCTGAGCGGCCGTCACTGCCGGAGTGGCGCGCGAGAGGCTGGTGAGAACCTATCTCTCCGCCACGGCCGGGGTGCACGTGTGGCAGAACGACGATCCTCGTCATGCGTGCAGGGCATCGCACCGCGTAATCACAGCGGCTCCAGGTGGCCCGGTGACGGAGACTGGTTGACCGGCGTGTCAGCTCGCTGCGGACTCACCCTTGATCCGGGTGAGGTTCTCGAACGCCGCAGTTCCGGAGTAGCCAATACCAGCCGACCGCTACGGCTCGCACGCAGGGCGTTCATGCAGAACCTCAGGCATGCTCATACCCAGCGTTCCATGTCGCGGGGCGTGATCTGCTCGCGTAGTGCGCCTGGATCGTATCTAAGATGGCATACGCGAAGTTCGTCACCCGCCTGAAAGTAAATCGTGATGGTCGCTAAGAAGTCCGTCTTCACAGTTCGGACGCGACTTCGCCGGCGGTCCTCGTTTTCCGAAATCCATTCTTCGAGCCCTGAGGGCAGCGCAAACGAAAGCCGATATTCGGCGTTCTGACTGGCGGGCCGGGCGGTCCACTCCGCGTAGGATTCCCCATCTCCGGTACGACTGATCCACACCGCGTGCGAAGGATGACGGATCGCATATGCGATGAAAGCAGCACGATCCGAAACAACCAGTGGAAGGATGAAGGGCGCCGGAGGAAAGCCCACAAGCAGATCGACCTCACCGTGTCGAAGCAGACGATCGGCGAACGCCTCCAGCGATCCAGCAAACGCCCGCTCAGCCCTCGCCGTCAGTGTCGACGCCGACGCGATCGGCGTGGTGCCGAGCAGCCCGCGCAGTCGCGCCCGTGCATCCCGGACTGGGAAGGTGGCAATATTATGACGGTCCGCGTCCGCATGAAGTTCGTCGGCGCATCTGGCTACAGCACCCAGGAGCCATGCGAACGAGGGCACGGAGAGGTCGACCAGCGATATCTGATGCGCTATGGCAAACGCTTCCGCTTCAGGGCTGAAGCCCGAGGCGGAAAACAAGGCATAGCAGTACTGGAAACGACGGCGGGGTCGACTGCCCACTCGGGCGACGTAATTCTGATTGACGTCGGCAAGAGTTCCGTGAGCGTTTCGAACAATGTCGAGCCCACATCTCTTCGCCCCATAGTGCTTGGCCTCGAGGAACAGGCGGACCGGCAGCGAGAAGGCGGGCGTAAACGCGAACTCGCCCAGCACATCGACCTGATGGCTAGTTCCACGTCCAAGCACCCGTAACTCTGACCCATGCATGATCAGTTCGTCTCGGTCCTGGCTCGCGTCAACGAGTAGGTCGTAGCCACTGTGCCGCATGAGCCAGGCAAGCGCTTCTTCGAGCAGATAGCCGCGTAGTTGACTAACCGATAAGGCCACGCATGGACACTATCGCATGCCTCAATGACAACTTCCGGATCGAACCGTCAACATACCCGCACGACGGGCACCGAGTGAGCCAACACGGCGACCATCTGGTCTACCCTACGGTAGACTGTTAGGTATGAGCACCACGACTATCAAGGTCGACTCCAAGGTCCGGGACCGGCTCGCCGTCTTGGCCCACGAACGTGGGACCACCATGGGCGCCCTGTTGGCCGAGGCGACCGAAGCGCTTGAGCGGCAGGCATTCTTCTCGCGTGCCCAGGAACAACTGGCGAGACTCCGCGACGAAGACCCGGACACGTGGGCCGCGGACCGGGCCGAGTCACGGTCCTGGCAGGCGGGCACTGACCGGGACACGCTGAGCAACGACGACCCGGCCGGATGGTGGGAGTGACCACCGTTCGCACTGGGGAGATCTGGCTTGCCGAACTTGATCCGACCTTAGGTCACGAGCAAGGCGGCAGACGCCCGGTAGTTGTGGTGTCGTCGAACGGGCTTCACGCGCTGCCGATCAACATGATCGTGGTGGTGCCGTTGACCAGCCACGACCGAGGGCTGGTGACGCAACCGCGAATCTCCGGCGCGCAGTCGGGGCTTCGCCAGGCCAGCTTCGCCCGACCCGAAGATATGCGTGCCGTGGACGCAGGCCGCCTCCAGCGCCGCCTTGGCCACGTGAGCGACAAAGACCTCGCCGAGATCCGCAAGGTGATGCGTTACTTCCTGGACCTCTGACAATTGTTGCCCGTCAAGCGCCGCCGCTCTTCCCCGGCGGCGTCGGCAACACCCACGGCGACAAGGCCGACTTCGAGTCCCTCATCGACGACGTGACCACGAAGCTCTTCGACCGCTACCCCGACGACACCGAGTTCCACCCCGGCCACGGGAAGGACTCCACCCTCGGCGCCGAGCGGCCCTCGCTCCCCGAATGGCGCGCCCGCGGCTGGTAGACCTACGTCCAGAGGGCGTCGATGGGCACGACGTGCGTGCCGTCGTCGTTGGTATAGGCGAGGGCACCGGTGTACAGCACGAGCCCCGGAGTCAGGCGGGTGCCGAGCCGCGCGCGAAGCGCTCGCATTCCACGCAGGTCCTCGCCATGGACCCGCGTTCCGGACTTGATCTCGAACGCGATGACGTCTCCGTCGTCCCGCTCGAGCACGAGATCCACTTCGTCGGCGGGAGCCGGAGGTAGTTCTCGGCACTGCTCTTCTCCATGCCGACCGCCTGTGCCGTCGCCGCGATGTTGAGCACCTGTCCCGATCTCGCCGCGAGCTGATGCAGCAGGCGAGGAAGCATCTCCCGCTGCCGCACCCCGGCTCAGCTCGATCACGTCACGCTCGATCACCAGGTCCAGATAGTTGCTGAACCAGCGCGAATACTGCCCATCTTTCCGCATCTGAGCAACATTTCTTCCGCATCTGCACCGTCTGAGTTCCGCATCTGTACCGCAAACATCCGTGACTTCCCTGAGCACTGAAACTCTGTCTGACGTGATCTCACCGAGATCCGCAAGGTGATGCGCTACTTCCCCGACCTCTGACGGCGCTGGCTGAGTTGACGGCTGCGGTCCCGCTGGTAGAGGGCGCCGAGGTCCTCGAAGGTCGCCGCGAGCGCGGCCACCTCCTCGTTGTCGCCTCGCGCGAGGGCGCCGGCGCGGCGGACGAGTGCCGCGGCCACGGGGTTGCCGCGGGTGGCGACGGTGGCCGACGCCAGGTGCCGCTCCAGATTCGGGGTCGCGGCGAGTGCTGCCGCTTCCGCCCATGCGGCGGCGTACCACGGTCGCCACACGAGGAAGGTGGGGCTCGAGCTCCAGGTCGCGTCGTGCAGGTCGGCGGACAGGTGTGCCAGTGCCTCGTGTGGTTGGTCGCGATGCAGCAGCAGCCAGGCGTCGAAGGTCGGCGCCCATCCGATGGCTGGGCCGTCCGCTGACGTCACCGGACGGTCGAGGAGGTGTTCGGTGACGTTCTGCCAGACCTCACGCCGGTGGTCGTCGCCCAGGAGCCCGTGGATCAGGGCGAGCGCGTAGGCACCGACGGCGAGGGTCGAGGCACGATGGCTGCCTGCCCGCTCCCAGGAGACCAGGAAGCGCTCGCCTCGTTCGGCCGCTCCGGTCAGGTCGCCCGTGAGCGCATCGACCTGGAGTCGGCGGGCCAGTGCGGGGTGGACGTACTCGAGGTAGCACGGGAGCACGGCCAGGCGCTCGGCGTAGTCCTTCGCGCCGCGGAGATCGCCGGCAGCCAGTGAGACCTCGCAGCCCATCAGCAGGTAGTCGTTGAAGGCATAGGCGGTGGCGGCGCTCAACGCCTGCGGATCCATGAGGACGCCGCGGGCCCGCACCGCGGCGAGCGCGCCGGCGTAGTCGCCACGGTGCAGCCGGCTGGCGCAGACGCGGTCGAGGGCGGCGGAGGCGACGACGGGCAGCCCGGCCGCGATCGCCTGGTCGGCGGCGAGGCGGCCCGCTGCCGCCGACCCGGGATGGTCGTGGGGCAGGCACGTGGCGCTCGCCGCGGCGACGGTCGCCTCGGCGGCCGACCCCGTCGGCGCCAGGCGCCGCGCCTCGGCGAGACGACGCTCGATGTCGATCCGCCCGGGCGGGTCGGCCATGATCCCCGGGTGGAACGCCGCGTAGATCACGGACCAACCGAGCGCGTCGGCGGCCGCACCCGGATCCGCTGCCACCGTGGCGGCTTCAGCGGCCTCGTCGAGGAGCCGGAGCGCGTCGTCTCCCACCAGCCGGGCCGCCGCTGCGGCGGCACCCTGGCGGAGCAGGTGGATCCGGTCGTGGGCGTCCGTGGCCTCGGTGGCCGCGAGGGTTTCGAAGCGGTGCTGCGCCTCCTCCAGCCGGCCGCGCTGCACGAGCTCCTCGGCGAAGCACTCGCCCAGCTCCCTGCCGTCGACCGGACGGGCGAGCGCCGCGCGCACCTCGACCGCGAGCAGGTCGAACCTGGCGCACCAGGTGTCGTCGTGCTCGGAGGATGCCAGCGACGTCAGCTCGGCGGCCGTCCACCGTGCGTGGCGCCGTTGCACCTCACCGGCGGCGTCGGCCAGGAGTTCCGCGGCGAACTGGCGCACAACTTCCTGGAAGTGGTACGTCGTCGGGTCGCCGATCTCGACGTACAGCAGGTGCTGGTCGGCCAGCGTCGCGAGAACGTGCGCCGCGGCGGCGGCCGAGTGCTGCGGGCCGGCGACCGCGTGCGCGGCGGCGACCGTGAACGGCGCGGCGAAGACGCACAGGGCGGCGAACATCGCGCGGGCCTGGTCGTCGAGCAGGTCGACACTCCAGCCGATGGTGGCTCGCAGCGAACGCTGGCGTGCCCCCTCCGATGAGCCCAGCAGCCGCAGCGGGTCGCCGAGCGCCGCCGCCAGACCGTCCAGCCCGAGCAGTGGGTACCGGGCCGCCGCCAGCTCGATCGCCAGAGCCATCCCTCCGAGCCGGTGGCACAGCTCGGCCACCCGGGGGTCGTCGGGCACGACGCCGCCCGCGGCCTCGGCGCGGCTGCGGAAGAGCCGGACCGCGTCGTCCGCCGAAAGGCCAGGCAGCTCGTAGACCCACTCGTACGGTGCGCGAAGCGGCGCGCGACTGGTCGCGACGATGGTGAGCCGGGGGCAGCCGCCGACGAGCCGCGCCACGCTGGTCTCCAGCTCGGGCAGGAGATGCTCGCAGTTGTCGAGCACCAGGACGCCGTCGGCCCGGCTCAACGCCTCCGACAGCGTGTCGTCGAGGAACTGCCCGGGCTGCTCGGCCACCCCCACGGCCGTGGCGATGGCAGGCACTGCTGCCTGCGGGGTCGTCACCTGGCTCAGATCGACGAACCAGGCGCCGTCGGGACGATCCCGCGCGACCTGTCGCACCGCATGGGTCGTCAACCGGGTCTTGCCGACCCCGCCAGGCCCGGTGACCGTCACCAGACGGTGGTCCTTCAGGCGGATGTGCAACGCGGCGGTCTCGCGGTCACGACCCACGAACGGGTCGGCCGGGCTGGGCCATGCGTGGCGGCGCTTCGGACGCAGCAGGTCGAGCTCATCAGCCCGCCGGGCCAGGCCGCGTCGGTCGGACACCCCGAGCTTGCGGATGAGGGAGGAGACATGGGACTCGACGGTGCGCACCGACAACGAGAGCCGCTCAGCGATCTCGAGGTTCGTCAGGTGCCCGGCGACCAGGCCGAGGACGTCGCGTTCCCGCTCGGTCACGGCCGATCCCGGCGCCCTCGAGGTCGTCACCCGTCACAGTGTCGCGTGCCCGTCCGCCCTTGGCCAGCACGGTGCCACACCACCGGGACCGGATCCGTGGTGGACACGGATGTGGTGGGCGGTGCCCGGGACCACACTGACGTCACAGCAGCTCAGCGCTGCCGACCTGAGGAGGAACCATGACGTTCGACGCGGTTGCGTACAAGGCGACGACGAGGCAGCAGTGGCAGGACGCCGCGGAAGCCTGGCATCGCTGGGGGCCGACCCTGGAAGAGTGGCTCGGCGCGGCGACGGAGGTGATGCTCGACGCTGCCGGCGTCGGTCGCGGGTCGCGGGTGCTCGACGTGGCGGGTGGTGCCGGTGGGCAGTCGATGGTCGCGGCGCGGCGGACCGGGGCGGACGGCAGTGTGGTGGTCACCGACGTGTCGCCGGCGATCCTGGCGTACGCGCAGCGGGCCGCGGACGAGAACGGTCTGCGGCAGGTCTCCACGCTCGAGGTTGACGGGGAGGAGATCGGCGGCCGGTGGTCCGGGGAGTTCGACGCGGCGATCTCGCGGCTGGGGGTCATCTACTTCCCCGACCGGGGCAAGGCGCTGCGCGGGATCCGGTCCACACTGCGCGAGGGCGGCCGATTCGCGGCCGTCGTCTACTCGACCGCTGAACGCAACCGGTTCTTCTCGGTGCCGGCGGCGTTGATCCGCAGCCGGGCCGGGCTTCCCGCGCCGTTACCCGGTCAGCCTGGGCCGTTCAGTCTGGCCGACCCGGCGTCAGCGCGGGACGCGTTGGCCGACGCCGGGTTCCGTGACGTGCAGGTCGAGACCATGGACGCGCCGCTGCTGCTGCCGTCGGCCGGTGACTGTCTGCGGTTCGAACGCGAGTCGTTCGGGGCGCTGCATCAGATGTTGTCGGGGGTCGAGGAGGATGAACGCGAGCGGGTCTGGGCCGACATCGAGGCGGCGCTGCGGGAGTACGAGACCGAGGATGGGTTCGTCGGCCCCTGCGAGCTGCACGTCATCTCGGGGTCACGATGAACGGCTCCTTCACCGTGGCCGCCGTCCAGGCCGCCTACGTGCTGCTCGACCGGGACGCGACCCTGGCGCGCGTCGCCGAGCTGGTTGCCGAAGCCGCGGAGCTGGGCGCCGAGCTGGTGGTGCTTCCGGAGGCCTTCATCCCCGGAACTCCGCTGTGGATCGACGGCCGACCGATCTGGGACGGCGATGGCCCGTGGTACGCGAGACTCGTCGAGCAAGCCGTCATCGTGCCCGGCCCGGTGACCGCGACGCTCGGCACGATCGCGCGACGCCACCGGGTCCACCTGGTCATCGGCGTACAGGAGCGCGAGCCGTACGGCGCCACCATCTACAACACCGTTCTCTACTTCGGCGCTGACGGCCGGCTGCTGCGCAAGCACCGCAAGCTCATGCCCACCGGATCCGAACGCACCGTATGGGGCCAGGGGGACGGCTCGACGCTGGACGTCGTGCCGACGCCGCTCGGCCGGCTGGGCGGACTCATCTGCTGGGAGAACTACATGCCCCTGGCCCGGTTCCACCAGTACGCGCAGGGCGTGGACGTCTGGCTGGCCCCGACACTCGCCCGCGGCGACGGCTGGGTGGCAACCATGCGGCACATCGCCCGCGAGGGCCGGGTATGGGTCGTCGGCGTGAACCCCTGCCTGCGAGTCGACCAGATCCCGCCCGGTCTGCCCGACCGGGAGCGGATCGCACCCGCCCCCGAGCCTGGCGACGGCGACTGGATCGAGCCCGGCAACAGCGTGATCTGCGACCCCAACGGGCAGGTGGTCGCCGGGCCGCTACGCCACCAGGAGGGGATCCTCACCGCGACGATCGACCTGTCACAGGTGACCGAGTCCCGCCGGCTCTTCGACCCGACCGGCCACTACCACCGACCCGACATCTTCAGCCTCACCGTCGACACCCGGCCGAAGCCAGCAGTCAACACGGTCAGCTGAACCCGATCGAGGTCTGGTGACACACCCCGGGTCTCCGGCGGACCCCGACGACCCGGACGGGTTCGTCGGCCCCTGCGAGCTGCACGTCATCTCGGGAGCGCGTTAGCGTCAGCCGACTCCGACGCCGCCTTCCTTGTGCGTGGCCAGGGCCTTGCCGTTCGCGTCGAAGGCGGTCAGGTCGCGGACCTGGGCCTGCTGGTAGGGCGCACCCGGGACCTCGGGCGCCCGGACCCACCAGACGTGGACGGTGGGGTTGCCGGTCCAGGCGGCGGTCCTCGCCTCGCGGGGTGTCCCGTCGACCGTGAGGGTGACCTTGGCGGCGTCGCCGACGACGTAGCCGGTGAGGAACCGGTCCTGTCCGTTGCCGAACTCCCAACCGGCGTGGAACCCGGGGTCGCCCGGGCCGGCGCCGGTCACGTCGGGGTCGTTGGTGACGCCGTACAGGCTGAGCTTCCCGTCCGTCGTGCGCCGCCCGACCGCCTGGAGGAACCGGTTCTGGCGCACCGCGAACCAGAACGTCAGCGTGCCGTCGTCGAAGGCCTCGCCGGTGTCGATCGTCGCCGTCGGCTGGATCGCCGGGTCGCCTGCCTCGTCGCCCTGGACCGGCTCGGCGGACGGGGAAGCCGTGGGCGGGGCGCCGACCGTGGTCATGCCGTCGTCGCCGGCGCTGCCTGTACCGACGCCGGAAATGCCGATAAGAGCGCCCGCGGCGACGACGAGGATGACCGTCGCCGACGTGACCGCGATCCGGGTCCGCTGCCGCCGCGCGCCCCGGCGGCGCAGCTCATCGACGCTGACCCCCAGCTGGTCCGGTGCGGCCGCGGCGGCGTCGGTGAGCCGCTCGCCGAGCTCCAACTCTGTGTTCATGCGTGCTCTCCCTGAGCCGTTCGGACGAGGGGGTGTTCCCCGCGCAGCGCCGGGCTGGTGCGCAGCTTGGCGAGGGCGCGCGAGCAGACCGACTTGACCGTGCCGACGCTGACGCCGAGGGTCTGCGCCGTCTGCTGCTCCGACAGGTCGACGTAGTAGCGGAGCACGATCGCGGCCCGCTCCCGCCGGGTCAGCGACTGCAGCGCCGCGACGAGCGCGGCCCGGTCCTCGACGGCGCCGTGCCCGCCGTCGTGCGCGCCGGTGTCGGGCACCTCGGCGCGCGCCTGCTCCCGCCACGGCCGCCGGCGCAGCCAGTCCGTGTGCAGGTTGACCATGACCCGCCGCGCGTAGCTGAGCGCGTCGTCGTGCCTGACCCGGTGCCAGGCGCCGTAGGTGCGGATCAGCGTCTGCTGGGCGAGGTCCTGCGCCTGTTCGGCGTCGCCGGTCAGCAGCCAGCCGAGCCGGAGCAGCGGCTGGGTCGCCGCCGTGGCGAAGTCGTCGAAGTCGCGCATACCCCTTAGTACGAGCCCTGGGCGTCGAAGGTTGAGAGCTTCGCGGGATTGGCGACCCGGAACAGGTCGTGGATCTTGCCGTCGACGACGCAGAGGCACATGGTGTACCGGTAGTTGGCCTCGACCAGCAGCGCGGCGCCGCCGTTGACCCCGGTCCTCGTGGTGCTCGGGTCGTGCCTGCGCATCACGGCGGTGAAGAAGCGCACCACCTTGGCCCGGCCGCGGATCGGGTTGGGTCCGGTGCGGACCTTGCCGCCGCCGTCGTTCCACGCCACGACGTCTTCGTGGAGGAGCGCTTCGAGGCGTTCGACGTCGCCGGTACGGGCGGCGGCCACGAACCCTTCGAGGAGCCTCGCGTGCTCGGCCGGGTCGGTGCTGAACCTGGCCCGCCCGGCGAGCGCGGCGGCGGCCCGGCGGTGCAGCTGGCGGCAGTCGTCCTCGGTGCGGTCGAGGATGCCGGCGATCTCGGCGTACGGCAGCTCGAACGCGTTGCGCAGCACGTAGACGGCCCGCTGCGGCGGGGTCAGGCGCTCCATCAGGTGCAGCATCGCCATCGACAGGTCCTCGGTGTCGATCAGGCTCTGCTGGTGGTCCCCGGTCCTGAGCGGCTCCGGCAGCCAGGTGCCGATGTAGTCCTCCCGGCGCGCCTGCCTGGCCCGGAGCGCGTCGACGGCGAGCCGCGCCACCACCCTGGTCAGGTAGCGGCGCGGCTCGGCGACCTCGGACCTGTCCGCGCGCGTCCAGCGCAGGTACGCCTCCTGGAGGACGTCCTCGGCGTCGTACAGCGTCCCGAGCAGCCGGTAGGCCATCCCGAGCAGCATCCGCCGGTGCGCGAGGAACTCCTCGCTCACGTCGTCGGCGGCTGGGTCCTGGTCGACACGGCGAGTCGGTTCCACACGTTGATCGTCGCAATGACCATGAGGAGGTCGGCAACCCCCTGGGTGCCGTAGTGCTCCACGGCCGTGTCCCACACCTCGTCCGGGACGCCGTGCTCACCCAGCCGGGTGACGTGGTCGGTGAGGTCGAGCGCGGCCCGCTCCTTCTCGTCGAAGAACGGGCCCTCCCGCCACGCC
The DNA here is from genome assembly GCF_040614215.1 of Dactylosporangium sp. NPDC006015. NCBI lineage: Bacteria > Bacillati > Actinomycetota > Actinomycetes > Micromonosporales > Micromonosporaceae > Dactylosporangium > Dactylosporangium sp. NPDC006015. The sequence goes on from NZ_JBEXUD010000001.1 coordinate 183,114, forward strand.
GAGACGGCGAACAGCTTCCGGCTGTCCTCGCCCTCGGCGAGCGCCTCCGTGGAGTGCATGTCCACGCAGAAGGAGCAGCCGTTCAGGATCGACGCACGGAGCTTGAGCAGGTGGAGCAGTGCCGGGTCGACGTGTGCCCTGATGTACTTCTCGAGTCCGAGGACGGCCTGGTACGCGTCGGGGTTGATCTCGCTGAGCGACATTCGTTGCTTCATGGTGAGATGACGGCTCCGCCCGGGCGTTCGTGACAGCCGCGCCTGTGTCCTGCGCCACTGCCACCTCCACGACCGGCGGCCGATCGTGCAGGCACTAGGGTCGGACGGTGTGGACACCACCCGCACCCCGTCAGGCTGGCGACACCTGCCGCCGCCGGCCCGGGCCATCGCGACCGCCGCCACCGCCGCCGTCGAGGCCGCCCAGGCGCGTGACAAGGAGGCGTTCGACGCGGCGGTCGAGCAGCTCGCCGGCCTCGATCCGGAGCAGTCCGGGCTCGTCCTCGGCGTCGTCGTCCGCGCGCTGCTGGAGGACCTGCACCCCGACGGGCTCGACGGCGACGACGTGCGCGCCGCGCTGGAGCGGGCGGTGCGGTCCGCGGCCGAGTGGCAGGAGGTCGACCCGCAGGTGATGGTGGTGCTGCTCGTCGGCGCGCTCGGCGTCCAGGACGACAACGACGGCGAGGGCCGCCCGTCACCGCAGGCCCTGGCGCGGCACGCCCCGCTGCTGCTCGCCGACCTGCTCCAGCGGCGGTCGTTTCCGCGGTACCTGCAGGCCGCGTTCACCGAGATCGAGCGGTCCCAGACCCACGATCTGTAGGTTTCGCTGTGCGGCGATCGGAGCCGGCGAACGCCGGCCCCGATCGGGGGCTTGCCTACTTCGAGGGTTCGGGCAGGTCGCAGTTGATCTTGGGGTTGACGCCGAGGTAGTTCAGCGGGCCGGCGACGATCGTCACGAGGATCGTGCCGGTCTTCGCGCAGTTCGTGTCCTCGCTGTCGAAGTAGCCGCGCTGACCGGCCGCGATGACACCGATGATCAGCCAGATGACGAGGATGACCCCGCCGATTCCGGATCCTCTGCCCACGGGAGTGCCTCCATCTATCCGACGTACTCGTCTACTTCGAATCGACGGTTGGATACCCCGTGCCCCCTGTGACGCAAACCCGTCCCAGGTGATCCTCACTGCTGTCCGGTTGGCAGCAATAGGGGAGTCAAGGGCCCCGGCCTGCTCGTACGGTTCCTCTCGTTGCACTGATCGTTTGAACTGATCGTTTGAGCTGATCCACCCGAACAGCATTTGAAGGAGCCACCAGATATGAGCGACGACTACACCCCGTTCAGCGCCGACCTCGACGGCGACGGCGTCGAGGACCAGGCCGTCATCTACACGACCGAGGACGGCGCCAACGTCATCGTCGGCGACCTCGACGGCGACGGGCAGGCCGACTTCGCCGCCCTCGACGAGGACGGCAACGGCGTCTACGAGAAGTCCTACAACGCCCTGACCGACGAGTACACCGACCTGACCGCCGGCGACGTGGCCGACACCGCCGACTACGACGGCGAAGGCGGCAACCTGGACGGCGACATCGCCCAGTACGACAACGCCGACTACGACGGCTCGGGCGGCAACCTCGACGGCGACGTCAGCGGCGGCATGAACACCGCCGAGGGCACCGTCTCCGGCAGCGCGGACGACACCGACGACACCGCCGCCGACACCGGTTCGAGCACCGGCGGCTACTACGACGCCGCGGCCGTCTCCGACATGATGGCCATGCAGCACGAGACCAGCATGGCGATCATCAACAACATCTGAACCCGCTGTGCCGTATACAGGACGGGCGCGGTGCTGACCGGCACCCGCGCCCGTTCTTGTTTGCCTGTACCGCTGGAGCACAACCGTGTCGGAGCTCAGTCCGCTGCTCGTCGTCGACCTCGTCGGCATCGCCGTGTTCGCCGCCTCGGGCGCGACCGCCGGCGTGGCGAAACGGCTGGACCTGTTCGGCGTCGTGTTCGTCGGCTTCGTGGCGGCCCTCGGCGGCGGCATCATGCGCGACGTGTTCATCAACGTGCAGCCGTTCGCCTTCGTCGACTGGCGCTACGCGGCCGTCGCCGCCGTCACCTCCGCGGCCACGTTCTGGCTCCACCCGGCCGTCAGCCGCCTGCACTGGACCGTCCTCGTCCTCGACGCCGCCGGCCTGGGCCTCTTCACCGTCACCGGCACCCTCAAGGCCCTCGACGCCGGCATCCCACCCCTCGGCGCCTGCATCATCGGCATGATCACCGGCATCGGCGGCGGCCTCATCCGCGACCTGCTCACCGGCGAGATCCCCACCGTCCTGCGCCGCGAGATCTACGCCGTCGCCGGCCTGCTCGGCTGCGTCTCGGTCGCCGCCCTGGACGCCCTGCACGCACAGCGCCCGGTGAGCATCGCCCTCGCCGCGGTCCTCGTCTTCGTCCTGCGCATGGTCTCCCTCCGCCGCAACTGGTCCGCCCCGACCGCCTCCTGACGCGGCCTGGCGATAGATTGCCGGCCATGAACGCATCGGCGAAGCCTGTGTACCTGCTGGACTTCATGCCCGACGACTGGCGCGAGGCGGTCACGCCGTACGTCGACCCCACCGCCGTCGCGGCACTGTCGTCGTTCGTCGTCGAGGAGTACAAGACTGGCCCGGTGTACCCCCGCAAGCAGGACATCTACGCCGCGTACCGGCTGAGCCCGCTCGCGTCGACCCGGGTGCTCATCCTCGGCCAGGACCCGTACATCAAGCCGGGCCAGGCGCACGGCCTGAGCTTCAGCGTGCCGCAGGGCGTCCGGGTCCCGCCGTCGCTGGAGAACGTGTACCGCGAAATGCGCGATGACCTGGGCGTCACCCCACCCCCTTCCGGCGACCTCACCCCCTGGTGCCGCCAGGGCGTCATGCTCCTCAACGCCGTCCTGACCGTCCGCGCCGGCACGTCCAACTCCCACAAGGGCCGCGGCTGGGAGAACGTCACCGACGCCACGATCCAGGCCCTGAACGCCAAGACCGACCGCGTCGTCTTCGTCCTCTGGGGCGCGGCGGCCAAGGCCAAGGCCCACCTGGTGACGAACGACCGCCACGTCGTCCTGCGGGCAGGCCACCCCAGCCCGATGAACCCGACCGGCTTCCTGGGCAGCCGCCCGTTCAGCCGGATCAACGCCGCACTCACCGCGACCGGCACCCAACCCATCCGCTGGTCCCCGTCAATGCCCCGCCCTTCATGACCCAGGTCCTCAGGTCCATACGCAGCGTGATCAGCGGATTAGCGGAAAGTAAGATTCTTCGATAGAGTCCCGCGGCATGCCGACGCATCTTCACGAGACCCTCATCGAGATGTTCCGGGTCAGACCTGTGCTGGCCGCCGAAATCCTCGACGGCCAGCTGCACGTCCCGGTGCCCGAATTCACCGAGGCACGACTCTCCCCGAGTGATCTCACCGACGTGATCCCGACCGAATACCGGGCGGATGCGGTGGTGACCCTCAACGACGAGCACAAGACGGTGCTCGCCGTCGTGATCGAGGTTCAGCTCCGCAAGGACAACCGAAAACTGCACAGCTGGCCGGCATATGTCGCGACGCTGTATGCGCGGCTGCACTGCCCGGTCGCATTGCTGGTGCTGTGTCCCGATCAAGCCGTCGCCGACTGGTCGGTGGCGCCGATCGCGATAGGCCCACCGGGGTCCGTGGTGACACCGGTTTCACTCGGCCCCGCCCAGGTGCCCGTCGTCACCGACACCGATTCCGCCCGGCGCCACCCCGAGCTGACGATCCTGTCGGCTCTCGCTCACGGCACCCGGCCAGACCCGCAACCCATCTTCGGCGCCATGCTCCATGCCTTCGATAAAATCGATCTTGACCACGCCAGGCTGTACTATGAGCTGGTACTTTCTGGGCTGCCGCCGGCAGCCCAGCGCCTCCTGGAGGATTTCATGACCACCACGGGCCATCAGTACAGAAGTGACTTTGCCAAAGGTTTCTTCAACTCAGGCAGAGTGGAAGGAAGGGCCGAGGGATTGATTGAAGGACGGGCCCAAGGAAAGACCGAAGGAAAGGCCGAAGGAATTATTGAAGGATTGTATGAGGGAATGTTCAGAGGAAAGGCCGAGGCGCTGCTGATGGTGCTGCGCACCCGAGGCGTGGCGGTCAGCGATGAGCACCGCGCGCTCATCGCCGGCTGTGATGAGGACGCGCAACTGGACACATGGCTTCAGCGCGCCGTCGGTGCCGAAAAGATCCAAGAGCTGGGCGACGAGTTCGCCGGCTGAGTTCGTCATAGTGGCGCCGGCACCTCCAGGTCGGCGGCGGCTCGCAACCAAAGCTGGAGGATCCGTTGGTGTTGACGGAATGTGCAGGGATTGCGACCTCACGGTGACGGTGGCGGACGGGGTCGGGATGCGCCACTAAGCTGGTGGGTATGCGGATCCTGATCGTCGGGGGCACCAGGTTCGTGGGGCGGCACATCACCGAAGCCGCGCTCGCGGCGGGTCATGACGTCACGCTCGTGCACCGGGGACAGACCGGCGCCGACCTCTTCCCGGCGGCCACCCATCTGCACGCCGACCGTAACGCGCTGCCCGACGGGCTCTTCGCGGGGCACGAGGGCTGGGACGCGACGATCGACGTCAGTGCCTATCTGCCGCGGCAGGTGCACGGGCTCGCCGACGCGATCGGGGAGCGCGGCGGGCGCTATGTGTACATCTCCAGCGTGTCGGTCTACGACGTGCCCGCGGGGCCCGGGTTCGCCGAGGACTCGCCGCTGCTCAAGCTCGACGACCCGACCGTCGAGGAGATCACCAACGAGACCTACGGGCCGCTGAAGGCCGCGTGCGAACGCGTCGCCGAGGAGCGGTTCGGGACCTCGACGGTGATCATCCGGCCGACGTACGTGGTGGGCCCGCACGACCACCTGTCGCGGTTCACGTGGTGGGTCGAGCGGGTCGCCCGCGGCGGCGAGGTCCTCGCGCCCGGCCCGCGGGACGCGGCGATCCAGGTCATCGACGCCCGCGACATGGCCGACTGGACGATCCGCCTGCTGGACCGCCCCGGCGGCGGCGTGTTCCATGCGGTGAGTCCCGCCCCGCCGTTCTCGTTCGAGCGGCTGCTGGAGGCGATGCTCGCCGAGGTCGGGCCGCCCGGGACGACGCTGACCTGGGTCGACGCCGACTTCCTCCGTACGCGCGGCATCGACGAGGAGCGCCTGCCGTTGTGGCACCCGTTCGACGCCGAGGCGGCCCTGGACGCCGCGGACCCGTCGGCGGCGTTCGCGGCGGGCCTGTCCCCCCGCCCGCTGCGCCAGACGATCCGCGAGACCTACGAGTCGGCCCTGCTCGACCCGCTCCCACCCCCGTCCGAGCGCCTCACCGCCGACCAGGAGACCACCCTCCTCACCGAATGGCGCTTACACACGTCCTGACCAGCCCTCGGTCTGGCGTCGGCGGCGTCGGTACGGGAGCCGCCGTGCCACGACCTGCGCAGAGCGACCGTCCGCTGGTCCGACGGTCGCCGCCATCAGCGCCGGGCGAAGGCGTCGGCGTTGACGGGTTCGTCTGCCGTGTTGATGAAGGCTTCTGTCAGACGGTGGTGCCGTAGAGCGTGGGGGGTGACGCGGTGGCTGTCCGCGCGCCGGGGCCGGTGAAGCTGCCGTGGGCGGGGGTTTCAGGTAGTGGTGCCGCGGATGGCCAGAGCGCGGGCCAGTAGGGGGATCGAACCGTCGGCGGTGTGCGGGAGGCGGACGCGGAGCAGATCGCGCAGGGCGTCGCGGTGGTCGGTGGGGAGGGAGGCGACGTAGCTGGGCGCCGGACCGGTGCCGCCGAGGAACGGGGTCCAGTAGTCGTCGAAGTCGGCGAAGACCGCGGTGGTGTCGATCGGGCGGGTCGTGACGGCGGTCAGGCCGGCGGCGGACCACAGGGTGCTGAGGGCGGCCGGGGAGCAGATGGACATGCGGCGGCCCTCGTCGAGCTCGGCGGCGGCCGGGTCGAGGGTCGCGGCGGCTTCCCAGAAGTAGCGCATCATGGCCATGCCGTCGGCGTAGTCCCAGACGTACGCCGCGACGGTCCCGCCAGGCGCTGTCACCCTGGCGAACTCGGCGACGGCCGCCGCGGGCGACGGCACGAAGTTGAGGGCGAGGCCGCTGACGACGACGTCGACGGCCGCGTCCGCCAGCGGCAGCGCTTGAGCGTCCCCCGCGACGAACCGCGCACCTGGGGCGACGCCCGCGCCGACGCCCGGGACAGCCCCCGAACCCGACCCCGCGCCGGGATGACCAAAGGCCGCCTCCGGACCCGCGCCGGCGCTTGAGGCAACGCCCGGTCGCGCCCCCGCGCCGGCAAGGCCCAGGGCAGTGTTCGAACCCCCACCGGGCCCTGAGCCAGCAGAATTCAAGGCAGCGCCCGAAACCGTGCCCGTGCCCAAATCGACGTCCGGACCCGCCCCCGAGGCGGTGCTCGAACCGGCAAGGCCCAGGTCCGCGCCGGCGACCGAACCGGACCGCGGCGCGGCCGGGTCTGGACTTGTCGTCCTGGTGGCGGGCGGGGGTGTGAGGCGGGACGAGGCTGTTGTGAGGAAGGCGGTCGACGGGTCGAGGCCGGTGAGCTGTGCGGGGCTGGCGGTGGTGAGGATGGTGCCGGTGAGGGCGCCGGTGCCGCAGCCGGCGTCGAGCCAGCGGCGGCCGGGTGGGACGGCCAGCCAGGTCAGGAAGCGGGCGGCGATGGGGCGGCTCCAGCGGCCCACGTACGCCTCGTAGGCGTCGCCCTTCGCCCACAGCTCGTGCGCCATGAGCGTCACGGTAGGCGGCGACGGCAACAGTGTGCGAGCGGGCGGCGGAAGGCTGCCATAATCCAGCGATGAGTAGCCGGCCGAGCCTCGCACAGGTGGCGGCGTTGTCGGGTGTGTCGGTCAAGACGGCGTCGCGGGCGTTGAGCGGCGAGGGGTATGTCGCGGTCGAGACCAAGGCGCGGGTGCAGAACGCGGCGGACGAGCTGGGGTACCGGCTGAACCGCACCGCCCGGGAGCTGCGGCGCGGCGGCAACACCTCGACGCTGGTGGGGCTGCTGAGCGGGGACCTGGCGAACCCGTTCTACTCGCGGCTCGCCAGCGGGCTGGAGCGGGAGCTGCGCATGCACGGGCTGCAGCTGATCACCGCCAGCACCGACGAGAACCCGGAGTGGGAGCGGCGGCTGACGGACTCGCTGCTGGAGCGCAGGGTCAGGGGGCTCGTCGTCGTCTCGACGATGGCGGAGCACGGGCATCTGGCGGCTGAGCGGCGGCACGGGAGCCCGTTCGTGTTCGTGGACCGGCCACCGGTGGACCTGACTGCGGACGCGGTGCTGCTCGACAACCGGGGCGGGGCGAAGAGCGCCGCCGAGCACCTCCTGGAGCGCGGGCACCGGCGGATCGGCATCGTCGGGGATCTGTCGCGGCTCACCACGCACCAGGACCGGGTCGAGGGGTTCGCGGAGGCGATGGAGGCCGCCGGGATCACCGGCTGGCGCGACTACCTCCTGGAGGACGCGCACGACGTCGACAAGGCCGAGCGCGCCGTGCACTCGCTGCTCGCCCGCGACCCGGCGCCGACGGCCGTGTTCACCACCAACAACCGGATCACGACGGGTGCGCTGCGGGCGTTGCGCGCGAGCGGCAACCGGGACAAGGCGCTGATCGGGTTCGACGAGCTGGACCTCGGTGACGTGCTCGGGGTGACGGTGGTCGCGCACGACCCGGAGGAGATGGGCCGGCACGCGGCGCGCCTGCTGCTCGCCCGCCTGGAGGGCGACGACGGCCCCGCCCGGCGCGTGATCCTCCCGACCCGCCTGATCGAACGGTCCACGACGGCCGTCCACTGAACGGCGGCTATGAAGCTGAACGGCGGCTATAAAGCCGCCTGATAGCGGGCGGCGAGGTCGCGGAGCAGGTCGCGCAGCTCCGGCGGGTCGAGCACGGTGAAGGGGAAGCCGATCGTGCCCAGGAACCCGGCCAGGTCCATGAGCTTGTCGGCGCCGGTCTCCAGCTCGCAGGTGGCCTCGCCGGTCGGGGTCAGCACCCCGGCCGTCGACGCCAGGCGCGCCGTCACCGCCGCGATCGGCGCGTGCACCCGCACCCGGGCCGGCACCCGCCACGCCGCCGACGACACCCCTCGCATCACGTGGGCGACGGCGTCGCCGCCGGGCGGGTCGCGGGGCTCGAACCGGACGCCCGTCGGCGGGTGCAGCGCCACGAGGTCCGCCCGGAACGTGCGCCAGTCCGCGCGGTCGAGGTCCCACGCGAGCAGGTACCAGCGCCGGCCGGTGTAGACGAGCCGGTGCGGCTCCGCGCGGCGGCGCCGGTCCTTGTAGTCGAAGCTGATCCGCTCGTGGTCCCGGGTCGCCGCGGCGAGCGCGGTGAGCAGCGACGCGTCGACCGTCGGCCCGCCGCCGGCCGCGGAGACCGTCGCGGACCGCAGCGCGTCGACCCGGCGGCGCAGCCGCGGCGGCAGCGTCTGCTCGAGCTTGATCAGCGCCCGCAGCGCCGGGTCCTCCAGCCCGGTGACGGACCCGGCGGCCGCCGCGCGCAGCCCGACCGCGACCGCGACGGCCTCCTCGTCGTCGAGCAGCAGCGGCGGCGTCGCGGCACCCGCCCCGAGCCGGTAGCCGCCGGTGATCCCGGTGCTGGAGTCGATGTGGTACCCGAGGCTGCGCAGCCGCTCGATGTCGTTGCGCACGGTGCGGGTGGTGACGGCGAGCCGCTCGGCGAGGGCCGCGCCCGACCAGTCCCGCCGGCTCTGCAGCAGCGACAGCAGCCGCAGCAGCCGCGCCGAGGTCTCCAGCATCGGCCAAGTCTGTCAGACATTGCGGAACGTACCTTTCCGCAATGCCCGATAGCGTGCTTCACATGACGACATTCCGGGGTTTCGCGACGCTGAACGTGTTCGCCGAGGACCATGACGCGGCCAAGCGGTGGTACGCGGAGCTGTTCGGCGTCGAGCCGTACTTCGAGCGGCCCGGCTACGCCGAGTTCCGCGTCGGCGACCGGCAGGCCGAGTTCGGCATCGTCGACAGCCGGTACGCGCCGCACGACACCGGCACGCCCGCGGGTGCGTTCATGTACTGGCACGTCGACGACCTCGACGGAACCCTGCAACGGCTGCTCGCGCTGGGGGCGGCGCCGCTGCAGCCGGTCACCGAGCGCGGGCCGGGCTTCGTCACCGCCGCGGTCACCGACCCGTTCGGCAACATCGTCGCGATCATGCACAACCGGCACTACCTGGAGATGGCCTGATGGAACCGGTCCTGTTCGCCGACACGGCGGCGTTCGAGCGGTGGCTCGAGTCGTACCACGGCCAAGATGGCGAGATCTGGATCCTCGTCGGCAAGAAGGGCAGCGGGATCACCAGCATCTCCGTGCAGGAGGCCCTGGACGTCGCGCTGTGCTTCGGGTGGATCGACGGGCAGCGCAAGAGCTTCGATGATCGGCATTTCCTGCAGCGGTACGTGCCGCGCCGCCCCCGCAGCACCTGGTCACAGGTCAACGTGGCGAAGGTCGAGGCGTTGACGGCGGCCGGCAGGATGCGGCCCGCCGGGCTGACCGAGGTCGAGAGGGCGCGGGCCGACGGGCGGTGGGCCGCGGCGTACCCGTCGCAGCGCAACGCCACCGTGCCGCCCGACCTCGCCGAGGCGCTGGGCGGCGACGAGCGGGCGAAGGAGCGGTTCGACGCGTTGCCGGCGACCGAGCGGTACGGGCTGATCCTCAACCTGGTGAAGCTGCGCACCGCCGCCGGTCGGGCCGCCAGGGTGCGGGCGATCCTGGCAGCATTGTCCGCATGACGACGCTGGGTGCCGTGTTCGTGCCGCAGCTTCCGCCGGAGCGGCTGCGGTCCGTGGTCCGTGCCGCCGACGAGAGCGGCCTGGAAGAGCTGTGGTTGTGGGAGGACTGTTTCCTGGAGAGCGGGGTCGCGACCGCCGCGGCGGCGCTCGCCTGGTCGGAGCGGGTGCGGATCGCGGTGGGGCTGCTGCCCGTGCCGTTCCGCAACGTGGCGGTGACCGCGATGGAGCTGGCGACGCTGTACCGGCTGTTCCCGGGCCGGGCCATCATCGGCGTCGGGCACGGCGTGCAGGACTGGATGGCGCAGGTCGGCGCGCGGGCCGAGTCGCCGATCACGCTGCTGCGCGAGTACGTGACGGCGCTGCGCGGTCTGCTCGCCGGTGAGCGGATCACCGTCGACGGCCGGTACGTCCACCTCGACGGCGTCGCGCTCGACTGGCCGCCTTCCGGTGCGCCCGTCTACGTGGGCGCCACCGGGCAGCGCACGCTGCGGCTCGCCGGGGAGCTCGCCGACGGCACGATCCTCACCGGCGGCACCGGCGTCGAAGCGGTCCGGGCGGCGCGGCAGCACATCGACGAGGGGCGGCAGGCGGCGGGCCGCACGGATCCGCACCCCGTCGTCGTCTACCTGCACGCCGCGACCGGCGACGACGCCGAGGCGCGGATGGCTGCGGAGCGGGTGCGCTGGGGCTACCACGACGGGCAGGACGTGACCGTCGCCGGGGACGCGCACGCCGTCGCCGACGCCGTCGCGCGGTGGGCGGACGCCGGTGCCGACACCGTGGTCCTCCAGCCGACGCCCGACGACCCGGATCCGGAGGGGTTCATGCGGTTCGTGGCGGAGCGGGTGCGGCCGCTGGTGGCGTAGCTCCGGCGGTACCGTGGCGAGCATGGCCGAGAATCCAGCCGTCGCGGCGGCAGAGGCGAGTGGGATCGCGTTCCGGATCGTCGAGCACGGTCCGGTGCGCAGCCTCGCCGAGGCCGCGGCGGCGCGCGGGGTCGAGGTGCCGGACGTCGTGAAGACGATCGTGGTGCGGGTCGGCGACGGGGACTACCGGTTCGTGCTGGTGCCCGGCGACCGGGTCATCTCGTGGCCGAAGCTGCGCGCCCTCCTCGGCGTCAACCGGCTGTCGATGCCGGACGCCGCGACCGCCCGCGACGCGACCGGTTACGAGCGCGGGACGATCACGCCGTTCGGCTCGTCGACGGCCTGGCCGGTGGTCGCCGACGAGCGGATCCTCGGGCGGGAGATCACGCTCGGCGCCGGCCGGCACGGCGTGGCGCTGGCCGTCGACGCCGGTGCCGCGATCGAGGCGCTGGGGGCGGCGGTCGCCGACGTCTCCGAGCCGGAAGCCTGATCGATTCGCGCTATTTCCCGTCGGTACGAGCGGAAAGCGCGCGCCAATAGCAATTTGCGCAAAATGCCAGACTTCTTCGTGATCTGTGGGAATGTGGCACTGGCAACCATCATTGCCCGGGTTTCCGGCACACGCGTCCTGGCGGTTCCGACCGCTGGGAGGCACCGCCCGACCGTGACGACTCCGTGACGGCAGGGCAGCCGGAGAGCGCAGGAGAGCCCCGGGCCGAGCGGGGAGTCGCACTGTCCACACATCCGTTACGCCGTCCCCGCAGGACGGCACGCACATTGCGCATCAACCTCGGCACCGCGCTCTGCGTGGTGCTGTGCGGGGTGGCCGGGAGCGCGCCGGCCCACGGCGCCCCAGCCGACACGTCGCCGGCCGCACGGATCAGCACGACGATGCCACCGGTCGGTGTCAGGTCCGTCTGGTACTACGAGGGCGGCACGACCGATGCCCGCGCCGAGCTCCGCGAGGTGCGTGCCGCGAGCCGGGACGCCCAGCGGGCGCGGCTCGCCCAGCAGGCCGCCGCGGCGCAGGCCGCCGCTGACGCCGCCGCGGGGTCTTCCGCGACGGCGCGGGCCGAGGCGGTGACCGTCGCGGGGGCGGTCACCCGGCAGCGGCCGGCCAGCCGGAGCCGGCCGGCACCGCGGACCCGGGCTTCGACCGCGCCGCGCACCGGACCGGGCCGGCAGCGCCCGCCGGTGACCCGTCGCCCCCCGAGGGCCACTGACGCCTCCACGTGGGCGCCCCCCAGCTGGGCGCCGGCAGCCGGCGGCGGGGTGGTCGGGTTCGCGCTCGCCCAGGTCGGCAAGGGCTACGGGTTCGGGTCGGCCGGCCCCGACCGGTTCGACTGCTCGGGCCTCGTCGCCGCCGCGTTCCAGCGGATCGGCATCTCGCTGCCGCACCAGACCGGAGGGCTCGCCAGGGTCGGCCGGCCGGTCGGGCGCGGCGAGCTGCGCCCCGGCGACCTGGTGTTCCCGGCCTCCGGGCACGTCGGCATCTACGTCGGCGGCGGCCGGATGGTGCACGCCTCCACCGAACGCGGCGGCGTGAAGCTCTCGCCGGTCTACGCGTTCAGCTTCGCCCGCCGGGTCGCCTGACGCCGGGACGGTCCACATCGGACACCATCACAGTCCGATGTGGACCGTCAGGCCTTGTCGTGCAGGCGGAAGTCGGCGAAGTCGAAGCCCGGGGCGACGACACAGCTGACCAGGACCGGCTCGGTGCCGGTCGGGGCGGCGGCCTGCCAGACGCCGGCGGGGATCAGCACCTGCGGGCGCTGCCCCGCCGCGACATCACCGCCCAGGAGCGTGGTCGGGCCCTCGCCGGGCGCTTCGCCGGAGCCGCCCAGCCGCAGCGCGAGGGGGCCGCCCGAGTGCCAGAACCACAGCTCGTCGGAGCGGACCACGTGCCACGCCGACTCCTCGCCCGGGTGCAGCAGGAAGTAGATCGCGGTCGCCGCGTTGCGCGGCCCGTCGTACCCCTCCGGCGAGAACGCCACCGGCGAGCGCCAGGTCTCCCGGAACCAGCCGCCCTCCGGGTGCGGCGCCATGTCCAGCAGCTCCGCCAGTCGTGGTCGCGTCGTCATTTCGCCACCGTAGCGGGCCTGCGGTCCGCCCGAACGTCCGGTGCGCCGGCGCGCCCCGCTTTGCGATGCTGATCGCATGCTGCTGGAAGGACCCGGCGGTGTCTCCGTCGCGCTCAGCGTGGCGGACCGCACCGGCGAGCTGCTCGTCGTCGAGGGGGTCGTCGACGCCGGCGACGGGCGGGCGTGGACCTTCCGCGACGCCTGCCTGACCGGGGCGGAGGCGGCGGGGCTCGGCCAGTGGCTCCTGCGGGCCGCGAAGGGGCGGCTGGAGCTGCCGGACCGGCTGGCGTTCGCGTCGCCGGGCCTGACCTTCACGCTCGAGGAGCACGACCATCTCCAGCCGCGGGTCACGGTCGGGTTCTCCCTGGCCGCGGCGCCGCCCTGGCTCGGCGAGGAGCGGATGCGCACGTACGACTACCCGATCACGCTCGACCTCGACCCGCAGGCCCTGGAGGCCGCCGCCGTGGACTGGGAGCGCGGTCTCGGCTGAGTAGGATCGCCGGATGCGACGACGCGCCCTGGCAGCGGCACTGACGACGGTCGTTCTCGCCCTCGCCGGGTGCGGCGGGTCGCCCCGCAATGTCGCCGCTCCCGCTTCGCCCACGCCTTCTTCCCCGGTCGCGGCGGCGTCGTCGGTACCGGCGACGTCAAGCGCACCCAGCAGCACCTCCGCCGCGCCGCCGCCCCCGCAGGCGAACGGCAACCCGAACGGCCGGGCCACGGTCCCGGCGGAGGCCCGCGCCGCCGACACGTCGAAACCCACCCGCGTCATCGGCAACGGCACCCCCGCGAGCTGCACGTCCGAGGCGGTCGTGTCGGCGGTCGGCGCCGGCGGGGTCATCACGTTCAACTGCGGCCCGCAGCCCGTCACGATCACGATGAAGGCCACCGCGAAGATCAAGAACGTGCAGGGCGCGAAGATCGTGCTCGACGGCGGCGGCAAGGTCACCCTCAGCGGCGAGGGCAAGCGGCGCATCCTCTACATGAACACGTGCGACAAGAACCAGGGCTGGACCACCTCGCACTGCCAGGACCAGGACCACCCGTCGCTGACCGTGCAGAACCTGACCTTCGCCGACGGCAACTCCACCGGCGACACCACGGAGGGCGGCGGAGGCGGCGCGATCTTCGTCCGCGGCGGCCGGTTCAAGGTCGTCAACGCCCGCTTCGTCCGCAACCGCTGCGACCAGACCGGCCCGGACCTCGGCGGCGCCGCGATCCGGGTGCTCAGCCAGTACCACAACCAGCCCGTCTACATCGTGAGCAGCACCTTCGGCGGCGCCGCCGGCCAGGGCGGCGTCTGCGCGAACGGCGGCGCCCTGAGCAGCATCGGCGTGTCCTGGGTGGTGCTCAACAGCGTCCTGTCCTACAACTCCGCCGCCGGCAAGGGCGCCAACCCCGCCCGCCCCGGCACCCCCGGCGGCGGCAGCGGCGGCGCCATCTACTGCGACGGCAACCAGTTCACCGTCCGCCTCGCCGGCACCCTCGTCGAGCAGAACAAGGCCAACGAGGGCGGCGGCGCCGTCTTCTTCGTCAGCAACGACCGCTCCGGCACCATGTCCATCGAGAGCTCCACGCTGCGCAAGAACCCGAGCGCCGGCTTCGAGACGCAGGGTTTCCCCGGCATCTACTTCCTCGGCGCCCGCCCCCCATCGGTCTCGTCCTCGACCCTGACCCGCTGACCGTCGCGCGCTACGACCGCAGGCAGGCGCAGAACGGGTGCCCCGCGGGGTCGATGAGCACCAGGTACCGCTCCGGCGCCGGCTGGAACTCGGCCCTGGTGGCCCCGAGCTTCACCGCCCGCTCCTCGGCATCCGCGAGATCGTCGACGTAGAAGTCCAGGTGGAACTGCTTCGGCACCGGCCCCTCGGGCCACGTCGGCTTCTCGTAGCTCCCGATCTGCCCGAACCCGATCGACGTCTTCCCGTCGCTGACCATCGCGTACTCCGCCTGCGTGTGCGTCACCTCCCACCCGAGCATCTCGCTGTAGAACTCCGCCAGCACCGGCGGCTCGGCACAATCGATGCTCACCATGATGAGCGTGGCAAATCCAGTCATGCCCCCATCCTGACCCCCATTCCTGCCACCCCATGTCAGGTTCCCCGATCGATTCTTCCGCCCCGGGCGATGCTTCAACGGCATGCGATCGACGCTGTTCCCTTGATTCGCGCTTCCGGGGGCTTCCGCGTGGGCGGACGCTCGGTGGGTCGACGTCGATCAACGCGCAGATGTGGATCCGTGGCTGTGCCGCCGACTACGACGGGTGGGGGGTCGACGGCTGGTCCTACGCCGAGGTGCTGCCGTACTTCCAGAAGGTGGAGCGGCGCGTCGGGGAGCGAGGCTCGCTCGGCGCGGACGGTCCACTGTGGATTCGGGAGCTGCGCAGCCCGAGCCGGATCACCGCCGCGTTCCTGGAGGCGTGCGTCGCCGAGGGGATCCCCGCGACGGCCGACCTCAACGGGCCCGACAACAGTGGCTGCTCCCCCACGCCCGTCACCCAGCACCGCGGCGCCCGGTTCAGCGCCGCCGACGCATACCTGCGGCCCGTCCTGAAGCGGCCCAACCTGACCGTGCGCACCGGTGCGACGGTCGACCGGCTGCGGCTGAGCGGGGCGGCGGCCAGGCAGCAACAGCAGCAGCAGCGCCGGGTCGTCGGCGTCGCGTACAAGGACGCGGCCGGGGCCGTCCGCGAGGTGACGGCCAAGAAGGAGGTGCTGCTCTGCGCGGGCGCGGTGAACACGCCGCAGATCCTGCAGCTGTCGGGCATCGGCGATCCAGACGCGCTGCGGGCCGCCGGGGTCGAGCCGGTGCACGAGCTGCCCGGCGTCGGCGCCAACCTGCAGGACCACCTGTCGGCGGGAGTGGTCGCGCACTGTCCCGAGCCGATCACGATGTTCGCCGCCGAGTCGCTCGGCAGCGTCGCCAGATACCTGCTCGGCCGCACCGGGATGCTGTCGTCGAACGTCGCGGAGGCGGTCGCGTTCGTCGCGCCCGACCCCGGGATCCCGCCGGAGATCGAGCTGATCTTCGCGCCGGTGCCGTTCGTCGAGCACGGGATGGTGCCGCCGCCGGCGCACGGGCTGACGATCGGGGTGGTGCTCCTGCAGCCGCGCAGCCGCGGCACCGTCGGGATCAGCGGGCCGACGGCCGCCGAGCCGCCGGTGATCGAGCCCGGCTACCTCAGCGAGGAGGCCGACCTGCGGCGGATGGTGTGGGGTGTACGGGTCGCCGAACGCCTCGCGAGGTCCGCGGCGCTCAAGCCGTACGTCGGCGAGCCGATGGAGCCGTACGCGGGCGTCCTGGACGACGACGGCGTCGCCGGCTCGATCCGCCGGCACTCCGAGACCCTGTACCACCCGGTCGGCACCTGCCGGATGGGCACCGGCGACGACGCGGTCGTCGACCCGTCGCTGCGGGTGCGCGGGCTGACCGGCCTGCGGGTGGTGGACGCCTCGGTGATGCCCGTCATCAACCGGGGCCACACCATGGCACCGGTCTACATGATCGCGGAGAAGGCCGCCGACCTGATCACACAGGCCCGCTGACCGTCACACGCCGGCGGCGGAGGAGGAGCACGGCCGCGAGCGGCCAGAGCGCCTGGGCGCCGGCGGCCAACCGTTCGGCGAGCCCTACCAGTACACCGGCGGCGAGGGCGATCGAGAACAGCACGACGAGCGTGACCAGCACCCCGGTGGCCACCCGCGCGAGCGGGACGCGGCTCAGGGCCGGCCAGATGGCCAGGCAGGCGAACGCGATGGTCGCCGCTGCCTGGTGCGCGCCCGACGAGCCGGCCCGCGGCAGCGGGAACGCGGCCACCAGGACCGTGGCGGCCCCGCCCGCGGCGAGCATGACCCGGGCCTGCGTGGCGACGGGGCGCAGGCCGTGGGCGGTGACGACGTGGCAGATCCCGACCCCGAGCAGCGCCACCGTCATCACCCACCGGTCGGTGGCGCCGAGGCCGGCCAGGGCGCTGATCGTGTCGCGGAGCGGGTCGAAGGAAGGCTGGAGCGCCGCGGCGACGCTCCACCCGCCGATGAGCAGGACCGGTGCGGTGGCCGAGGAGACCACCGCGGACCACCGCACCGAATCGCGCATCTTCGAAGTATGGCGGGTCAGGAGCCGAAGGCCTCCAGCTCCCACAGCGAGTAGCCCCACTGCGTGCCGCGCTGGGTGCCGTTGACCCGCAGGTAGCGGCCGGAGCCGTTGACGGTCACGTCGTCGATGCCGCCGTCGCCGGTCGTCGTGGTGTAGATGTTCGTCCAGGTGTTGCCGTCCGGCGAGGTCTGGATCTGGTACGCCTTGCCGTACGCCGTCTCCCAGTTGAGCCGCACCCGCGTGATCGTGCGGGTGGCGCCGAGGTCGAGGCGGATCCACTGCGGGTCGCTGTAGGCGCTGCCCCAGCGGGTCGCGGTGTTGCCGTCGACGGCGTTGGCGCCGGCGTGCGGGCTGCCGGACTCGACGGACGACACCGTCACCGGGCAGTTGCGGCACAGCGACTGCGGACCGGTGCCGGCCGGCGTGCCGTACACGCTGAGATCCCAGATCGAGTAGCCCCACTGCGTGCCGCGCTGGGTCTGGTTCACGCGGACGTAGCGGCCCGTGCCGGTGAGGGTGACGTCGTCCACGCCGCCGTCGCCGGTGGTCGTGGTGTAGACGTTGGTCCAGGTGTTCCCGTCCGGAGAGGTCTGGATCTGGTACGCCTTCGCGTAGGCGGCCTCCCAGTTGATCCGGACCCGGTTGAGGTTGTACGAGGCGCCGAGGTCGACCTGCAGCCACTGCGGGTCGGCGTGGACGCTGCCCCAGCGGGTCGCGCTGTTGCCGTCGACCGCGTTCGCCGCGACGAGCGTGCTGTTGGGCTCGACCGACGACGCGGTCGCGGTCTTGCCGCGGGCGATGTCGGTGGCCGGCTGACTGCCGTCGGTCTTGATGCGGATGTTGCGGTAGAAGATGTCGGCGCCGGCGCCGTCGTTCTGCACGCCGATGTAGCCGGACTGGATCGCCCGGGTGCTCGTGTAGTCGTTGATCTTCACGCCGTTGAGCCAGATCTCGACCCGCTGGCCGTGCACGCCGACCTCGTAGGTGTTCCACTGCCCGGGCGGGTTGAGGGCGGCGGCGCGCAGGGCGGCGTCGGGGGCCTTGAAGCTGTAGACGCTGCCGGTGGTGCGGGACGGGTCGGCGTCGGTCGCGTCGATCTGGATCTCGTGGCCGGCGTTGACCGGGCCCCACGGGTCACCGTTGGGGTCGGGGAAGCCGATGAAGACGCCGCCGTTGTCGTCGCCGGGCATCTGCCAGTCGACCTTCAGCGAGTAGTTGGAGAACTGGCTCACCGGGTACCAGAGCAGCCCCATGCCGCCGAACGAGGTGAGCGTGCCGTCGGCGAGCGTGAACCCGCCGGGGCCGGCCTGCCGCCACTGGTTGAGGCTCGCCTGACTGCCGTCGAACAGCGCCTGGTAGCCGGTCTCGGGGCGGCAGTCCGCCTGGACCTGCCCCGCGGCCCACTTGATGCCGCCGAGGAGGTGGGCGGTGAAGTTCGCCTCGGTGTAGGACGCCTCGGTGTGGCCGAGTCCGGTGTACCAGCTGCGGCCGCCGTCGAACTGCTTGCACCACGAGATGGGGTGGTCGCCGGCCATCGACCCGCCGCTGTAGCTGCCCTCGTCGAGGCTCATGAGGACCTTGGCGGTGCTGCGGGGGTTGGTCTGGTAGTTGTACCACTCGTCGGTGCGGGTCCAGGTCTGCGGCAGGTGCGCGGTGGCCGCGTGCGAGCGGTCCTCGACCCTGATCGTCGCCTGCTGCTGCGCCGGGTGCGAGGCGAACCAGGCGCCGACGAGGTTGCCGTACCAGGGCCAGGCGTACTCGGTGTCGGCCGCGGCGTGCACGCCGACGTAGCCGCCGCCGGCGCGGATGTAGGACTCGAACGCGGCCTGCTGGGTGGCGTCGAGCACGTCACCGGTGGTCGACAGCCACACGACCGCCTTGTACTGGGCCAGGTTCGCGGTCGTGAACGCGGCGGCGTCCTCGGTCGCGTCGACGGCGAAGTTGTTCGCGCTGCCGAGGGCCTGGACGGCGGCGATGCCGTTGGGGATCGAGCTGTGGCGGAAGCCTGCCGTCTTGGAGAAGACGAGGACCTTGTACGCCGGGGCGGCGGACGCGGGGGTGGCCGCACCACCCGCGGCGAGGAGGGCCGCGACGGCGGCGGCCGCGATCAGTTTCCGAACAGGTATACGCACAGGACGTGCTCCTTCCGGATGGATCGCGGGCCTGTGCGGGACCGTCGCGATCGCGGGGAGGGAGGAGCGCGCCGAACGCACCTTCCGTTGCTTCTGTCAGAACTTTGCCCCGGACAAACAAAAGTGTCAATGGGTCACTTAAGTCGTGCACGACTTAATCGCGTGCTACCGTTCTGGACGTGAGGGATGTTCTGGCACTCGACCAGCAGGTCTGCTTCGCGCTGTACACGGCCTCGCGGGCCGTCACCGCGCGATACCGGCCACTGCTCGACGAGCTGGGCATTACGTACCCGCAGTACCTGGTCCTACTCGTGCTCTGGGAGCAGGACCAGCGGACCGTCAAGGAGATCGGCGCCGCCCTGCGGCTCGACTCCAGCACCCTGTCGCCGCTGCTCAAGCGCCTGGAGGCGGCCGGCCTCGTCACGCGGGCGCGCCGCGCCGACGACGAGCGGTCCGTCACCATCCAGCTCACCGCGGCCGGCGCCGCGCTGCGCGAGCGGGCCCGGGACGTCCCGGGCAGGCTCGTCTGCGAGGGCGGGCTCGGCATCGACGAGCTCGACGAGCTCCGCGAAACCCTGGTGCGCCTCACCGGCGCGCTCACCGACCTGCAAGGAGGCCCTCCTGATGGCAGTCCTGTACACCGCTGAGGTCACCGCCACCGGCGACGGCCGCGACGGCCACGTCACCAGCACCGACGGCATCATCGACGTGGACGTCGCGGTGCCGAAGGAGATGGGCGGCGCCGGCGGCGCGACCAACCCCGAGCAGCTGTTCGCGGCCGGCTATGCGGCCTGCTTCCACAGCGCGCTGCGGGTCGTCGCCCGCCGCGCCAAGGCGTCCGTCGACGGCAGCGAGGTCAACGCCCGGGTCGGCATCGGACCCAACGGCAACGGCGGCTTCGGGCTCGACGTCACCCTGACCGTCACCCTGCCCGGCGTCGAGCGGGACGCCGCGTGGCAGCTGGTCGAGGCGGCGCACCAGGTCTGCCCGTATTCCAACGCGACCCGCGGCAACATCGACGTCAAGCTGGAGCTCGCATGACGACCAGCAGCAAGGTGTGGCAGCTCGCCGCCCGGCCGACCGGCTTCCCGACGCCCGAGGACTTCCGCCTCGTCACCGAGGAGCTGCCCGCGCCCGGTCCCGGCCAGGTGCTCGTGCGCAACGACGTCATGTCGGTCGACCCCGCGATGCGCGGCCGGATGAACGACGTGCCGTCCTACGTGGCACCGTTCCAGGTCGACGCGGCCCTCGACGGCGGCGCGGTCGGCACCGTCATCGCCTCGGAGAGCCCAGACGTCGCCGTCGGTGACAGCGTGCTGCACGGGCTCGGCTGGCGCGAGCACGCGCTGCTCGACGCGAAGCACACGCGGGTCGTGGACACCGCGATCGCGCCCGCCTCGGCGTACCTGGGCGTGCTCGGCATGCCGGGGCTCACGGCGTACGCCGGACTCCTCGACGTCGCGAGGATGCGGCCCGACGAGACGGTCTTCGTCTCCGGCGCCGCGGGAGCCGTCGGCACCCTGGTCGGGCAGATCGCGCGGCTGCGGGGGGCGCGGCTGGTGATCGGGTCCGCGGGGTCGGCGGAGAAGGTGCGCTACCTCGTCGACGACCTCGGCTTCGACGCCGCGTTCAACTACAAGGACGGCTCGATCCGCACCCAGCTGAAGCAGCTGACGCCCGACGGCATCGACGTCTTCTTCGACAACGTCGGCGGCGAGCAGCTGGAGGCGGCGCTCTTCCGGATGAACCTGCACGGCCGGGTCGCGATCTGCGGCGCGATCTCGCAGTACAACAACCCCGACGCCACCGGCATCCGCAACCTGACGCTGCTGATCAGCAAGCGGATCACCATGCAGGGGTTCCTGGTGCTGGACCACTGGGGGCGGCGGCAGGAGTTCGTCGACGAGATGTCCGGCTGGCTGCGCGAGGGCAAGGTGAAGGTCGCGGAGACGTTCGTCGACGGGATCGACCACGCCGTCGACGGGTTCCTCGGCATGCTCCGCGGCGAGAACCTGGGCAAGATGATCGTCCGGCTCACGTGAGTCGGTCCTCGGTCGCGGCGCGCAGGTCCGCGTACGCGCTCGCCGGGCTTCTTGCCGCGGCCGGGGTCACGCACCTGCTGAATCCGGAGCCCTACGACCGGATCGTGCCGCGGTCGCTGCCCGGGTCACCGCGGACCTACACGTTCGTGAGCGGGGTCGCGGAGCTCGCGCTCGCGGCGGGGCTCGCCCACCCGCGCACCCGCCGGGCGGCCGGGCTCGCCGCCGCCGGCTTCTTCGCGGCGGTGTTCCCGGCCAACGTGAAGATGGCGGTCGACTGGCGCAAGGCGCCGCCGGCCCGCCGCGCGATCGCCTACGGCCGGCTGCCGCTGCAGGTGCCGCTGGTCCTGTGGGGGTTGAAGGTGGCCCGGGAATCGCGTACTCAGTAGCAGGGTGATGACAACCGCACGGCTGGTGCTGCGCCGCTGGCACGACGAGGACCGGGTGCCGTTCGCGGCGCTCAACGCCGACCCTGAGGTCATGCGGTTCTTCCCGCGGCCGCTGACCCGGGCCGAGAGCGACGAGTTCGCCGACCGGATCGAGGCCGCGTTCGACGAGCACGGCTACGGGCTGTGGGCCGTCGACGCGGCCGAGGCCGGTGGCTTCGTCGGGTTCGTCGGGCTGGCGTGGCAGCGGTTTCCGGCGCACTTCACGCCGGCCCTGGAGATCGGGTGGCGGCTGGCCCGGCACGCGTGGGGGCGCGGCTACGCGACGGAGGCGGCGGTGGCGGCGCGGGACTTCGCGTTCCGCCCCGTCGCCGACCCGTCCGGCGGCGCAGGCATGGACGAGATCGTCTCCATCACCACGCGGACCAACGAGCCCTCGCAGGCGGTGATGCGGCGGATCGGGATGACCCGCGACCCGGCGGACGACTTCCTGCACCCGAGCCTGGCGCCGGACCACCCGCTGGCCCCGCACGTGCTGCACCGGCTGCGGCGGGCTTAGTCGTACAGGCTGCGGCAGGCTCAGCGGCACAGGCTGCGGCGGGCCTGGCGGCACAGGCTGCGGCGGGCTCAGCCGTACAGGCGCAGGTGCAGCTGGAAGGCGACCTCGGTGAACCGGATCGTCGGCGGGCGCAGCGCCAGCAGCTGGCGCTCCAGGACCACCTGCAGCTCGCGCGGCGGCGCCTCCGGCCGGGCCATGATCCGCACGCCGACCGGCCGCGACGGGCCCAGGCGGAACTCGACCATGAGCTCCTCGGTGCCGTGCCGGACCCCGGTGAACGCCCGGTCGACGATGCCCCTCGCACGGTCGATGAAGTCGCCGAGCTCCGCCGCCGTCGTCGCCTGCCGCAGCTGCTCCTCCGGCGTGAGCAGCACGATCTTGCCCCGGTCGACGTGCCGCAGCGTCCGGCCGTCGGCGGTGGCCGGAGCCGCCTCCTCGGCGCGCGGCGGGTGGTAGATGGTGAGCTCGCCGGTGCGGTACCGCTCACCGGCGTTGTGGTCGCCGCCGTTGCCGCCTCCGTCGCCTCCGTTGCCTCCGCCGCCTCCGTCGCCTCCGTTGCCTCCGCCGCCTCCGTCGCCTCCGTTGCCTCCGCCGCCTCCGTTGCCGGAGGGCCAGTGGCCGCCGGGGCCGGGGCGCACCTCCGCCACCTGACGCGTCGCGGGGCCGGGGCGGGGCTCCAGCCGCAGCGCGAGGGTGCTGACGGCGCCGGCGGGCAGGCCGATCTCGATCGAGCGGCCCGCCTCGACCGCCTGCCGCAGCCGGGCGTACATCGCGCCGGTCAGCAGCACCGCGAAGCCGTCCTCGACCTGGCGGGCGGTCGGCTCGGCGGTGCCGCGGACCAGGAGCAGGAAGTTGCAGCCGATGCGGGTCGAGCGCTCGCCGCCGGGCGCCACGATCGCGGCCGGGCCGCGCTGGCCGGGGGTCCACACGTAGGTCTGCGGGGCGTCGGCGAGGCCGGGCAGGAACGCGCACACGTCGTCGGCCTCGCGCAGCGCCTCCTCGAACGCCTCCAGCTCCTCGTCGGCGCCGCCGATGTATGAGGTCGGGTCGCCCGCGGTGATCGTCAGCTCGAGCCGGTCGCCGATGTGCACGACCCGCAGGAACGGCAGGTTGTAGGCGGGCGCCTTCGACAGCATCGTCGCGGCCCGGAACTCGGCGTCGTCGACGACCGGGGCGCGGCCTGGGCGGAACCACCAGGGGTGTGGGTAGTACCGCTCCTGCGCGCCGAGCAGCGACAGGACCCGTGCGTGGCCGAAGCGCTGCACGACCGCGGTCTCGCCGGCCAGCAGCGGCAGCGCGACCAGCGGCGGGCGCTCGAAGGTCACGGTCGACGGGATGTCCTCGGGGGCGGCGGCGTACACGAACCCGGTGACCCGGCCGTCGATGTCGATGCCGGGCTGGTTGAAGACGCTGACGTCGCCGGCCTCGACGAGCCTGCCCTCGGCGGCGAGCCGGTGGACGGTGCGCGCCATCGACAGCGGATAGCCGGGGGCGGGCGCCCCGGTGCGGACCACGGCGAACACCATCTCCCGCTGGCCGTGCCGCTCCAGCCCCTCCGTCGTGTACAGCAGTGCGGGCAGCATGCCGGAAGCCGTGCGGATGCCACCCTCGTCGATGGCGACCGACAGCTGCCGGGGGATGAGGACCTCCCGGCCGACGGGTAACGCGGAGCCCACGGGGCCGATCATCGCATCCGCACGCAACAGTTGACCTTGCTCGAACGGCGGGCGGCGCTCGGCGCCTCAGGAACGTCGCTGGTGGTGAGGGTGGCGCTCCGCGGTGTGGGCCCGCAGGGGCGGCGCTCCGCGGGCGCGGACGGGCAGGGCGGCGCTCCCCCGGCGTGGCCCGGCAGGGCGACGCTCCGCGGTGTAGGACGGCAGGGTGGCGCTCCGCGGTGTGGGACGGGAGGGGTGGCGCTCCGTGCTGTGGGCGGCGACGATGGTGTGATGCGGATGACGTCGGAGCCGCCGGTCGAGTACGTAGCGTTCGTGTCGCGGCACCTGGAGCCGCTGCGGCGTGACGCCGTGCGCGTCGTCGGCGCCGAGGCGGACGCGGATCACCTGTACGGCGACGTCCTCACCGACGTCGCGGCCCGGTGGAGCTGGCTGGAGCTGCAGCGCACCCGGCTCGGGCACGAGGGCGCCGCCGACGACTTCCTCGGCCGGGTCTTCGCCCGCCGGTCCGAGCGCTGGTTCCTCGGCGACGACGGGGCCGGCGACGACGACCACCAGATCCAGGTGACCGCCTGGCATCCGGACGAGCCCCCGCCGTCGCGCCGCGTGTACGTGAGCAACGCTGTCCGCCTCGCCCCGATGCTCGTGCCGCGGCGCAGGAGCACCGTGTTCGTCGCCGGGCCGGTGTGCGAGGCGGCGATCGCGTGGTGGCACGCCTACGAGACGGTCCGGCGGCGGCGCTTCGCGTACCTCGGATTCGTGGCGATCGCGCTGCTGATGGCGCTGGCGAGCGTCAGCGCACCGCCCCCGGCGTGAGGCACGGGGGTCGAACTGCGCGACGGCGGGCCGGGTGTGTTCGGCGTCACGGCATCCTGACCTTGCGGTGGGCGGCGCTCGCGGCTGCGTTGACGGATCCTGCTACTGTCCGCCGAGGGCCGGCTTGGGGGTGACATGAGCACGACGACACGCGTCGCGGGACGCTCGGTGCGGCACGACGCCGCGCATCGCCGGATCGCGGCGGTGGCGCTGGCCGCTGCCTTCGCCGGCGGCGTGCTCGGCACGCTCGCCGTCGCCCAGCCCGCCCACGCGGCACCCGCCGAGGCCGACATCGAGGCCAAGGCCGGCAACGGCGTCCAGGGCAAGGCCGGCGACAAGTCCCGCATCGGCTTCCAGGTCACCAACCACGGCAAGGTCAACGCCGCGGTGGTGGTCGTGGTCACCGTGCCGGAGAACGTGCAGATCGAGTCCGCCGGCTCCTGCCAGGTCTCGGGCAGGTCGGCCACCTGCACGACGACGATCCGGGGCGGCGCGTCCGCCAACGGCTCGGTCCAGCTCGTCCTGCGCACCGGCGGGGAGGGCGAGGGCAGGGTCGTCGCCAGGCTCGCGCCCAACCAGGAGGTCAGCGACCCGAAGCCGGGCAACAACACCGACACCTTCAAGATCCGGGTGGTCGGCAGCGCCAGCCCGAGCCCGTCGAAGTCCGTGAAGTCCTCGCGCAGCGCCTCCGCCGACCCGGCCGCCACCTCCACCGAGGAGATCGCCCCGCCGGAGGCCGGCAACGGCGCGATCCCGCGCGAAGAGCCGAAGACCGCCCCGGTCAAGGACGAGGGCGGCCTGTCGTTCGGCTTCTGGATCGGCGTGGTGGCCATCGTCGCGGCCCTCGGCCTGGTCGGCAGCCTCTTCTACTTCCGCCGCAGGGACCGCCTCGAGCCGGACACCGGCGTGTACCAGCTGCCGAACGCCGGCGGCGACAACCCGACCTCGGTGATCCCCCCGTATCAGGGCGGGTCGAACGTCTACGGCTCGCCCGCGGCTCCGCCGCCCGGTCCTCCCGGTCCTCCGTTCCCGCCGGGTCCTCCCGGTCCGCCGTTGGGTCCGCCGTCGGGTCCGCCGGTTCCGCCGCCGCCGGGGAACAACGACCAGACCATCCTCATGCGCCGGCCCAACGACCTCTGACCCGTGCCGCTCCCGCCCGGATCGGGCAGGATGGTGCGATGCGCAGCGAGCGGACCTCATCGATGCGATCGGCCGCGCTCGGCACGGCCCTCGTCTTCACGGCGAGCGGCACGCTGCTCGGCACGTGGGTGTCGCGGATCCCGGCGGTCGTCGCCAAGCTCGACGTCACCGCCGGCGAGCTCGGGCGGGCGCTGCTCGCGCTCGGCATCGGCTCGCTGCTGTCGATGCCACTGACCGGGCACGTCTGCCGGCGGCTGGGCAGCCGCACCTGGGTCGCGTGCATGTCGGTGGCGGCGGCGGTGGTCCTCAGCTGCGCGGGGCTGGCGCCCGACCTGGTGTGGCTGTCGGTGGCCCTGTTCGCGCTCGGCATGGTGTACGGCTCGTGGGACGTCGCCATGAACGTGCAGGGCAGCGCCGTCGACCAGCTGGCCGGGCGCGAGTGGATGCCGCGGTACCACGCGTGCTGGAGCCTCGGCTCGATCCTCGGCGCGGCGGCGGGCTCCCTCGCGGCCCGCGGCGGCACCGGGATCGCGCTGCATTTCACCGTGGCCGCCTGCTGCGCGACCGCCGTGACGTTCGCGGGGCTGGTGCGGTACGTGGACGAGCGCGTCTCCTCCGCGCCCTCGCCCTCGCTCGCGCCCTCGCTCGAGGAGTCCGTTGCGCGGCCGATCGGCCCGCCGGTCAGGAACCGGGCGCTGCTGCTCATCGGGGCGCTCACGCTGTGCGCGACCGTCATCGAGGGCGCCGCCGGCGACTGGCTGGCGCTGTACCTGCACGCGGGGCGCGGGCTGTCGGAGGCGTCGGCCGCGCTCGGCTACTCGGTCTTCGCCACCGCGATGACGGTCGTGCGGTTCGCCGGTACACCTGCCGCGGCGAGACTCGGAAGGGCCGGCGCGGTCCGGGCGGGCGGCCTCCTCGGCATCGCCGGCGTGCTCATCACCGTCCTGTCGCCGTGGGTGCCGCTGACCTACGCCGGCGCGCTGCTGTGGGGCGCCGGGGTGTGTCTGGTGTTCCCGGCCGCCGTGAGCGCCGCCGGCGAGACCGACCGGCCGGCCGAGTCGATCGCGCTCGTCACCACCATCGGCTACGGCTCGATCCTGATCGGCCCGCCGCTCATCGGCGCGCTCGCCGACGTGGTCGGCATGGGCCGGGCGCTGCTGACCCTGGCGGTGCTGGCCGCCGGCGTCGCCGTCCTCGCCCCAGCCGTCCGACCGTCACACGACCGCACACCAGTCACCCGATAGCCCCTCCCCGCGGGCCGGACAGCTCGGCACAGGGCCGGACAGCACGGCGCGGAGCCGGACACCGCGGCACGGGGCCGGACACCGCGGGGGTGGGGCCGGACACCGCGGGGGGTGGGCAGGGGCTGGACAGCGCGGGGGTGGGCAGGGGCTGGACAGCGCGGATATGTCCGCTACGCGGACATATCCGAAATTTCGGTTATGTTCGCGAAGGTGAGCGGGGCCGGCACCGCCAACGGGGCCGGCCGCGATCAGGCCGGCAGCGCGTCCATCGCCCGGTAGATGCGCACGTCGGAGACCGGGTAGGCGGTGCCGAGCGCCTGCGCGAACAGGCCCACCCGCAGCTCCTCGATCATCCAGCGGATCTCCCGCAGCTCGGGACTCATGGTCATGCTGGAGACCAGCTGGTCGTACTCCCGCTGGACCTCCTGCACGGTCAGCATCCGGTCGCGGTCGCGGGCGGTGTCGGTCGGCACCTTCTCCAGGCGCCGTTCGAT
This sequence comes from Dactylosporangium sp. NPDC006015, assembly GCF_040614215.1. Taxonomy (NCBI): domain Bacteria; kingdom Bacillati; phylum Actinomycetota; class Actinomycetes; order Micromonosporales; family Micromonosporaceae; genus Dactylosporangium; species Dactylosporangium sp. NPDC006015. The sequence goes on from NZ_JBEXUD010000001.1 coordinate 210,457, forward strand.
GCCGCGCAGGTACCGTTCGAGGTCCGGCAGCCGCTGCCATCCGGTGTCGGTGACGAAACCGCGGTACACCAGCCGCCCCAGCTGCCCGCGCATGTCGGTGAGCGCGGGAAGCAGCAGCGGGTTCTTGGTGCGGGCGAGGCGCTGCTCGACGTCATAGGACGCGGCGAGGATCCGCTGCACGTTGCCGACGACGTCGAGGGTCAGGTCGACCAGGTCGGCGCGGACCTTGTCGCGCAGCTTCGCGAACGCCTCGCCGTCCCACACCGGCCCGCCGGCGTCGGTCATGAGCTGGTCGACAGCGCACGACGCGCAGTCGTCGAGCAGGTCGACGGCGTTGCGGTGCGGGTTGCGGCTCAGCGCGAGCTTCGCCTCGTTGGACAGGCGGCCCTGCACGAACTTCGCCGCCGGCGGCAGCGTGAGCAGCAGCAGGCGGCGGGTGCCGGCCCACATCTCGTGCCGCTGCCGGGCCGGCAGGTCGAACGCCTTGACCGCCACCGACGTGCCCTCGTCGACGATCGCCGGGTAAACGGTGAGGGTGTGCCCGGCGACGGTCCGCGACAGGCTGCGCGGCAGCGTGCCGAAGTCCCAGCTGGTACTGCCGCTACGGGTGACGTCCGTCGCGGCCTCGGCCACAGTCTCCTGCACCTTCGGCGCCAGCCGGTCCCGCAGTTGCGGGAGGCTCTTGCTCTCGGCGAGCACGGCGCCGCCGTCGTCGACGACCCGGAACGTCATCTTCAGATGCTCCGGCACCTTCGTCAGGTCCCAGGCGTCGCGTGGCACGGTCACGCCGGTCATCCGGCGCAGCTCCCGCTCCAGGGCCTCCAGGAGGTGCCCGTCGCGGACCGGCAACTCAAGAAGCGCGTCGCGGGCGGTGTCGGGCGCCGGGACGAAGTTGCGCCGCAGCGCCTTCGGCAGCGACTTGATGAGCGCCGTCACGAGGTCCTCGCGCAGGCCGGGCACCTGCCAGCTGAAGTCCGCGTCCCGGACCCGGCCGAGCAGCGGCAGTCCGATGTGGACGGTGACGCCGTCGGCGTCGGCGCCGGGCTCGAACTGGTACGTCAGCGCGAACCGCTGGCCGTCCTGCTCCCACGCGTCGGGGTACTGGTCCTTCGCGACGCCGCCGGCGGTGTCGTTGACGAGCATCGCCGGGTCGAACGTGAGCAGCTCCGGCTGGTCCCGGCGGGTCTGCTTCCACCAGCTGTCGAAGTGCCGGCCGGAGACGACGTCCGGGCCGATCCGCTGGTCGTAGAACTCGAACAGGGTCTCGTCGTCGACGAGGATGTCGCGGCGGCGGGCCCGGTGCTCGAGCTCCTCGACCTCTTCGAGCAGCCGCCGGTTCTCGGCGAAGAACGCGTGGTGGGTCTCCCAGTCGCCCTCGACGAGCGCGTGCCGGATGAACAGCTCGCGCGACAGCGCCGGGTCGATCCGGCCGTAGTTCACCTTCCGGGAGCTGACGATCGGGACGCCGTACAGCGTCACCTTCTCCATCGCCATCACCGCCGCGGGCTTCTTCTCCCAGTGCGGCTCGCTGTAGTTGCGTTTGACCAGGTGCTGGGCGAGCGGTTCGATCCACTCCGGCTCGATCCGGGCCGCGACCCGCGCCCACAGCCGGGTCGTCTCGACCAGCTCCGCCGCCATCACCCAGCGGGGCGTCTTGCGGAAGAGCGCCGAGCCGGGGAACACCGCGAACTTCGCGCCCCGTGCGCCGAGGTACTCGTTCTTCTCCGCGTCCTTCAGCCCGATGTGGGACAGCAGCCCGGCGAGCAGCGACACGTGGATGTTGTACGGGGCGGCCGGCTCCTCGTTCGGTACCACATCCATGCTGCGCAGCACGGACCGCAGCTGGCTGAAGATGTCCTGCCACTCCCGGACCCGCAGGTAGTTGAGGAACTCCGCCTTGCACAGCTTGCGGAACTGGTTGCTGGACAGCTCCTTCTGCTTCTCCTGCAGGTAGTTCCACAGGTTGACGTAGCCGATGAAGTCGGAGTCCTTGTCGGCGAACCTCGCGTGCTGCTGCTGCGCCTGCGCCTGCTTCTCCACGGGCCGTTCCCGCGGGTCCTGGATCGACAGCGCGGCGGTGATGACCATGACCTCGCGGACGCAGCCGTTGCGCTCGGCCTCGAGGACCATCCGGGCCAGTCGCGGGTCGACCGGCAGCTGCGACAGCCGGCGGCCGAGCGGGGTGAGCCGCTGGCCGCTCTCCAGCGCGCCGAGCTCCTCCAGCAGCTGCACGCCGGCGGTGACGTTACGGCGGTCCGGCGGGTCGATGAACGGGAACGCGGCCAGGTCGCCCAGGCCGAGCGAGATCATCTGCAGGATGACGGACGCGAGGTTGGTCCGCAGGATCTCCGGGTCGGTGAACTCCGGCCTTCCCTCGAAGTCCTCCTCGCTGTACAGCCGGATGCAGATGCCGTCGGAGGTGCGGCCGCAGCGGCCCTTGCGCTGGTTCGCCGACGCCTGCGACACCGGCTCGATCGGCAGCCGCTGCACCTTCAACCGGTGGCTGTAGCGGGAGATGCGGGCCGTGCCGGGGTCGATCACGTACTTGATGCCGGGGACCGTCAGCGACGTCTCGGCGACGTTGGTGGCGAGGACCACCCGGCGGCCGGCGTGCGACTGGAACACCCGGTGCTGCTCGGCGAACGACAGCCGGGCGAACAGCGGCAGGATCTCGGTGTTGCGCAGGTCGAGCTTGGCGAGGGCGTCGGCGGTGTCGCGGATCTCGCGCTCGCCGCTGAGGAACACCAGCACGTCGCCGGGGCCCTCGGCCTGCAGCTCCTCGACGGCGTCGCAGATCGCGTCGATCTGGTCGCGCTCGTCCTCGCCCTCGTCGGGGGCCTCGATCGGGCGGTACCGGACCTCGACGGGATACGTGCGGCCGGACACCTCGATGATCGGGGCGTCGCCGAAGTGCCGGGAGAACCGCTCCGGGTCGATCGTCGCCGAGGTGATGATCACCTTCAGGTCCGGGCGCTTCGGCAGCAGCTGCCTGAGGTAGCCGAGGATGAAGTCGATGTTGAGGCTGCGCTCGTGCGCCTCGTCGATGATCAGCGTGTCGTACTGGCGCAGAAGCCGATCCTGCTGCATCTCGGCGAGCAGGATGCCGTCGGTCATCACCTTGACCATCGTCTGGTCGCCGGACTGGTCGGAGAACCTGACCTTGAACCCGACCGTGGCGCCGAGCTCGCTGCCCAGCTCCTCCGCGACGCGCTCCGCGACCGTCCGCGCCGCGATCCGCCGCGGCTGCGTGTGCCCGATCTGCCCCGACACGCCCCGGCCGAGCTCGAGACAGATCTTCGGCAGCTGGGTCGTCTTGCCCGAGCCGGTCTCGCCGGCGACGATCACGACCTGGTGGTCGCGGATCGCGGCGAGGATGTCGTCCTTGCGCTGGCTGACCGGCAGCTGCTCCGGATACGTGATCTTCGGAACCCCGGCCCGGCGGACCTCGACCCGCTGCTCGGCGCGCTCCACGTCGGCGCGGATGGCCTCGGCGATCGCCTGGGCGTGCGGGGACTTCTTCGCCCCCTCGATGCGGCGCCGGAGCCGGTGCTGGTCCTGCGGCATCAGCGCGGACAGCCGCGTGCGGAGCTCACGCAGAAGCTCCTGACCCGCGGTGTTCTCAGGTGCTATTTCCGCGTTTGTACGACTTCCGGACCGTCTCCGGTTCTGCCTGCCGCCGCTCTTGTCGCCGCTCCTGGCGCTGCTTCTGTCGCCGCTCCTGGCGCTGCTCTGGACGCCGGTCTTGTCGCTTGTTTCGCCGCCGCCCTCGTTGCTGGGCTCGGTCACGCCGGTGGGCTGGGGCACGTCAGACATAACGTTCGCAAGGATAGGCGCGCGTCGCCGCGATTGCCGCGTGATTTTCCGCTCCGCGGGTTCCGCGATTCTCGGCGGATCGTCACTTCTGCCACTACCGTCACACGTATGCCCTCTCGTTTTGCGTTCACGGCGCCCGCCGCGCCCCGGCCGCCGAAGGCGCTGGAGCTGGCGACCGTCGACGAGGACGACCTCCACGACGAGGCCTCCTACCGCGGGGTCGGCTTCTACGACCTGGACCTGACCGCCCGCTCGGCCAAGGGCGCCGAGTTCGACCAGTGCCGCTTCAACCACGCCGACCTGAGCGAGTCCTCCCTGGTCAAGGTGTCTCTGACCGACTGCCTGGTCGAGAGCAGCGACTTCGCCAACGTGCACGGCGACCAGTCGACCCTGCTGCGGGTGGCGGTCAAGGACTCGCGGCTGACCGGCCTGCACTGGCTCGACGGCGTGCTGCGCGACGTCACGCTCAGCGACTGCCGGATCGACCTGTCGGTGTTCCGCGCCACCCGGTTCGCCACCGTCCTCTTCGAGGACTGCAACCTGACCGGCGCCGACTTCACCGGCGCCGACCTGACCGGTGCGGCCTTCGCCCGCTGCGACCTGACCGGCGCCCAGTTCTCCGGCGCGAGCATGGACGGCACCCGGCTGACCGACTGCGTCCTGTCCGGCGTGGGCGGCGTGACCAGCTTCGCGGGCGCCACGATCAGCACCGGCGACCTGGTCACGCTGTCACGCGCCCTGGCCGCGGCGCTGAACATCACCATCTCGGACTAGCTCTCTTTGCCCTCTTGCCGGTTTTGCCGGTTTTGCCGGTCGTCTTCGCGTGCTGGGCGCTTTCAGCTGGGCCAGCCGAGGTTGCCGCCCTTCCGGCGGCGGGCGGTCACCTCGATCTCGATCCGCATCCGGGGGTCGGACAGCCCGCACACCTGCATCGTCGCCGCTGGGCGCACGTCGCCGAGCCACTCGCGCAGCACCGGCCAGCAGGGCTCGAAGTCGGCGGCGTCCGGCAGCAGGTACCGCACCCGCACCACGTCCCCGACACCCGCCCCGGCCTCCCGCAGCGCCGCGTCGATGTTCACCCAGCACTGCCGCGCCTGCGCCACGACGTCGTCGGAGATCGTCATCGACGAGTAGTCGAACCCCGTCGTCCCCGACACGTGCACCCAGTCACCGTCCACGACCGCCCGGGAGTACCCGATCTCCCGCTCGAACGTCGACCCGCTGGAGATCAACCGCCGCTCACTCATGCCGCACACGCTAGCGTCAGATGACACCGAGCTGCCGCATCACGTCCACCTCGTCCGACATGACCCAGATCTCAGTGATCTTCCCGTCCTCCACGGTCAGGATGTCGGTCACCCGGATCTTCAACTGCCGCCCGGTCGCCTCCACCCGCCCGAGCGGCGTGTCGTACGGCCCCACATGCCGCACATGCATGAAGAACCCGATCACCAGCCGCCCGGCGGTCTCCACCCGATGCACCAGCTCGGTCCGCCGATCCGCGAACGCCGCCTGCAACACCCGCGCCCGTTCCGCGAGAGCCTCAGCGGTCACCGGGCTGCCGTTCACCGGCACCGGATCGGCATACCACTTCCTGAAGTCGTCGGCGGCGTCGGTACGACTCCCGACAGGCTGATCCCACAGCGCCAGCACCGCATCGAGGTCGACAGCTTTCGAAGAGTTCTCCACCCCGCCACTCTGCCCGGCCCGCACGCCCCCGCTGGCATCCTTGTCCGCATGGCGTCGACACTGAACCGGCCCGACCGGCCGAGCCGTGCAGACCTGGCCGCCGCGGCGGACAAGGTCCTCCCGGACGTCATCGCACCCGGCCTCGACGTCCTGCTCTGCGGCATCAACCCAGGCCTCTGGTCCGCCGCCACCGGCCACCACTTCGCCCGCCCCGGCAACCGCTTCTGGCCAGCCCTGCACCTCGGCGGCTTCACCCCTCGCCAGCTACGCCCCGACGAGCAGCACCTGCTCCCCGGCTACGGCCTGGGCATCACCAACCTGGCCGCCCGCGCCACCGCCCGCGCCGACGAACTGACCCGCGAGGAGCTCACCACCGGCGGCGCGATCCTCCGCGACAAGGTCGAACGCTTCGCCCCGAGGTGGCTCGCCGTCCTCGGCGTCACCGCCTTCCGTACCGCCTTCGGCGCCGCACGGGTCCAGGTCGGCCCCCAGGCCCAGCACTTCGCCGGCGCCCGCCTGTGGATCCTGCCCAACCCCAGCGGCCTGAACGCCCACTTCACCCTCGACAAGCTCACCACCGAGTTCGCCCGCCTCCACGACGTGGTGACCTCGGGCTGATCACGCGGCGGCGACGACTTCGATCTCCACCAGCCAGTTGGTGTCGAGGGTCTGCGCGACGATCGCCGTCGTCGGAACAACCCGGCCACCGAGCGCCGCGACCCGAGCAGCCGCGTTGGCCTCCGCGTACGCCGCATCACGGAGGTAGCTGGTCAGCCGCACGATGTTGTCGACGGTCATCTGAGCCGACGCCAGAATCGCGCGGATGTTGCCCCACACGAGGTCGAGCTGCTCAGCAAGCGTGGCGCCGGGCACTCCCGCGGCGTCCAGCCCCATCGTGCCCGCCACGAACAGCAGCCGCTCCGCCCCCCGCACCTCGATGGCGTGCACATAATCGCCGGTCGCCGGGTACACACCGTCTGCAGGACTACGGGCGATCATGTCCATCGAAGGATGGTAACTGCCCACGCTGGGTGCAGCTCTCCGCACTTCGAGCGGCCTGAACGCCCACTTCACCCTCGACAAGCTCGCCACCGAGTTCGCCACCCTGCACCGGTCCGTCACCGCCGGCCCGACCTCCTCCGACGCGCCCCCCGCCCCACCGCCCGCCCCGCCAAACCTGACGCCCCGCCCCGACCGCACCTGACACCAACCCACCCGCTGCCCTGTCGCCCCCACCCCTACTGCACCTGAACGCCAACCCGCCCGCTGCTTTACGGACCCGTCCCCACGCTCCGGCCCCCTCGGCCCTGACAACCCACCTCCCGCTCCCCCTGACCAACCCTCACTCGGCCACCCGCAGCGTCACTCGGCTGCCCGCAGCGTTCACTGACCAGAGCCGTCGCTCGCCCGCCACCCACACGTCTCACAAAGCCGACCCCACTTCCCCGACAGGCCCCTCAAACCTGGCAGCCCGCTCCCGCAGCAACTGTCCGAACAACCCACTCGGCTGCCCACAGTCCGCACAGACGAAGTTGTCGTCCAGCCGCGCCCCACCACAGTGATCACAGGCCCCCCGATCCCGCGGGTCCTGATACGAAACCAACGCCTCCACAAACGCCCGCGCCACCCCCGGCGAAAGCCGCACAACGGCATCGCCGACCTTCACCTCAACACCGCCCGCTCCACGCCCCGACACACCACCGCCACCCCCGCCATTACCGGCCCCCTCACCATGCCCACTCTTCCCGCCGTAGCCACCCTCCCCGCCGTAGCCACCCTCCCCGCGGTGCCTGCCGAAACCGCCGTCCTCCCTGTGCCCGCCACTGCCACCGTCCCCGCCGTAGCCACCATCCCCGCCATCGCCGCCACCGTCCCCACGGTGCCCCTCAAGGCCACGGTCGCTGCCACGATCCACGTGCCCGCTGTGACCACTGTCCTCGCCGTAGCCACCGTCCTCGCTGTGCCTGCCGTAGCCACCGTCCCCACGGTGCCCGTCATAGCCCCGGCCGCTGCCATGACCACCGTGGCCGCCGTCGGACGGCGCGTCGAACACCGCGATCCTGCGAGCAAACTCCTCCACCGCAGCCGCAACCTCACCGACCGTCGCACCCGACCACCGCACCGTCATCCAGCGACCCTAACCCGCACCCCGGTCCCACAGCACCAGGTCCACGCCACCCAGCACCACGGCATACCCACCCACCGCGCCGTTTCCGACCCTCCCGCGCTGCTCCGACCCACCCGCACTGCCGCCACCGCGACCCGCCGCACGTCCGCACCGCAGCGACGTCTTGTCTCCTTTCATCGCAGCAGGAGGTTGACGTCGCCGAACTCGTGCCAGAGGTAGCCGGCGCGGACCGCTTCGGCGTAGCAGCGGGCGAGCAGGTCGCGGTCGACGACCGCGGCGAGCAGGTCCAGGTGCGATGCCTTCGGCTCGTGCAGGCCGGTGAGCAGACCGTCGACCGCACGAACACCGCGGGCGGGCGTGACGATGAGGTCGGTCCAGCCCTCGCCGGCGGCGACCCGGCCGTCCTCGCCGGCGACCGTCTCCAGGGCGCGGACGGCCGTGGTGCCGACGGCGACGACCCTGCCGCCCGCGGCCCGTGTCTCGTTGACGAGCCGCGCCGTGCCTGGCGGCACGCGGAACCACTCCGGATACGGCCGCTCGTGCGCCTCAGGCGACGCCACCCCCGTGTGTAAGACCAGTGGCGCGATCTGCACGCCTGCCGAGACGAGCCTGGTCACCACCCGGTCGGTGAACGGCCGCGCCGCGCTCGGCATCTCGGCGCTGCCCGGCTGGGTCGCGAACACCGTCTGATACGCCTCGATCGGCCATTGGCGCCGCACGTAGGGGTAGCGGATCGGCTGCCCGTGCCGATGCAGGAAGGCGATGACGGAGGTGCGGGTCTTGACGGAGGCGAACCACAGCCTGCCCCGCGAGTAGGGCTCCTCCAGCGTGACGGTGCCACCGCCGGGCAGTCGCAGCGGGCCGGGCTGCCCCGGGCGCCGGCCGAGGTCGTCGGCGCCGCGGACCTCGACCAGCCAGCGCCCGTCGGCGAGCTCGGTCGAGAAGTGGACCCGCAACGGCGCACCCGCGACCGGCACCGACGCGGGCAGCGTGCCGGACGTGTTGACGACCAGCAGGTCGCCGGCACGCAGCAGGCCGGGCAGGTCGGTGAAGCGGTGGTGCGACACCGTGCTCCCCTGGCCGTGCAGCAGCCGCACACCGTCTCGAGGAGTGCCGCGCGCCTCGGGTGGCTCGTGCGCTTCGAGCTCGGGCGGCAGCTCGAAGTCCATGCCGGGTGCGGCGAGCTCGGCGGCCGTCACAGCCGGAACCTCCCCGACTCGGGGCGCGTGGTGACGAGGTCGACGAACGCCGGGGCCACCGTCTCTGGCAGCGGGCGGTCGCTGATGTCCTCGCCGGGGAACGCCTCGGCATGCATCTGGGTGCGCAGGTCTCCCGGGTCGACCCACCAGACGCGCAGGTTGGGCTCCTCGGTGGCGAGCACGTTGCTTGCCTGCTCGGCGGCGGCCTTGGCCGCTCCATAACCGCCCCACCCCGCATACGCCTCGACCGCGGCGTCGGACGTGATGGTGACGACCGCGCCGTCGGCCTTGCGCAGCGCGGGCAGCGCGAGCTGGGTCAGGGCGAGGGGCGCGACGACGTTGACCTCGAAGACTTCGCGCAGCGTCTCGAGTGGATAGTCGGCCAGCGGCGGCTGCGGGCTGGGGCCGAGAATGCCTGCGTTGTTGACGAGCAGGTCGACCCGGCCGGTGGCGAGCGCCGCCTCGACGAGTGCGGCCCGGTGCGCGGGGTCGGTGACGTCGCCGGGCACCCGGATCACCTCGGCGGGCAGCGCATCCGACGGTGTGTCCGCCAGGGTGCGGCCGTCGGCGACGACGGTCCAGCCGGCCTTGATCAGGGCGGAGCTGAGCGCTTGTCCGAGCCCCCGGGAGGCGCCGGTGATGATGGCAGTTGGCATGTCACCGACGCTATGCAGCGCCGCGGCCGGCGACATCGGGCATCGGACGGGCTCTGGTCCCGGTCTTTCGACCTAGGTCCATGAGCCGAGGCGGAGAGCGCGCCGACGTCGGTACTGTCGAAGCCATGAGCACCTACGACCGCGATGAGCTCCGCGAGGTGAGCGCTGCGGTTCTCGCCGTCACCGCGCACCTGTCGGTCCGCGAGGTGCTCCAGACGATCGTCTCGGCCGCCCGGCGGCTCCTGGACGCCGAGTATGCGGCGCTCGGCATCCCCGACGGCCAAGGCTCGTTCCGCGAGTTTCTCGCCGACGGACTGTCCGACGACCAGTGGCGGGCGATCGGGCCGATCCCCCGCCACCACGGGCTGCTCGGCGCGATGCTCCACGACCCGAACCCGGTCCGCTCGGCGGACATCCGCACGCATCCCCAGTTCGAGGGCTGGCCGGCCGCGCACCCGGTGATGTCCGACTTCCTCGGCATGCCGATCGTCGACGGCGACGAGATCCTCGGCGAGATCTTCCTGGCCAACAAGCGCTGCCTTCCACGGTTCGGTGGTTTCGACGCCCGCGACGAGGAGCTGCTGCGCCTGCTCGCCGCGCACGCGGCCATCGCGATCGTCAACGCGCGGCTGTATGAGCGCAGCCGTGAGCTGTCCATCGTGGAGGAGCGGCAACGGATCGCACGGGAGCTGCACGACGCGGTGACGCAGAAGCTGTTCAGCCTCCGGCTCACCACCGACGCGGCGGCCGCGCTGGTGGCCCGCGACCCGCAGCGGGCTCTCGCCGAGCTGGAAACCGTGCGCCGGCTCGCCGCGGACGCGACCGCCGAGCTCAAGGCCATCGTGGTCGGTCTGCGCCCCGCCGACCTCGACGGCGACGGGCTCGCAGCGGCGCTCCAGCGGCAGGCAGAGCTGCTCGACCGGGTCCACACCGCGAGGATCCGGTTCACCGGCGACCAGCTGCCGAAGCTGTCCGGGGAGCGTCAGGAGGCGGCGTACCGGGTCGCCCAGGAAGCCCTGCACAACGCACTGCGCCACGGCGACCCCCGCCACGTGGACATCCACCTGCGCCGCTCCGGCCGCGGCTTCGTCCTGCGCATCACGGACGACGGCGCAGGCTTCGACAGCGGCTCCGGCACAGGCAGATCGCCCGGCGCAAGCAGAGCAGCCGACACAGACAGAGCAGTCAGCGCGGGTGGATCAGTCAGCGCTGGCAGAGCGGTCGACGCGGGTGGATCAGTCAGCGCTGGCAGAGCGGTCGACGCGGGCAGAGCAGTCAGTGGGGGCAGAGCAGTCGGCGCTGGTGCTGATGCCGGCAAGGGGGCTGGCGTGGCCAGGTCTGGCAACGGCGGCGGCTCCGCCGCGGGCGCCGGCGCTCAGCGCCGGCTCGGGCTCGCGTCGATGCGGGAGCGGGCCCGCAGCGTGGGCGGCAGGTTGACGGTGTCGTCCGAGCCGGGGGCCGGCACGACGGTCACCATGGAGGTGCCCGGTGGCTGCTGATCCGATCAGGGTGCTTGTGGTCGACGACCATCCGGTGGTGCGGCAGGGGTTGCGGACGTTCCTCGATCTGCAGGACGACATCGTGGTGGTCGGTGAGGCGCAGGACAGCGCGTCGTGCGTCGCCGCGGCGGCTGAGACGTCGCCTGACGTGGTGCTGCTGGACCTGAAGATGCCCGGCGGTGACGGGGTCGAGGCGCTGCCTGGACTGCGTGGGGTGAAGGTGCTCGTCATCACCAGCTTCACCGACCCGTCGGCGGTGCTGCCGGCGATCCGGGCCGGGGCAGCGGGATACGTGTACAAGGACATCGACCCGCCGGCGCTCGCCTCGGCGATCCGGGCCGTCCACGCCGGGCACGTGCTGCTGCATCCAGAGGTCGCGCGGCTGCTGGCGGACAGCGGGCCGGCGCCGGAGCTGGCGCACCTGACCGCCCGGGAGCGGGAGGTGCTCGCCGAGATGGCCCGTGGCCGGTCCAACCGGGAGATCGCTCGCGTCCTCGGGCTGGCGGAGAAGACAGTGAAGACCCACGTGAGCGCCATCCTCACGAAGCTCGGCGTGCAGGACCGCACTCAGGCCGCCCTGTACGCCGTCCGCTCCGGCCTGGATGGTGCCTAATGCTGCGCGGTGTCGCCGATCGCCTGGTCCAGTATCTCCAGGCCCTGGTCGATCTCCTCGTCGGTGCTGGTCAGTGGCGGCGCGATCCGGAAGGTTCCGCCCATCCCGGGCAGCTGCACCACGTTGACGTGCAGGCCGAGCTCCAGGCAGCGCCGGGTCACGGCGGCGCCGATGCGGTCCGCGCCGGCGCCCTCGTCCTTCAGCTCGATGCCCTGCAGGAGTCCCCGCCCGCGGACGTCGGCGACGACCGGGTGGCGGCGCTGGATGTCCAGGAGCCCGTTGCGCAGGCGGGTGCCGAGGGTCGCGGCGCGGAGGTCGAGCTGGTCGCGTTCGAGGACGTCGAGGACGGTGTTGCCGACGGCGGCGACGAGCGGGTCGGAGACGTGGGTGGTGTAGAAGAGGTAGCCGCGGTCGTGGGCGCGTTCCTCGATCTCGGCGCTGGTGAGCACCGCCGCGAGGGGCAGCCCCGCGCCGAGCGTCTTGGACAGGGTGAGGATGTCGGGGACGACGCCGTCGCGTTGGAAGGCGTACCAGGCGCCGGTGCGGCACAGGCCGGTCTGCGCCTCGTCGAGGATCAGCAGCATCCCCCGCTCGCGGCATTTGCGGTGCAGCGCGGCGAAGTAGCCGAGCGGTGGTTCGATGACGCCGCCGGAGCTGAGGATCGGCTCGACGAGGCAGGCGGCGAGGCTGCCGACGGACTGGGCGTCGACGAGGTCGAAGGCGACGTCCAGCTGCCGGCGCCAGTCGTGGGAGCCGTCCGGCGTGGTGAAGTCCGGCCGGTACGCGTTCGGTGTCGGGATGGCGATGTTGCCGGGGGCGTTCGGTCCGTAGCCCTTGCGGCCGGCGCTGTAGGTCGCGGCGGCGGCGGCCTGCGTCATGCCGTGCCAGGACTTGGCGAAGGAGACGATCTCGTGGCCGCCGGTGACGAGCTTCGCCATGCGGACGGCGGCCTCGTTGGCCTCGGCGCCGGTGGTCAGGAGGAGCACCTTGTCCAGGGGTCCGCCGCTGACCGACGCGCCCGGCAGCCCCGACGCCCCGGCCGACGACCCGTCCAGCAGCACCGTGCCCCCGGCAGTCAAGCCGTCCGACAACGCCGAGACGCCAGCGGGCGAGCCGTCCAGCAGCGCTGAGGCGGCGGCTTTTTCGACGGAGGCGGCGAGGCGGCGGCTGAGTTCGACGACCGGGCGGGACAGCATGCCGCTGAAGAGGTGGTCGAGCGTGCCGACCTGGCGGCGCACGGTGGCGACGATGTCCGGGTGGGAGTGGCCCAGGATGGCGCTCATCTGGCCCGAGGTGAAGTCGAGGATCGGGCGACCGCTCTCGGTGTAGACGTAGCTGCCTTCGGCTCGGTCGATGATTTCCGGCGTGAACGTTCCGCCGTACCGGATGACATGCCGCCGCACGTCCTGCCAGAAGTCGTCGTCGCTCATGGGTCGACGGTAGGCGCGCGCATTGTCAGGCTCCAGCGCATCATTCCGCACATACTGTTCGGGACCACCGGACAACAGGAGGCCGGCGTGCTGGATCCGTGGCGGTTGCGGCTGCTCACGCTGCTGGAGAGCCTGGGCACGGTGCGGGCGGTGGCCGAGGCGGCGCGGTTGAGTCCGTCGAACGTGTCCCAGCAGCTGGCCGTGCTCGAGCGGGAGGCCGGCGCCGAGCTGTTCGAGCGCGCGGGGCGCCGGTTGCGGCTCACGCCGGCGGGGGCGGCGCTGGCCCGGCACGCGCGGGTGATCCTCGACCAGATGGGCGCCGCGCACGAGGAGCTGGCCGCGTTCGACGCCGTGGAGGGTGGGCTGGCCGGACGGGTCCGGCTGGGCGCGTTCACGAGTGCGCTCAACACGTTCGTCCTCGGCGCGGTGCGGGACCTCGGACGGGACCATCCCCGGCTGCGGGTCACGGTGTGGGAGCTGGACCCGGCCGAGAGCGTGGCGGCCCTGCAGCGCGGCGAGTGCGACGTCGTGGTCACGGCCGACCTCGGCTCCGGCGACGCCGCGATCGTGCCGGACGTCGTCCACACCGTCCTCGCCACCGACGAGATCATGCTGGTCACGGCGGGGCCGAGCCGCGGAACGGTGGACCTGGCCGACTTCGCGCGGCACCCGTGGAGCGTAGAGCTGCCGGGCACGTGGACGTTCGACCTCGTGACGACGGCCTGCCGGCGGGCGGGGTTCGAGCCCGAGATCGTGGGCTGCTTCGCCTCCTACGGTCCGCTGCTGGCGCACGTCGAGGCGGGCCTGTCGGTGACGCTGCTGCCTGAGCTCGCCGTCGATCCGCGGTACCGGGTGGCCGCGCGGCCGGTCCGCGACCCGATGCGGCGCCGGATCACCGCCGCCGTCCGGCGCAGCTCCGCGGCGCGGCCCTCGATCGCGACGGTCGTCGAGAGCCTCCGCCGAGCCGCCAACTGACAAAAGACCCCTACGGACGATCCTGTGAAGGTGAGGACGACGGGGAACCGGCACGCAGGTGGGCCAGGACGAGCGGGTCGATGGCGTCGTCGACGAGGCGCTCCTCCAGGTTCTCCACGCCGGCCCAGCCGGCCAGGTCGGCGAAGCCCAGCGCCGCCAGCCGCTCCGCCACCTCGGCGGCCAGCTCGCCCGTCAGCGGCAGCAGCGTCGCCGGGTCCGGCTTCTGGAAGTACAGCTCCCACAGGCCGATCAGGGTGCCCAGTCGCGTGACCGGGTCGGGGTCGTCGTCGACGCGCAGGTCGACCTCGACGTCGCTGAGGCCGCCGTACCCGGCACCGCGCCGGACGACGAACAATGCCGCGCTCTGCCGGCCGCGACTGTCGCCACCGGCCCGGTCCCCCGCGGCGAGCGCCGCATGCAGCCGCCGGGCGAGCGGGGCGGCCGGGTCGGCGAGCCAGGCGGCCTCCATGTCGCGGACGACGTCGGCGCCGGTGAGGATGTTGCCCTGGATCGCGTACCCGTCGCCGGCCACGCCACCGGCCCACGGGAAGCACTCGTCGCCGGTGAACGTGGCCCCGTCCCCGGACCGGCCGACCACCCCGAGCTGCCGGGACGCGCGGCCCGGGTCGGCGGCGGTGAGCCCGGCGACGGTGTCGGCGGCCGTCGTGCCGGTGCCGAGCAGCGCCAGGCCCTGGACGCGGTACGCCAGGTTCGCGAACGACTGTGTGGCCAGCGCCCCGACGTCGGCCCGGGCGGCTGGGACGGCCGCGCCGACGGCGAGGAACTTGCTGGCCACGGCGACACCGAGGGACTGCCCGTCAGCGGACCGGCCGACGATCGAGAACGTCATGGCGCACACCGTAACGGAACCGGCAAGACCCCGGCCCGATCGCACCTCGAACGGCGCCGTGAGCCGGACTGACAACCGGCCCGCCCGGCCACGAACCGCCGTACATGCGGAAAAACCGCAAGCGGAACGGCATGGCGGTCCGCAGCACACGCTCAGGTCGGCAGCGCGCCCGGCGGCTGGGAGAGGCAGACGAAGGGCCCCCGCACCCCGGCGCTGAAGCGCTCCGCCGCCCGCAGCGCCACCTCGACCCGCCGCTGCGGCGCCATCCGGGAGCCGGCGGTCGCGAAGAGCGCCCCGAGGGCGATCTCGTCGCCGACGCCCACCGCCGCATACCCGTCGGCGGCCTCGGCGACCTGGTAGTCGTCGTGGACGGTGAACAGCCGCCCCTTCACGCCGACGAGGAAGGTGCCGCCCTCCTCGCGCTCGCTGTCCCGGCGGGCCCATCCGCCGGCCTTCAGCGCCTCGCGGACGGAGTCGATGAAGCGCGTCGCCATGAACCGCTCGATGTCGCCGACCGGTTTCGGCGGCTTCAGCGCATACCGGATGAGCTGCCCCATCCGGAACGAGGTGGTGAACCCGAAGAGGTAGCCGTTGTTGTGGAACACCTTGCTGTCGGCGCGGACGGTGAGGCTCCACCCCGAAGCGCCCGCGCTGTCGCCGCCGATGTACACGGTGCCCGAGTGCACCAGCCCCACGATCGCCGTCATTTCCCGCCCCCGCCCACGAAACCCGAGACCCGAGACGACTCAACCACACGCCCGGTGGCGTGCCGCGCGAGGCCGTCCACCATGAGGTCGATCGCGAACGCGAACCGCTCGTCGCCGCTCCCCTCGGTCATCGTCGGCGCCATCGCGACCAGGTTGGGGAAGCGATCCACCGGCAGTGACGCGTAGTAGTCCCGGATCTGCGCGAGGTACGGCGCGGCGTCCGCCTCCGACTGCCGGCCGTGGCTGACGTGGATCGAGGTCTCGACGGCGTCGGCGACGATCACCAGCGACATCTGGTCCATGCCCCACGCGGCGACCCTGTCGGGGATGCCGGCGCCGCGGAGGACGGCGAGCATCGCCTCGGTGTAGCGCAACGAGTTGGGCCCCACGGGGATGTTGGCCCGGGCGACCTTGACGAGGTCGCGGTGGGCGAGGAACACCGCCCGGCTGTCCCAGCAGCTGCGCTTCACGACCGCCGCCCAGTCGCCGGACGCGTCGAGCACCGGCAGCGGGATCTCGCCGACGACCCGGTCGAGCAGCTGCTCCAGCAGCTCATCCTTGTTGGCGAAATACGCATACAGCGAGGCCGGTCCGGTCCCGAGATCCTGCGCCACCCGCCGCATGCTCAGCGCGTCGAGCCCGTCCCGGTCGACGAGCCGCAGCGCGGTCTCGATCACCGCCTCCGCGCTCAGCGGCTGCCGCGCCGCAGGCGCCTTCCGCCGGGTCCGCCAGGGCGGCGCCGGCACCGCCGATCCGTGCAGAGCGCTGGTCTCCACCACGGCGCTGGACGAGGGCACGGCACTGGAATCGGGGACGGATGGCACCCGTCAATCGTACTTGACACGAACAGTGTTCGCGAGTAGAACGGTGTTCGTGAACAACGAACAGCGTTCGAAAACGTACCGCTGGCGCTGGGCGGTCCTCGCCGTGGTCCTCGCCGCCGAGGTCATGGACCTTCTCGACGCCACGATCATCGCCATCGCCGGCCCGTCCATACGCGCCGATCTGGTGGGCCCCGAGGGCGGCACCGCCTTCCTGCAGTGGCTCGCCGCCGGCTACACCCTCGCGTTCGCCGTCGGCCTGGTCACCGGCGGCAGACTCGGCGACATCTTCGGCCGCCGCCGCATGTTCCTCGCCGGTGCCGCCGGATTCACCCTGATGTCGCTGCTGTGCGCCATCGCGCCCGGCCCGGCGTCGCTCGTGGTGTGCAGGATCCTGCAGGGCCTCGCCGGCGCCGTCCTCATCCCGCAGGGCCTGGGGCTGATCAAAGCGGCGTTCCCGCCGGAGCAGATCGGCGCGGCGTTCGGCGCGTTCGGCCCCGTGATGGGCCTGTCCGCGGTCTGCGGCCCGATCCTCGCCGGCGTCCTCGTCGACGCCGACCTGTTCGGCACCGGCTGGCGGATGATCTTCCTCATCAACCTGCCCGTCGGCGTCGCGGCGCTGATCGGCGCCTGGCTGGTGCTGCCACGGCCCACCCCCGGCGACGAGGCGAAGCTCCGGCTCGACCTGACCGGCACGGTCCTGCTCAGCGCGTCCTTACTGCTGCTCGTCTTCCCGCTGGTGCAGGGGCGCGAGCTCGGCTGGCCCTGGTGGGCCTGGGCGATGATGGCGCTGGCCGTTCCCATGTTCTGGGTGTTTCAGCGGTACCAGCAGCGCCTGCACCGCGAGGGACGCAGCCCGCTCATCGAGCCCAGCCTGCTGGCCAAGCAACGGTTCACGGCCGGCCTGCTCGTCGGCCTGATCTTCTTCGCCGGCCTGATGGGCCTCACCCTCATCCTCAGCATCTATCTGCAGCTGGGCCTCGGCTTCTCGCCGCTGCGCGCGGGTCTCACCCAGTCGCCGTGGGCGTTCGGCACGGCCGTCGGCGCGGTGGCGGGGCACGTGCTCAGCGCCAAGCTCGGCGGCCGGCGGCTCCTGGTCGGCGGCACCGCCGTGCTGGCCGCGGGGGTGGTCGCGCTGCTGGTCACCCTGACAGTCACCGACGGTCCGGTGTCGTCCGTGGCGCTGCTGCCTTCGCTGCTGGTGCTGGGCGTCGGCATGGGCTGCTCGATGGCGCCGTACTTCGACATCGTCCTGGCTGCCGTCGACGAGCACGAGGTCGGTTCGGCGTCCGGCACCCTGACCGCCGCCCAGCAGGTCGGCGGCGCGATCGGCGTGGCGGCGCTCGGCACGGCGTTCTTCGCCTGGGCGGGCGGCGACTTCGACTCGGGGCTGCGGCAGGTGCTGTGGCTGGAGCTCGGCCTGCTGGCGCTCGCCGCGGGCCTGTCGTTCCTCCTGCCCGCCCGCGCCCGGCCCGAGACCCCTGACCACATCGAGCCCGAGGCGCTCACCCAAGCCCGGCCGGATGCGCCGGCCCACACCTAGCCGGAGACGCCGGCTGACCCAGGCCATCGGCGGCGGGCAGGTCCCCACACTGAGCCGGAGGCGCCGGCCCTCACCCGGTCCGAGGCGGCCTGCCCACGCCCAGTCCGAGGCGCCTGCCCACGGCCGGCCCTCGTCCGGAGGGGGCAGCGCGGTGACCTCGGACAGGGTCTCCCCGCCCGTCCAGAGGCGGGCGGGGCGGTGGCGTGACGTGGGTTAACCCGGGCATTCACGGGAGAGTCGGAGCCGCGGCAGGTGCCGTGGCTGGAGCTCAGGCTGCTGGCACTCGCCGCGGGTCTGTCGATCCTCCTGGACGCCCGCGCCCGGCCCGAGGCGCCGGACCACACGCAGCCTGAGGGTTCCCCACACTTAGCCGGAGGCGCCGGCCCACGCCCGACCGGAGGCGCCGGCTGGCCCAGGCCATCGGCGGCGGGCAGGTCCCCCGCACTTAGCCGGAGGCGCCAGCCACGCCCGGCCCGAACGGCCTGCCCTCACCCGGCCCGAGTCTGGAGGCGGCGGGCGCGACGGCCTCGGGCCGGGGCTCCCCACCCGGTCCGGGAGGCGGGCACGGAGGTGGCGTGACGTGGTAACCCCGATATTCACGGGGACATCCGGGGGACTGCGGCGGGTGCTGTGGCTGGAGCTCGGGCTGCCGGCACTCGCCGCGGACCTGTCGTTCTTCCTGCCGGCCCACGCCTGGCCCGAGATGCCGGCTGGTCCAGGACATCGGCGGCGGGCAAGGCCCCGCACTTAGCCGGAGGCGCCGGACCACGCCCACATCCGGCCCGAGGCGCGGCGTACACCCGACCAGAGACGCGTGCTCTCACCCAGCCCGAGCGGCCTGCCTCACCCGGTCCGAGGCGTCCGCCCACGGCCGGCCCGAGACCCCTGACCATTCCCCGCCCGAGGCCCTCACCCACGCCCCGCCCGAGACGCCGGGCTTGCCCAGGCCATCGGCGGCGGGCAGATCCCCCGCACGTCGCCGGAGGCGCCGGACCACGCCCACATCCGGTCCGAGACGCCGGCCTACACCCGGCTGGAGGCGCATGCCTCACCCGCACCGAGCGGGCTGCCTCACCCGGTCCGAGGCACCCGCCCACGCCCTGCCTGAGCGGCCTGCTCATCGTCCGGAGGGGCGGCGCGGCGGCCTCGGACAGGGGCTCCCCGTCCGGTCCGGGAGGTGGCGTGACGTGGGTTAACCCGGGCGTTCGCGGGGAAACACGTACATGCGGGCGAGAGGAGAAGCCATGACGTACACCGTGAACGACCGGCCGGCCACCGCGCCGCGCGTGCAACCCCCGACCATCGCGGGGACTGCCACCTCGGCAACGGACCACCGCTCGACGGCGGACCTGGTCAAGCTTGCCGCCGAACAGGTCTCCACCCTGGTGCGGGACGAGCTGAAGCTGGCCCAGGTCGAGTTGGCGCAGAAGGGCAAGCGGGCCGGGATGGGTGTCGGCATGTTCGGTGGAGCAGGCCTCGTTGCGCTCTACGGCGTGGGTGCTGTCCTCGCCGCCGTCATCATCGCTCTCGCCGCGGTCATTCCGGCGTGGCTGTCGGCTCTGCTGGTCGGTGTGGTCCTGCTGGCCGTCGCCGGGGTCCTCGCGCTGCTCGGCAAGTCGCAGGTGAGCAAGGCCGGGTCGCCGGTGCCGCAGGACGCGGTCGCCAGCGTCAAGGCAGACATCGACACGATCACGCACTCCGTGAAGAACGGGGGGCACCGATGACCGCGACGCACTCGAAGAACAGTCACGACGGGCACGCCCCCACCGATCCCGAGGCGCTCCGGCAGGAGATCGCCCGGACCCGGGCGGGGCTGGGTGAGACCGTCGAGGCCCTCGCGGCCAAGGCCGACGTGAAGACCCGCGCGCAGGACGCCGTCTCCACCTCCGTGAACGCGGCGAAGCTGCGGATGCGGGAGGGTGTGGAGCAGGTCGCGGTCAACGCCGCGTACGCCAGTCGCGAGCTGCGGACCAACCCTCGCCTGACGCTGGAGCTCACGCTGCAGCGGATGGTCCAGTCGGTCCGGGATCGCCCCGCGCCGTGGGTGGTGGCGTCCGGGCTGCTCATCCTGGCCGCACTGGTCGGTTACCGGAAGGGGAACGAGTGAACAAGGTCCTGTACAAGCCGTTCAGCATCGCGTTCAGCGTGGCCGGCGGCGTCGCGGCGGGGATCGTGTTCAAGCAGATCTGGAAGCGGCTCTCCGGTGAGGACGAGGCACCGCAGGCGACCTCGCGGGACTACGGCTGGGGCGAGGTGCTCGCCGCGGCCGCGCTGCAGGGCGCGATCTTCGCCGTCGTGAAGGCCGCGATCGACCGCGGCGGCGCGGCGGGCGTACGGCGCCTCACCGGCGACTGGCCCGACTGAACCGGCGACCGGCCCGACCGAACCGGCGACTGGCCCGATTGAACAGGCATGCGTGAGAAGGGTCTCTCCCGAGCGGGGGAGGCCCTTCTTCGTGTCCACCGCCCGGAGGACACGAAGAGGCCGGCAACGCACGCGCTCCCGTCCTCGAACCGTCCCGCGCAACACGAGCGGCCCAGAGTCTGTCCTGCAAGCGTGATCCAGCGCCGGCACCGCACGAGGGAGCGGTGCCGGCGCGCGGGAGTCCGGTGCCGGGCCGTTCGGGCGGACGGTCCGGCACCGGAACCCCAGACCCGCGGCACCACCGGTCCGGCGGGTCGAGCAGGAAGACACAGGGCCGGCCAGACGCGCGGCTCGGGCCGGGACGCCCCAACAAACCGTCCCGGCCCGCCTCCCCATCGGGTGCCTCACCAAACACCCGCGGGCAGTACCGCTTACCGCAGCAGCGCCTGAGCCCGGTCCCGGACGTCGGCGTACACCTTCCGGGTCTCCGCCGACTGCGGCGCCGGTGCATCGGCCGAGGCCGCTCCCGGAACGCGCCACGCGGGCGGCTCCGCGCCCCCGTCCAGCACCCACGCCGCCTGCCGGGCGGCTCCCAGCGCGACGTACTCCCCCGGATCCGGCACGCCGACCGGCACCCCGAACAGCGCGGGAGCGACCTCCCGTACCGCCGCCGACGCCGCCGCACCTCCGATGAGCAGGACCCGCTCCACCGGCACGCCCAGGGCGCGCACCGCGTCGATGCCGTCGGCGAGCCCGCAGAGCATCCCCTCGACCGCGGCCCGGGCCAGGTTCGCCGGGGTCGCGTTGCCGCGGGTGATGCCGTTGAGCAGGCCACGGGCGTCGGGCAGGTTCGGGGTGCGTTCGCCGTCGAGGTAGGGCAGCAGCGTCAGCCCGCCCGCCCCCGGCGCCGCCGAGAGGGCCAGCCGGTCCAATGTGGACAGGTCGACCCCGAGCAGCGCGGCGGCGGTCGACAGGACCCGGGCCGCGTTGAGGGTCGCGACGAGCGGCAGGTGCCGGCCGGTCGCGTCGGCGAACCCGGCGACCGTCCCGCTGACGTCGGTGACCGGCCGCTCCGACACCCCGAAGACGGTGCCCGAGGTGCCCAGCGACACGACCACGTCGCCCGGGCGCAGTCCGAGCCCGAGCGCCGCGGCCATGTTGTCGCCGGTGCCCGGCGCAAGAAGAGCACCGGCGACCGTCTCACCCACCACCTCGGCCGGCCCGGCGACCCGCGGCACGGCCAGTTCCCTGCCGAACGCGAGTTGCAGGAGCCGCATCTGGTACGAGCCGTCCGCCGGCGACCAGTACCCCGTCCCGGACGCGTCACCGCGGTCGGTCGTCGGGCTACCCGCACCGCGGTCGGCGCGCAGCAGGTCGGTGATCCAGTCGTGCGGCAGCAGGACGCTCGCCGCGCGGGCGGCGTTGTCCGGCTCGTGCTCGGCGACCCACCGCAGCTTCGTGACGGTGAAGCTGGCGACCGGCACGAGCCCCGTCGCGGCGGCCCAGTCGGCGGCCCCGCCGGGCAGCTCGGCGATCAGGTCTGTGGCGGCCGCCGCGGACCTGGTGTCGTTCCACAGCAAGGCGTCGCGGACGACGTCGCCGGCCTCGTCGAGCAGCACCATGCCGTGCTGCTGCCCGCCGACGCCGATCGCCTTGACGTCGTCGAGGAGCCCGTCGCCGGTCGCCTCGCCGAACGCCCGCCACCAGTGGGCCGGGTCGACCTCGGTCGCGTCGGGGTGCCCGGCGCGACCTTCCCGCACGACCTCACCGGTGTCGGCGTCGCAGACGAGCACCTTCGTCGACTGCGTGGACGTGTCGACGCCCGCCACGAGACGTCGGGTCATGCCGTCATGACCTGACGCCCAGCAGGTGCTCCATCGCCAGCTGGTCAAGGTACTCGAACGCGCCGCCACGGGCGGCGAGCTTGTCGACGTCG
This sequence comes from Dactylosporangium sp. NPDC006015, assembly GCF_040614215.1. Taxonomy (NCBI): domain Bacteria; kingdom Bacillati; phylum Actinomycetota; class Actinomycetes; order Micromonosporales; family Micromonosporaceae; genus Dactylosporangium; species Dactylosporangium sp. NPDC006015. The sequence goes on from NZ_JBEXUD010000001.1 coordinate 232,680, forward strand.
AACTCCTCGGCCCGCAGCGACTCGATCGTCTCGCCCTCGCCGAGGGTCGGCTCGTAGAGCTCGTTGACCCGCGCCGCCTCGAGCGCCGCCGCGACCTCCGGGTCCGCCCGGAACGACCCGACCCGCTCCTTGAGGATCAGGTAGTTGCGCATGCAGGCCCGCGCGGTCTCCCACACGCCGTCGTAGTCCTCGGTGCGCGGCGGCTTGTAGTCGAAGTGGCGGTAGCCGGTGTAGCCGCCGGTCTCCAGCACGTCGACGGTCCAGAACGCGCCGCGCAGGTTGCCGGCGCCGAAGCGCAGGTCCTGGTCGAAGCGGGGACCGTGCTGGCCGTTGAGGTCGATGTGGAAGAGCTTGCCGTGCCAGAGCGCCTGGGCGATGCCGTGGGCGAAGTTGAGCCCGGCCATCTCCTCGTGCCCGACCTCGGGGTTGAGGCCCACCCGGTCCGGCTCGTCGAGCGTGGAGATCAGCGCGAGGGCGTGACCGATCGTCGGCAGCAGGATGTCGCCGCGGGGCTCGTTGGGCTTCGGCTCGAGAGCGAAGCGGATGTCGTAGCCCTGGTCGCGCACGTACGCGCAGAGGAGGTTGAGCCCTTCGCGGTACCGGTCGAGCGCCGCCGACACGTCCTTGGCCCCACCGGACTCGGCGCCCTCGCGGCCGCCCCACAGCACGTAGGTCTCGGCGCCGAGCTCGGCCGCGAGGTCGATGTTGCGCAGCACCTTCTTGATCGCGAACCGGCGGACCGCGCGGTCGTTGGACGTGAACCCGCCGTCCTTGAAGATCGGGTGGCTGAAGAGGTTCGTGGTGACCATCTCGACCCGGATGCCGGTCGCCTTGAGCGCGTCCTTGAACCGGTTGATCAGGTGGTCGCGGGTCGCGTCGTCGCTGCCGAACGGGAACAGGTCGTCGTCGTGGAACGTGACGGCCGCGGCGCCGAGGTCGGACAGGCGGTGCACGGCCTCGACCGAGTCGAGCGGCGCCCGGGTCGGCCCGCCGAAGACGTCCTGCGCCTGCCAGCCGACGGTCCACAGCCCGAACGAGAACTTGTCGTCACGGGTGGGCTGGTAATCGTTCATTCGCTACCTCTTAGCGGGGGTGTTTCGTTGGCGGACGCCTTGCACCCTACGCCGCCGGACGGGGTTAGTTCAATAACAGAACTAACCTGTTTCAGACGTCTCCCACTATCCCTTTTTTCGGGTTTTACCGCGTTTCAGGCCCGAAAGACGACTCTGTAGTACGTCTCCGAGTGCTGCAACGCGAGCAGCACCGCGCCCCGCACCTCGGCATCCGGGCCCAGCACCGAGGCGCGGATCTCGACGCCGCGCAGCGCCGGCGCCAGGGCGTGCCGGGCCACGGCGGCCCGCAGGGGGTCCAGCAGCAGGTCGCCGATCGGGGCGAGACCGCCGCCGACCACGACGACCGCCGGGTTGTACGCATTGATCAGCCACGACGCGGCCAGGCCCAGGTGCGCGCCGACCTCGGCGATCACCGACGCGGCCAGGGCGTCGCCCGCGCGGGCCGCCGCGGTCACGTCGCGCGCGTCGAACGTCTCCAGGTCCGCCAGGCTCGACGTCGCGCCGTCCTTCAGCGCCCGCCGCACGGCCCGGACGATCGCCGGGCCGGACGCGACCGTCTCCAGGCAGCCGACGTTGCCGCAGTTGCAGGGCTCCTCGTTGCCGGGGACGGCGTTGTGGCCGATCTCGCCGGCCGTGCCGCCGACGCCGTGAAACACCCGGCCGTCGGACAGGACGCCGGCGGAGAGGCCGGTCCCGGCGTACAGCAGCGCCAGATCGCCGACGCGGCCGCCGGCACCCTCCAGGTTCTCGGCGACGGCGGCGGCCTGGCCCGCGTTGTGCACGTAGACGGGGGCGCCGAGCTCGGCGGCGAGGATGTCGCGGACCGGCACGTCACGCCAGCCGAGGTTGGGCGCGAGCAGGCAGACGCCGGTGTGGAAGTCGGTGAGCCCGGGCAGCACCGCGCCGACCGCCGCCAGCCGGGCCGACGGCAGCGCCGTGCTCTCGATCGCGGCGCGCGCCTCGGCCGCCACCATCCGCAGCGCCTCCGCGGGCGCCACCCCGCCTCCTGTCGCGGTTGCGGCGTCGGTACCGGCCGCGAGCGCAGTCGGAGTAGGAAACTCCCGCCGGGCGATCTCCTCCCCCGCGGCGTCGCCGATCGCGACCGTGGTGCGCCGTGCGCCGATGTGGGCGCCGACCACCAACTGGGAGCGGGCGTTGAACTCCAGCAGGATCGGCGGGCGCCCGCCGCTCACCGCGGTCGACCCCGGCCCGATCTCGCGGACCAGCCCGTCGGCGATGAGCTCGTCGACGATCGCCGACACCGTCGGCTTCGCGAGGGTCGTCGACCTGGCGATGCTCGCGCGGGAGACCGGCCCGCCCTCCTTGACCAGTGCCAGCACCAGCGAACGGTTGACCTCGCGCATCACGTTGTGATCGGCACCGCGGCGGGGCTCGGGTGAGCGCTCACCCACACGTTCGTCTGGTCGCATAATCCGACAACGCTACCCCGGCGATCACCCGGAGGCGCGCACCCTACATTGGTATCGGACATTCCCCACCGGCTAGCTCCACAAAGCTGGCCCCGCGGCAGGCTCCGACGGCCCGTCGCGGGCACGGCGACACTCTCTGCGGGAAGGCAGTCTCAGTCATGCACATCTCGGCACGCGGCGACTACGCGGTGCGCGCCTCGCTCGGCCTGGCGGCCGCCTATCCCGCGGTCGTCTCGGCCGCCGGCCTCGCCGACGAGCAGGAGATGCCACGAAAGTTTCTCGAGGCCGTCCTCGGGGACCTGCGCCGGGCCGGCCTCGTCCGGGGCCAGCGCGGCGTCGACGGCGGGTACGTGCTGACCCGCCAGCCATCGGAGATCATGGTCGGTGACGTGCTCCGCGCCGTCGACGGCCCCCTGGCCGAGGTCCGTGGCGTGCGGCCCGAGGAGGCCATGTACTCGGGCACCGCCGAGCACCTGCAGCAGCTGTGGGTCGCGGTCCGCGCCGCCGTCCGCAACGTCCTCGACGAGGTCAGCCTCGCCGACGTCGTCCGCGGCCGGATGCCCGCCCACATCAGGCGGCTCACCACCCCGCCGCAGGCCTGGCAGCCGCGCTGAAACTCCTGAACAGCGGGTGAGCGGCGGGTTCCCGCCCTACGCTCAGGTCATGTCTAAGGCGCACGACCCCTACCTGCAGGCGGCCGAGGGCTTCCTGCACGCCATCCGCGACGAGCTGGACATGGCCGACGACCTGAAGATGGACCGGACGCTGCAGGTCACGCAGACCTACGCGCTGGTGAGCATCGCCCGCTCGCTGAACGTCCTCAGCGACCAGGCCGACACCGCCGACGACTCCCCGCTCGCCATGGCGGGCAACCTCATCAGCCGCTGACCCGCGCCTCCCGGCCGCGTCGTCTTCCGGCGCTCAGGCGGTCGTGTCGGCGGTGAACTCGTCGGCGATCCGGGTGACGTACTCGGCGGCGGCGGTGCCCGCGTTGGCCAGCTCCGACTCGACGACGGCCAGGCCGGGGGTCACCGGGACCGCGGCGAGCTCGCCGAGCAGCTCGCGCAGGTGCCGCTCGGTCGCGTCGGCCTGCGGGCGGACGCCGGCGGTCACGACGGTCACCGCGGCGACGTCCTTGAGCCCTTCGGCGGGCAGCTGGTCGAGCAGGACCTTCAGGACGCCCGTGTACGTGCCCTTGTACGTCGGCGTCGCCACCACCAGCACGCTCGCCCGCCGGAGCCTGCTGAGCGCGTCGGCGACCGCGCCGTCCCCGGTCTGCAGCAGCCGTGTGCCCAGGGCGGCCACGTCGATGGTGTGCGGCACCGGCTGCCCGAGCCGCTCCGCCAGCGCCGCCCCGACCTCCTCCGCCAGGTGCAACGTACGAGAGTGCGGCCGCGGATTCCCCGAAAGCACAACGATCATGCCGCCGATCCTATCTCCTACCGCACCGATCGGAAATAGCGTCTACCGTTTGTGGCCTCTTCCTCATGATCCGGAAGACTTGTTGCTGCCATGACGACACAAAGTCTTCCGGATCATGGAAAAGCGATCAGACCCAGGCTCTCGGGTCTGCCACGAGGTCGCGGACGCGCTCGGGGAGCTCGCCGGTGACGACGTCCTCGATGGTGACCGTTTCGAGGATGAGTCGCTCGTTGGCGCGCAGGGCGATCCACACGTCCTGCAGGGCGGAGGCGGCACCGTGGTAGCCGAGGTCCTCGGGGCGCTGCCCGCGGACGTTGGCGAGGGGGCCGTCGATCACGCGGATGATCTCGGCGAGGCTGATCTCGCCGGCGGGGCGGGCCAGCCGGTAGCCGCCCTCGGGGCCGCGCTGGGCGACGACGATGCCGCCGCGGCGCAGCTGCAGGAGGATGCTCTCGAGGAACTTGGGCGGGATCTGCTGGGCCGACGCGAGACGGTCGGCGGTCACCAGCTTGCCGTCACCGGCCGAGGACGCCAGCTCCGCCACCGCGCGGAGGGCATAGTCGACCCGGGCTGAAAGGCGCATGACTCATCCTCCCACGCGCCGCAACAGGCCTTCCTGCACGGCGGTCGCGATGTGGCGGCCGTCGCGGGTGAACATGCGGCCGGTGGCGAGGCCGCGGGCGTCGGAGGCCGACGGGCTGATCGAGTCGTAGAGGAACCACTCGTCGGCGCGGAAGCCGCGGTGGAACCACAGGGCGTGGTCGAGGCTGGCGCCGCCGTAGCCGCCGGGGCCCCATACGGCGCCGTGCACGGCGAGCACCGAGTCCAGCAGGGTGAGATCGGAGGCGAACGTGAGCGCGCACGCGTGCAGCAGCGGGTCGTCGGGGAGCTTGCCGTCCAGCCGCATCCAGACCCGCTGCGTCGGGGAGGCGGGGCGGTCGCCGGGGCGGACCCAGCCGGGCTCGCCGACATAGCGCACGTCGATCGGGCGCTGGATCATCGACCAGATGCCGGCGCGCTCCGGGTACTTGGCGAGGCGCTCCGCCATGGTCGGCACCTCTTCCGGCAGGGGCACGTCGGCGGGCGCGGCCTCCTGGTGGTCCAGGCCGTCCTCGGGGACGTGGAACGACGCCGACATGAAGAAGATGACCTTGCCGTGCTGCTGGGCGACGGAGCGGCGCACGGAGAAGGTGCGGCCGTCGCGGATGTTCTCCACCGCGTACGTGATGGGCTCCGCCGGGTCGCCGGGGCGGACGAAGTACCCGTGCAGCGAGTGCACCTGGCGCTCCGGGTCGACGGTGCGGCCGGCGGCGACGAGCGCCTGGCCGGCGACCTGCCCGCCGAACACACGCTGGGGGCCGACCGGCGGGCTCATGCCCAGGAACCGGTCGTCCCCCAGCGCTTCCAGGTCAAGGAGTCGGACGAGGGCGTCTACCGCCGCCTGTCCAGTCGCATGCTCGTCCACTCCTGCAATCTAGAGGTTCCTACTCGCTCTGGTCGTGTGACAGTGCTCCCAGCGTGTGGACCCGCAGCGTGTTGGTCGAGCCGGGGGTGCCGGGCGGGGAGCCCGCGACGATGACGACGTCGTCACCGGCGCTGAGCCAGGGCAGGCCGACCATGGCCATGTCGACCTGCTGGAACATCTCGTCGGTGTGCTGGACGAACGGCACGTCGAACGTCTGCACGCCCCACGACAGGGCCAGCTGGTTGCGCACCGTCGGCTCGGGCGTGAACGCGAGCAGCGGCAGCTCGCAGTGCAGCCGGGCGAGGCGGCGGACCGTGTCACCGGTCTGCGAGAAGGCGACGAGCGCCTTCGCGCCGATGTTGCGGGCGATGTTGGACGCGGCCGAGGTGAGCGCGCCGCCGCGGGTGCGGGGGTCGTGCTGCAGCCGCGGCACCGACAGCGAGCCGCCCTCGGTGGTCGCGATGATCCGGGCCATCGTGGAGACGGTCAGGATCGGGTAGCGCCCGACGCTGGTCTCGCCGGAGAGCATGACGGCATCGGCGCCGTCGAGCACGGCGTTGGCGACGTCGGACGCCTCGGCGCGGGTCGGGCGGGCATTCTCGATCATGGAGTCGAGCATCTGCGTGGCGACGATGACCGGCTTCGCCGACTCGCGGCACAGCTGGACGGCCCGCTTCTGCACGAGCGGCACCTGGTCGAGCGGCATCTCGACGCCGAGGTCGCCGCGGGCGACCATGACGCCGTCGAAGGCCGAGACGATCTGCTCGAGGGCGGCGACCGCCTCCGGCTTCTCGACCTTGGCGATGACCGGGCGGTGCACCCGCTCCTCGTCCATGATCTCGTGGACGAGCTTGATGTCGTCGGGTGAGCGCACGAACGACAGTGCGATCCAGTCGGCGCCGAGCTGGAGCGCGAACCGGAGGTCCTCGGCGTCCTTGTCGGACAGGGCGGGGACGCTCACCGCGACGTTGGGCAGCGAGACGCCCTTGTTGTTGGAGACCATGCCGCCCTCGGTGACGAGGACGGTGATGTCGTTGCCTTCGACGCTGGTGACCTCGACGGCGACCTTGCCGTCGTCGATCAGCAGCCGGTCGCCGGCCTTCACTTCCTGCGGCAGCTTGGTGTAGGTGCACGAGACCCGGTCGGCGGTGCCGATCACGTCGTCGCTGGTGATGACGGCCGTGTCTCCGGTGCGCCACTCGTGCGGTCCGTTGGCGAAGCGACCGAGCCGGATCTTGGGACCCTGGAGGTCGGCGAGAATGCCCACGGAACGGCCGGCGGCAGCGGCGGCCTCACGGACGAGGGTGAACACCGCGGCGTGGTCCTCATGGCTGCCGTGGCTGAAGTTGAGCCGCGCGACGTCCATCCCGGCGTCGACGAGGCCGCGAATCCGCTCGGGCGACGATGTGGCGGGTCCGAGCGTACAGACGATTTTTGCGCGTCGAGTCACACGTTGAGGCTAGCCCCTCCGCCCGGTGACGATTCGGCCGACCCACGGTGGCGCCATCAGTTGAGACACTGTCCACCTGCCGTTCCCGGAGATAATCGGACGATGTCATCCAGCTCCCAGTGGCACCGGCCGATGGGCATCCGCGACACCCACGAGCCGCACCGCGTCGCGACGCCGCTCGAGCTGCTGTTCGACCTGTGCTTCGTGGTCGCCATCGCGCTGGCGGGGCAATTGCTGCACCACTCGATCGCCGAGGGTGACGTGGCGCACGGGATCGTCGCCTATCTGACGGTGTTCTTCTCCATCTGGTGGGCCTGGATGAACTTCACCTGGTTCGCGTCCGCTTATGACACCGACGACGTCGCGTACCGGCTGACGACCCTCGTGCAGATCGCCGGGGTGCTCGTCCTGGCCGCCGGCGTCACCGACGCGTTCCACGGGCACTTCGGCACCGTCACCGTCGGGTACGTCATCATGCGCGCCGCCCTGGTCACGCAGTGGCTCAGGGCGTCCGCCCGGGACGAGACCCGGCGCACGGCCCGCCGGATGGCGTTCGGCGTGACCGCCTGCATGGTGGGCTGGGCGCTGATCCTGCTCACCCACGGCACCATGCACCTGGTGCTCTTCGTCGTCATGGTCGCCGCGGAGCTGGCCGTGCCCATGTGGGCGGAGCGCTACCACCCCACCCCGTGGCACCCGCACCACATCGCCGAGCGCTACGGACTGCTGTTCATCATCGTGCTCGGCGAGATCGTGCTGTCCACGACCGTGGCGGTCCAGGCGGGCTTCGTGCAGGACCGGCTGTGGTGGGTGGCCGCGAGCGGGCTGGTCATCGTGTTCGCGTTCTGGTGGCTGTACTTCGATCAGCCCGCCCACCGGATCCTCGTCGACAACCGGCACGCGTTCGTTTGGGGATACGGGCACTACGTGGTGTTCGCATCGGCGGCGGCGATCGGGGCGGGCATCGCGGTCATCGTCGACCGGCCCGACCTCTCCGGCGCGCCCGTCACCATCCCGGTGGCCACACTGCTGATGGCGCTGTGGTTCCTGCACATCCGCCCACGCACCTGGCTGGAGCCCACCGCCGCGGCGCTGATCCTGGCCGCCACCTTCGTGGGACCGTCGCTGGTCGTGACAGCGGTGGTGGCGTCGGTACTGGTGGCCGCCCGGCTGATCCTGCTGCGCTCGCGCGTCGCCCAGCGCTGTTAGTGTTCGCGCTCCCCGCCGGTGAACGCCTCCGCGCGGGCCCGGCCGTCGACGCTGTGACTGAAGACCCGCGCGTCGCCGTCGGCGGTGTGCGTCTGCCCCGTCAGCGTCGCGTGCAGCGGCAGCGCCGACGTCACCTCCGCCCGCGTCCGCGGCAGCGACGACGGGTGCGCGTCCCGGATCCACGTCACCATGTGCTCCCGGATGAAGCACCGCAGGTCCCACAGCTTCGGCGCGTCCGTCGCGCTCACCAGCGCCCGCAGCCGCATCGCGGTGCCGGTGGCCTCCACCACCTGCAGCACCGACACCCGCCCGTCCCACAGGTCGGTCGACTCCAGTGCCCGGCGGAGCTCCTCCCGCGCCTCCGGCACCGGCAGCCACCAGTCGACGTCGAGCATGACGTCCCCGAGCAGCGCCGCCTCCGTCCGCGTCCAGTTCTGGAACGGCTTCTCCGTGAAGTACGACGTCGGCAGGATCAGCCGCCGGTCGTCCCACACGTGGACCACGACGTACGAGAGCGTGATCTCCTGGATCCGCCCCCACTCCGACTCGACGATCACGACGTCCCCGAGCCGCACCGCGTCGCTGAACGCCAACAGCAGCCCCGCGAACAGGTTCCGCAGCACGCTCTGCGCCGCCAGACCCGCGATGATGCCGATGAACCCGGCACTCGCCAGCACGCTGGTCCCGAGGATCCGCGCCTGCGGGAACGTCATCAGCATCACCGCACCGGCGATCACGGCGATCGTCGCCACCGTCACCCGCCGGATCATCACCACCTGCGTGTGCACCCGCCGCGCCTGCCGGTTGTCCGGCACGTCCGTCCTGAACCGCGCCAGCGCCGCATCCTCCGCCACCACCAGCAACCCGGCGACCAGCCATGCCGCCGTACCGATGATGAGCAGCTGCTCCACGTGCAGGAACGTGGGCCGCCAGTCCGCCCCGTCCGCCGTCCAGCGAACCGAGAAGTAGATCACCGACAGCACCACCACCCACTGCGTCGGCCGGTGCGCCCTGTTCGCCAGCTCGGTCAGCAACCCCGACCGCCGCCCCACCCACAGCAGGACCAGATGCACCCCCTGCACCACCACCAACGCAACGAGCGCCGCCCCGAGCGCAATCCCCAGCGGCTTGAGCGTGTCGATGAGCGTGTCTCGCATTCGGCGCTAAGTACCCGGGCCCCCTGGCCGCCTAACGTGTCCTGCGTCGCACCCACCAGCCAACCACCCCGCCAACCGCCACCACCGCCACCACGACCCACCCGACACCTCCACCCCCACCCGTCGGCCCTCGTTCCCGACCCGCCTCTGGCACCCCCGTGACCTGAGCCCCACCCGCCGGCACCTCAGCCGTCAACGCCGCCACCGGATCAACAATCCCGAACCCAAACTCCTCATCCCGCCCCGGCTTCCCCCGATCCGTCGCGGTCGCCGTCAACCTGTGGACCACTTCGGCCGCAGACAACCCTGGAAACTTCGCCCGCACCAACGCCACCACCCCAGCCACAATCGCCGTCGAGTTGCTCGTCCCGTCCCCCGTCTCGTACTTCCCGAACGCCCCGGTGGAAACGATGTCCACCGCCGGAGCCGCCAGCACCACCTCGGGCCCGACAGCGGAGATCGCGGCATGGTTGCCGTCCCTGTCCGTCCCCGCCACCGCCACCACCCCGGGCAGCTTCGCCGGGAAGCCCACCTGCCTGTTCTTCGGCGTGTTCCCGACCCCCGCCACCACGACGACGTCGGCGTTGACTGCGGCGGCGATCGCGTCCCGCAGCTGGGGGTATTCGCTCGTCACGGCCGCGACGCAGATGACCTTCGCACCCTGCGAAGTCGCCCAGGCGATGCCATCCGCGAGGTTGACGGGAGACCCACCGAAACCTCCGTAGACCGTCTGCACCGGCAGGATCATCGCCTTCGGTGCGATACCGAGCACGCCGGCACCGTTGGGCAGCCCACGCCCGGCGATGAGACCGGCCATCGCTGTTCCGTGCCCGTCCGTGTCCGCCTTGCCGTCGCCCTTCGCCTGCTCACCGAACACCTTGCCCGGCACCACGGCACCCGCCAGCTCCCCATGACGGTCGTCAACACCTGTGTCCGGGACCGCCACCAGGACCCCTGCGCCCGTGCTGAGCTGCTGCGCCTGCGCAATTCGCAACACGGCCAGGTGCCACTGTCGGTCACGGATGCTGTCAGCCACCGCAGGAGCCGGCGCCGACATTCCGACGACCACGATGGCGAGGCAACCGACGACCACCGACCGGATCCCGCTCAACGGTCGATCCCGATGACTCCCAGTCCCGGATCGTGAGGCCAGGTCGCGGGCGGCTGAATGACCGGACTCACGCCATGAGGCACCGACCACGCCTCGCCGCCCTGATCGCCACGTCGACGGCTGACCGTCTCGGGGTCTCGGTGGCTCCCGGCCCGGCCGATCGGCGGCGCGACCGGCCCGCGAGCTCCGGTCGACCCACCGGCCGCGGCGGACCCTCCGCTGTTGCCACGGGGCGCGGCGAGTCCGGTGACCGGGTTCGCGCCCAGCACGCGGCCAGGTCCGAGCACGGCAGCACCTCCCACCCGGCTGCCCGACCCGCCCCCGCCAACCGCACCGCTCGGCACCGGCTGGCTACCGCCTCCGGCCAACCCAGCCCTTTCTCCGGCCAACCCAACGGTGTCGTCCTGCTCCGAGCCGACCGACGACCCAGGCGGATCGAACCGCGGAGCCGGAAACCCGGCGGCGATCAACCGGCCTCCTCCCCCGCCCGCCTGACCGCTCGACTTCGACTGGCCGGAAGCGACCGGCACATCGACGACCTCGGTCGCCAACCTGATCCGCTGGTAATCGGGAAGCACCACATCGAGCCCAGCCGCAGGCTCCGCAACAGCCGCGTCCGTGTTCATGAGAATGCGACGAGCGTGCTCATCGAGCAGTCCGCGAGCCTGCTGCCCGATCCGCTGATCCGGCACCTTGGCCGTCAGCCGGTACTCCTCAACAAGCGGCTCCAGCTCACCGCGTGCCTTCCCGATCGCCTCGACGATCAGGTTCAAGTTGACGCGAACCTCCGCCGCCCCACCCGCAACCAACGACATTGCATCGATCATGTTGTTGACGCGCTGAATGAACGTCATCGCCGCTTCGCTCTTCTCGGGTGGCCACCCTTCGGCGAGGTGGTCCCGCAGGATCCGCAGGCGGTCGCGCTGCGTCTCCAGAGCGGTCTGCTGACGACGCAGCGTCGCCAGGTGCACGTGAGCATCGGCCCCGTCGTCCGCCGCGACCATCTCCCACAACTGCGGCAGCCGCCACCGCTTGTACGTCTCACCCATCAGACCGGCCCCACCACACACCACCCAACCGGCACATGATCACTCACCGCGTCCTCCCCGCCACGATGCGCAATAGACAACGGTGACGGTACCGCACGCTCAGAACCTCACAACGCCCTCGATTCGCACCACCCGCACAGCGCGACACCCGCTACCGCCGCCGCCTGATTAGTAGCCCCACAAACACCAGCAGCACCCCACCACCGACAACCACCCACACAACCCCCGACCACCCCGCACGCCCCTCCGGCACCCCCACCCCAGACGAAGACACCGACGGCACCACGCTCGGCACCGAAGCCGTCAACGCCGCCACCGGATCGACAATCCCGAACCCGAACTCCTCATCCCGCCCCGGCTTCCCCCGATCCGTCGCGGTAGCCGTCAACCGCCGCACCACCTCCACAGCAGACAACCGCGGAAACTTCGCCCGCACCAACGCCACCACCCCAGCCACAATCGCCGTCGCGTTGCTGGTTCCGTCGGCTGTGCCGTACTTGCCGAAAACATCCAGCGAGATGATGTCGACCGCGGGTGCGGCGATCAGTACCTCCGGGCCTGTCGCCGAAATCGCCGCGTGGTTGCCGTCCCGGTCCGTTCCGCCCACCGCGAGCACGCCTGGAATCTTCGCCGGAAACCCCACGTGTCTCATGGCAGGAGCATTGCCCGTGCCGGCGACCACGACGACGTCGGCGCGAATCGCCGCCTCAATCGCACTCCTGACCTCGGGATACTCGCTGGTGACGGCTGCGATGCAGATGACTTTCGCGCCGTGCTGAACGGACCACTCGACACCTGCCGCGAGATTGGTCGGTGACCCGCCGAACTCGCTGTGAACGGTTTGAACGGGCAGGATCGTAGCCTTGGGTGCGATGCCCAGGATTCCGCTCTCGCCAGGAAGTCCTCGGCCCGCGATCAGACCGGCCATCGCAGTGCCGTGTCCGTCGGTGTCGGCCTTGCCATCCCCCGTCGCACCTTCGCCGAACTCTTTGCCCGCGATCACAGCTCCGGCAAGCTCGGGATGCCGATCATCGACTCCGGTATCCGCAACGGCGACTATGACGCCTTCACCCTGGCTCAATTGCTGCGCCTTGATGACGTCGAGCGCAGCGAGGTGCCACTGTCTGCTCCGCACGCTGTCGGCCCGGGCCGCATTCGGTGATGCCGTAACGATTGTGATCATGGTCGACAGCACGAGGGCAAGCGCCCGACGTCTGGTCAACGGTCGATTCCGAGGACTCCGGGGCCCGGATCGTGCGGCCGGTCCTTCGGCGCTTCAATCATCGGTGCCACACCTTCGGGCGCGACCCACTGCCCCTCAGGATCGGCATGCGACGCCTGCCTTCGTGTCGCGTACTCCTCGAATGAGCGATCACGGTATCCGCCGGCAGCGCTCGTACTAGATCTGACCGCCGGGCCGCCTGGCGCTCCGCGGCTCATTTGTGCTCCTCCAACACCGGTCCGCGGCATCACGGAAGCACCGGTCTGCGGCATGCCCACCATCGGTCCGCGAACACTCGGCGCTCGCAACTCCGACTGACCAGGAACGATGACAGGACCCCCGATGACGCCGTTCGAAATTGCCGACACGGCTCGTGGACCGAAGCCGCCGGATGGGCTGGAGTCCAGAGAACTGCCGCCGACCGCGGAGATTTGTGGTTCGACGCGCCGATCGACCGCCAGATCGAAGCCTTCGCCGATGTCGTCGTGGCGGACCGGAGCAGGTGGCTCGAACGCGGGAGACGCCGGCCGACCCGAAACACTAGAAGAAACAAGGCCACGGTCGCCGCCTCTTGGCGTACGCGGGTCGCTTCCGGGAACCTGTGCCGGAACAGCCGGCTCCAGTTGGACACGGTCGCGAATGACGCCGTAGGCGGGCAGGGTCACGGCCAATCTCGCTGTCGCCTCGGCCACCACCTTGTCCGTGCCCATGAAGACCTTACGCGCCTGTTCATCCAGCGACTTCTGTACCTGTCGCACGATTCTCGGGTCAGGGTGCGGAACAGCGGATTCGTACTTGGCGATCAGTGGCGCAAGATCGGTGCGAGCGTCGCCCAGCGCCGCGACGATGTGCGCCAGGTTCGTCCTGACCTCGGCGGCCCCAACCGCCGCCTGTGTCATCGCCTCGATCATGTCGTTGACGCGTTGCTGGAATGCCAACGCCGCCCCACTGCGCTCGGGCGGCCACCCTTCGGCGAGTTGGTCTCGCAGGAGCCGCAGGCGGTCGCGTTGGGTTTCCAGGGCGGTCTGCTGGCGGCGCAGGGTGGCCAGGTGCAGGTGGGCATGTTCGGGGTCGTCGGCGGTCAGCATCTCCCAGAGTTGGGGCAGGCGCCAGCGCTGGTACGACTCGGCCATCAGAGTGACCTGCCAGTCCTCGGGTCGTGCTGGGCGGCCCACAGCGCGTCGTCGACCTTGGCTGAGGCGACGGCCAGCGTGGTCTTGAACTGGTCGCCGCTCAGTGTGTCCGCGTGGGAGTACGCTGCCGCGACCTCCTCGGCTGCCTGCACGAACACCGCGCCGTTGTGGATGAAGGCGTCCATCAGGTCCAGGAGTTCGATGAGCTTCCGGTGGTACAGCGTCGCCGCCGCCTGCACGTCTGGGCTGGCTGTGCGGGTCCCGAACGTCGGGGTGTCGACGAACGTGCGCAGGATCTGGTCGTGCTCCGGCGACAGATGGCCGCTCAGGTCGGCCCGCAAGCCGGCTCCGAACGACCGGACGGCCTCCAGGTCGACGCTGAACCCCGCCGCATGATCACTCACCGCGTCCTCCCCGCCACGATGTGCAATAGACAGACGTGACGGTACCGCACGTTCAGAACCTCAAGACGCCCCGTTTCGCACCAACCGCAAAGCGTGACAACACCTACCGCCGCCGACGACGCGAAGCCACGAGACCGGCACACCCGAGCACCAGAACCGCGCCAACGACCACCCACACGACAGGCGACCGACCCGGCCGCCGAGACGACCCAGGCGAAGGCGAGGCCAAGGCGGAGGACAAGGCCGCCGGGATAGAAGCCGTCAACGCCCCGACCGGATTGACGATGCCGTACCCGAACTCATCGTCCCGTCCCGGCTTACCCCGGTCGACAGCGGTGGCCGTCAACCGTCGTACCACCTCCGCGGCCGGCAACTGCGGAAACTTCGACCGCACCAGCGCCACCACCCCAGCCACGATCGCCGTCGAGTTGCTCGTGCCCTGGCTCGTTACGTACTTGCCGAAGGTGCTCGTCGAGATGATGTCGACCGCTGGGGCGGCCAGGACCACCTCGGGGCCGGTCGCCGAGATCGCCGCATGGTTGCCTGAGCGATCTGTGCCGGCGACGGCCAGGACGCCGGGCAGGCGCGCGGGAAAGGCGACACCGGTGGACGAGGGGGTGTTGCCCGCCCCGGCCACCACCACGACATCCGCACGGATGGCATGTTCGACCGCCTGCCGCACCTCTGGATACTCGCTGGTCCCCGCGGCGACGCAGATGACCTGGGCACCCTTCGAGACAGCCCACTCAATCCCGGCGGCCAGTGCGGTCGGCGCACCGCCGAAGTCGCCGTGGATCGTCTGGACCGGCAGGATGCTCGCCTTCGGAGCGATGCCGAGCACTCCTGCTCCGTTTGCCAATCCGCGCCCGGCGATCAGGCCGGCCATGGCGGTGCCGTGGCCGTCGGTGTCGGCGCGTCCGTCGCCGGAGGCGCCTTCGCCGAACTCCTTTCCGGGGAGTACCGCTCCCGCCAGCTCGCCGTGCCGGTCGTCCACACCGGTATCGGCGACGGCGACCACCACGCCTTCGCCCTGGCTGTTCTGATGCGCGCGGGCGATGTCAAGGGCCGGCAGGTGCCACTGGCGGTCCCGGACGCTGTCCGCGGACGCCGGTGCCGCGGTCAGCAACCACATGGCGCCTAGGGCCACGACCGCGCCGAACAGGTAGAACCTGCGCTTGGTCAACGGTCGATCCCGAGAACTCCGGGGCCCGGGTCGTGGTCGTCGCTCCACGAGGCGGGCGCGGCGATCACCGGGGCGACGCCTTCCCTGACCGACCAGGTCTCCCCCTGACCTTCCCTTGGCTCACGTCGGTGGTGTACCGACGGCGTCGAGCCGGCGGCAGGTCGGACGCCCGGCCCGGTCGCGGGGGCGAAGCGACCGGCCGCCGCACCACCGGAGACCTGCGCTCCGGATGACGCGACTGTTCCGGCGGCACCCGGTTCGGCACCACCCGTGGTCGGCCCACGCAGGACGAGGCCGCCACCGACGTTGCCGCGCGTGGATGCAGCGACGGCACTTCCCGCTGCCGACCCCCAGGCATGGGTTTCGGGTGCGACGTGGCTCAGATCGTCGGCGGGCCGCACACCGGCGAGCCCGAAGGCGTCGGGCGCCGGCGGGTTGAACCGGGGCGGCGGCAAAGCCGTCCGCGCGAGCCGCCCGCCGGTTGTCGACCCGGTTGTCCACGATGCGGCCGGCTGGGCCGTCGACGGCGGCACCGTAGTCGGCTCCTCCTGACGGTCCGAGCTGAAACGGGCGTACGCCGGCAACGGCACGTCCAGATGCTCCAGCGCGGCCGCGACGGTGGAGTCCGCCTCGACGAGAACGCGTCGTGCCTGGTCGTCCAGGACGTCCTGGGCATGCCGGCGCACTCTTGGATCGGCGGTGGCGCTCGCTTTCGCGTACCGCGCGACCAACGGCTCCAGTTCGGCGCGGGTCTCACCGATCGCGGCGACGACGTGGGTGAGGGCGGCCCGCACCTCACCGGCGCCGCGGGCCGTCAGCGTCATGGCGTCGATCATGTCGTTGAGCTGCTGGATGAACGCTGTGGCGGCTTCGCTCTTGGACGGGGGCCAGGAGGCGGCGAGGTGGTCTCGTAGGGAGCGCAGGTGGTCGCGCTGCGTCTCCAGGGCGGTCTGCTGGCGGCGCAACGTGGCCAGGTGCAGGTGGGCGTCCGCGGCGTTGTCGGCGGCGACCATCTCCCACAGTTGGGGCAGGCGCCATCGGTGGTAGGTCTCGGCCATCAGACCGGCACCGGATGGTGATCACTCATCGCGTCCTCCCCGCCACGATGTGCAATTGACAGTCGTGACGGTACCGCAGGGTCAGCCGTGGTAGGAGGAGGGCATGTCGCAGGCTTCGAGGCTCTGCTCGTAGCCGTCGAAGAAGGCGCCGGTGCGTTGGGCGGCTGAGCCGTGGGCGCCTTCCTGAAACCAGGGTTCGTCGTCGGGGTCGGCGACGGAGAGGAGGCCGTTGCGCAGTTCGTCCAGGTCGCCGTCCTCGAGGGTGAAGTCGCCGACCTTGATGGAGTCGCCGATGTAGGCGCCGGCGAAGCAGTCGGCCTGGAGCTCCTGGTAGATGGTGAAGGCGTACTCGATGCCGAGGCGCTGCTGGATGGCGTGGCCGTATTCGTGGCCGAGGAGGTAGAAGACGAAGGCGTCGCCGAGGTCCTTGTAGACCTCCTCCGACCAGTTCACGTCGTACGCGATGAAGTCGCCGATGGGGCAGTAGGCGGCGTTCTGCGTCGGGATCGGCTGGGAGCCGCACATGACCTCGCCGTCGATGCGGTAGGGCACGATGCGGGAGACGGGCTTGAAGCCGACGATCCGGGAGCTCCAGTAGCGTTCGACGACCTTCACCGCGATGCGGACGTCGTTGGCGAACGTGGAGTCGGGCGCCGCGGCCCGCACGGGTGGCGGGGAGGAGTACGTGGGCGCCGTATAACCCGGATAACCCGGCGTGGACGAGGGACGCGGAGCGGGGAACGGCGGCGCGGACGGAATGGTCGGCGCCCAGAACGGTGTGGTGTCGGCGAAGGCGGCCTCGGAGGGGAGCACCGCGAGGCCCACGACGAGCAGCGAGAGGATGAGCGGGCGTTTCATGGCCGAGGGGTACCCGGGAGCGGCCCCGCGAACAGGACCGCTCCCGATTAGCAACCCGTCAGGCGGTCAGGGCGCCCGCGCTCGGCTCGACCGGTGCCGGCAGGGTGCCGTCGCCGCCGAGGTAGGCGTGGATCGACGCCGCCGCGGAGCGGCCCTCGGCGATGGCCCAGACGATGAGTGACGCGCCCCGGTGCATGTCGCCGGCGACGAAGACGCCCGGCGTGGCCGACTGCCAGTCGGCGTCGGTGTCGATGCCGCCGCGGCGGTTGCGGGTCAGGCCGAGGTTGGTCAGCAGCGGGCCGGGTTCGGTGCCCTCGAAGCCGATCGCGAGCAGGACCAGCTCCGCGGGGTAGAGCCGCTCGGTGCCGGCGATCTCGGTGACGACCCGCCGGCCGTCCACTCTGGACACCTGCACCTCGGCGATGCGCACGCCGGTGAGCTCGCCGTCGTCGTTGCCCTCGAAGGCGGTGACGGCGACCGCGAAGGCGCGCGCGCCGCCCTCCTCGTGCGCGGGGTAGTTGCGCAGGATCCAGGGCCACGTCGGCCACGGGTCACGCGCCTCGTCGCGGGTGGACGGCGGCACCGGGTACTGGTCGAGCTGCAGCACGGACTTCGCGCCCTGCCGGTGCGCGACGCCGAGGCAGTCGGCCGCCGTGTCGCCGCCGCCGATGATGATCACGTTCTTGTCGAAGGCGGAGATCGACGCGGACGGCACGCGCCCGGCGACGACCCGGTTGGCCTCGACGAGGTGCTCCATCGCGAGGTGTACCCCGGAAAGCCCGCGGCCCTCGATCTCGACGTCGCGGGCGGCCAGGGCGCCGCAGGCGAGCAGGAGCGCGTCGTGGCGGGCCCGCAGGTCGTCGACGGAGACGGTGACGCCCACGTTGACGCCGGTCTCGAAGCGGACACCCTCGGCGCGCAGCTGGTCCAGCCGCATGTCGATGTGCCCCTTCTCCAGCTTGAAGTCGGGGATGCCGTAGCGCAGGAGCCCGCCGAGGGCGTCGTCCCGCTCGTACACCACGACGTCGTGACCGGCGCGGGCCAGCTGCTGCGCGGCGGCGAGCCCCGCGGGGCCCGAGCCGACGACGCCGACGCTCTTGCCGGACCGCTCGGGCGCCGGACGGGGGGTGACCCGGCCGGCGGCGACCGCGCGGTTGATGATCTCGACCTCGACCTGCTTGATCGTGACGGGCTGGCCGCCGGCGATCGACAGGACGCACGCGGCCTCGCACGGCGCGGGGCACAGCCGGCCGGTGAACTCCGGGAAGTTGTTGGTCGCGTGCAGGGCCTCGATGGCGAAGTCCCAGTTGCCGGTGCGGACGAGGTCGTTCCAGTCGGGGATGCGGTTGCCGAGCGGGCAGCCGTCGTGACAGAACGGGATTCCGCAGTCCATGCAGCGGGTCGCCTGCTCGGCGATCAGCTCGTCGGACGCGGGCGGGTACACCTCGCGCCAGTCGCGCAGCCGGACCGGGACGGGGCGGCGGGCGGGCAGGCGCCGCTCGTACCGCAGGAAACCGTTCGGGTCAGGCACGCGCCACCTCCATGACCGCCTCGTCGACGTCGCGGCCGGCCGCCTCGGCGGACCGCCTGGCCTCCATGACGCGCTTGTAGTCGCGCGGCACGACCGCCGTAAAGGCTGCCACGGAAGTGTCCCAATTGTCCAGGATGCGCCCGGCCACCGCAGAACCGGTCTCGGCGAGGTGCGACTCGACCAGCGACCGCAGCAGGGCTGTGTCGGTGACCGGCTCCAGGTCCACCAGTTCGGCGTTGACCAGCGTCTGGTCGAGGTTCCAGATGTACGCGACGCCACCCGACATACCGGCGGCGAAGTTCCGCCCGGTGGGGCCGAGCACGACCACGGTGCCGCCGGTCATGTACTCGCAGCCGTGGTCGCCGACGCCCTCGACGACGGCGGTCGCGCCGGAGTTGCGCACGGCGAACCGCTCCCCCGCCTTGCCGCGCATGAACAGGGTGCCGCCGGTGGCGCCGTACAGGGCCGTGTTGCCGCCGATGATCTGGTCTTCGGCGACGAACGTGGCGGTCGGATCGGGGGTCACGACGAGCTTGCCGCCGGACAGGCCCTTGCCGACGTAGTCGTTGGCGTCGCCGAGGAGCCGGAGGGTGACGCCGTGCGGGACCCAGGCGCCGAAGGACTGCCCGGCGGTGCCGCGCAGCGTGACGTCCACGGTGCCGTCGGGCAGGCCCGCGCCGCCGACCCGGCGGACGATCTCGCCGCCGAGCATCGCGCCGACGGAGCGGTGCTCGTTGCGGACGGCGATCTCCAGCTTGATCGGCGTGCCCTCGTCGAGGGCGGGCGTGACCGCGGCGATGAGCTGGTTGTCCAGCGCCCGCTCCAGGCGGTGGTCCTGCTTGGTGGTCTGGCGCCGGGCGGCGTCGTCGGCGAGCGGAGGAACGTGCAGCAGCGGGGTCAGGTCGAGCCCGCCGGCCTTCCAGTGGTCGACGGCCGAGCGGACGTCGAGCAGCTCGGTGTGGCCGATCATCTCGTCGAGCGTGCGGAAGCCCAGCTCGGCCAGGTAGCCGCGGACCTCCTCGGCCATGAACCAGAAGAAGTTCTCGACGAACTCGGGCGAGCCGTTGAACTTCTTGCGCAGCGCCGGGTTCTGGGTGGCGATGCCGACCGGGCACGTGTCGAGGTGGCAGACGCGCATCATGATGCAGCCCGACACGATGAGCGGCGAGGTCGCGAAGCCGAACTCCTCGGCGCCGAGCAGCGCCGCGATGACGACGTCGCGGCCGGTCTTGAGCTGGCCGTCGACCTGGACGCTGACCCGGTCACGCAGCCCCGACAGCAGCAGCGTCTGCTGGGTCTCGGCGAGGCCGAGCTCCCACGGCGTGCCGGCGTGCTTGAGCGAGTTGAGCGGCGAGGCGCCGGTGCCGCCGTCGTGGCCGGAGATGAGGATGACGTCAGCCTTGGTCTTCGCCACGCCGGCGGCGACGGTGCCGACGCCGACCTCGGAGACCAGCTTCACGTGGACGCGGGCCGCCGGGTTGACGTTCTTCAGGTCGAAGACCAGCTGGGCGAGGTCCTCGATGGAGTAGATGTCGTGGTGCGGCGGCGGGGAGATCAGCCCGACGCCGGGGGTGGCGTGGCGGGTCTTGGCGATCCAGGGCCACACCTTGTTGCCGGGCAGCTGGCCGCCCTCGCCGGGCTTGGCGCCCTGGGCCATCTTGATCTGCAGGTCGTCGGCGTTGACCAGGTACTCGGTGGTCACGCCGAAGCGTCCACTGGCGATCTGCTTGATGGCGGAGCGGCGGCGCGGGTCGTGCAGCCGCTCGGCATCCTCGCCGCCCTCGCCGGTGTTGGACTTGCCACCGATGTTGTTCATCGCGATGGCGAGGGTCTCGTGCGCCTCCATGGAGATGGAGCCGTAGGACATGGCGCCGGTCGCGAAGCGCTTGACGATCTCGGTGGCCGGCTCGACCTCCTCGATCGGCACGGCGGGGCGGACCCCGGTGCGCAGCTCGAAGAGGCCGCGCAGGGATCCGGCCTGGCCCGCGAGCTCGTCGACCTTCGCGGTGTACCGCTGGAAGACGTCGAACTGCTTGGACCGGGTCGCGTGCTGGAGAAGGAACACCGTCTCCGGGTTGAACAGGTGCAGCTCACCCTCGCGGCGCCACTGGTACTCGCCGCCGACCTCGAGCCGGCGGTGCGCCCGCTCGGCGTCGTTGGCCGGGTAGGCGCGGGCGTGCCGCGCGGCGATCTCGGCGTGGATCTCGGCGAGGCCGATGCCGCCGATCTTGCTCGGGGTGCCGGTGAAGTACCGCTCGACGAGGCGCGGGTCGAGACCGACGGCCTCGAAGACCTGGGCGCCGCAGTACGAGCTGACGGTCGAGATGCCCATCTTCGACATGATCTTCAGGACGCCCTTGCCGAGCGCCTTGACGTAGTTGTAGATCGCCTTCTCGGGGTCGACGCCGGGCAGCGCGCCGGTGGCGATGAGGTCCTCGGCGCTCTCGAAGGCGAGGTACGGGTTGACCGCCGAGGCGCCGAACCCGGACAGCAGCGCGACGTGGTGCACCTCGCGGCAGTCGCCGGACTCGACGACCAGCGACACCTGGGTGCGGGTCTGCTCGCGCACCAGGTGCTGGTGGACGGCGGCGGTGAGCAGCAGCGACGGGATCGGCGCCAGGTCGACGGTCGAGTCGCGGTCGGACAGGACCAGGACCCGCACGCCGTCCTCGATCGCCTCGGACACGCCGCGCATGATCTCCACGAGGCGCCGCTTGAGACCGGTCGCGCCGTCGCGGATCGGGTACAGGCCGGACACCCGGACGGCCTTGAAGCCGGGCAGGTCACCGTCGTCGTCGATGTGCAGCAGCTTCGCGAGGTCGTCGTTGTCGATGACCGGGTACGGCAGGGCGATCTGCCGGCAGGACGCCGGGCCGGGCCTGAGCAGGTTGCCCTCGGGGCCGATGGTCGCGGCGACGCTGGTGACGATCTCCTCGCGGATCGCGTCCAGCGGCGGGTTCGTGACCTGGGCGAAGAGCTGCGTGAAGTAGTCGTACATCAGCCGCGGCCGCGTCGAGAGCACGGCGACGGGCGTGTCGGTGCCCATCGAGCCCAGCGGCTCGGCGCCGGCCCGCGCCATCGGCCCGATGAGGATCTTCAGCTCCTCCTCGGTGTAGCCGAAGGTCTGCTGGCGGCGCTGCACGGAGTCGTGCGTGTAGACGACGTGCTCCCGCTCGGGCAGCGTGTCGAGGTCCATGAGCCCGGCGTGCAGCCAGTCCTCGTAGGGCTCGGCCTGCGCCAGCTCGGACTTGATCTCGTCATCGGTCTTGATGCGGCCGGCGGCGGTGTCGACGAGCAGCATCTTGCCGGGCGCCGAGCGGCCCTTGGCCACGATCGTCGCCGGGTCGAGGTCGAGCACGCCCGCCTCGCTGGCGAGCACGATGAGGCCGTCGGCGGTCTGCCACCAGCGGCCGGGGCGCAGCCCGTTGCGGTCCAGGACCGCGCCGACGACCGTGCCGTCGGTGAAGGCGACGCTCGCCGGGCCGTCCCACGGCTCCATCAGGCAGGCGTGGAAGCGGTAGAACGCCTTGCGGAGCGGGTCCATCCGAGGGTCGTTCTCCCACGCCTCGGGGATCATCATGAGCACCGCGTGCGGCAGGCTCCTGCCCGCCAGGTGCAGCAGCTCGAGCACCTCGTCGAAGTTGGCGGAGTCGGATGCCTCGGGCGTGCAGATCGGGAAGAGCCGGCGGATGTTGCCGGGCAGGTTCTCGGTCGACAGGAGGGCCTCGCGGGCCGCCATCCAGTTCCGGTTGCCCCGGATGGTGTTGATCTCCCCGTTGTGGGCGATCAGCCGGTACGGGTGCGACAGCTCCCACGAGGGGAACGTGTTGGTCGAGAAGCGGGAGTGGACCAGCGCGATCGCCGAGGTGACGCGCTCGTCGGACAGGTCGGGGAAGAACGACACGACCTGGTCGGGGGTGAGCATGCCCTTGTAGGTGATGGTGCGCGAGGACAGCGACGGCAGGTAGAGCTGGATGCCGCGCTCGCGGGTCTCCCGCTCGGTCTGCTTGCGCACGCAGTAGACGACCCGGTCCAGGTCCAGGTCGGACAGCACGGCGCCGGGCGCGCCGAGCCTCTCCGCGCTGATGAAGACCTGCTTGATGCGCGGCATCGCGGCGAGCGCGGTCGCGCCGAGGTCGGAGGCGTCGGTCGGGACGTCGCGCCAGCCGAGCACGTGGGCACCCTCGACGAGGGCGTACTTCTCCAGGACGCGCATCGCGCGCTGGGCGGCCTCGTCGTCGACGGGCAGGAACGCCAGGCCGGTCGCGTAGGAGCCGGCGGGCGGCAGGTCGATCCCGGTCCCGGCGGTGACGTCCCTGAGGAACGCGTCCGGGATCTGGATCATGATGCCGGCACCGTCGCCGGTGTTCTGCTCGGCCCCGCGGGCACCTCGGTGGTCCATGCGCAGCAGCGCGGACAGCCCCTTGTGCACGACGTCATGGGACCGGCGGCCGTGGATATCGGCCACGAACGCGACCCCGCAGGCGTCGTGCTCAAAAGCAGGGTCGTACAGACCCTGCGGCTGCGGTCCCGGGTAACCCATCGGGCCTCCTGACGTCATCGATTGCGAGTCGGGACAACGTCGGCCCTAAAAACACCTTACGGAGCAGTCTTGCCAGTGTACGCGAAGATTGCGGCGCGATCCTCATGTGTTGTCCCGACCGGCCGCCACGCACGATGCCGACCAACGTACCGCCTGTACCGCCGGACGGCCTACAACGTGAGATCGTGACAAATCCCACGAGCCGCAGGTAGGGGCGCTGCGGATGGTCCGTTACCGAATCGGGACGCAACCTCCGGCAGTCTGGAACACGTCCAAGGAGCGGATGGCTCGGGCCGTCCGTTACTTCCTACGATGATGCACGGCAAGATCGCCCGCCACCAGTTCGGCGACGAGTTGAACCGGCTGGCACAAACCTGGGATACACCGGCGTAGTTCACCGGCGCATGCTCGACCTCAACAACGCTAGCCCAACGAAGGAGGTGTGGACATGGGAGTCTCCGCACGCGCACTGGCCACGATCACCGCCCTTGCCGGCCTGATCGCTCTCTCTGCTTGCAGCGCTGACGAAAAGCCCAAATGGAGCGACAACAGCAACAGTGCCGGCGGCCCCTCGGCTTCCGCGTCCGCCGCGCAGCCAACCGCGACCCTCACCGCGCCCGCCGACGGCGCGACCGGCGTCTCCACCGCCACCGAGCTCGCCCTGCAGGCGGCGCCCGGCGCGAATGCGTCGGTCACCCTGACGGACGCCTCCGGTGCGGCGGTCGACGGCGGCCTGCGCTCCGACGGCACGACCTGGATCCCGGCGAAGCAGCTCAAATACGGCACGCAGTACACGGCGACCGTGACCTCGGCCGGCGACACCGCCGGGAAGAAGGTCTCGTTCACGACCATGGCGAAGCCCGGCAAGACGGTCAACGTGTCGACCGCCCTGTCCGACAACAAGGTCTACGGGGTGGCCATCCCGATCGTCGTCCGCTTCGGCTCCAGCGTCCCTCAGGAGCTGCGGGCGAGCGTCGAGAAGCGGCTGCTCGTCACCAGCACGCCTCCGCAGGTCGGCACCTGGTACTGGTTCAACGGCGGCGAGGTGCACTTCCGCCCGAAGGAGTACTGGCAGACCGGCACGAAGGTCAGCGTCCGCCTGGCGACGGGTGGCCTGCAGCTGACCAAGACCGGCTGGGGCACCAAGGACGTCACGACCAACTTCACCATCGGTGACAAGATCGTCATGGTCACCGACGACAAGACCCACCAGATGACGGTGGAGAAGAACGGCGAGGTCATCAAGACCATCCCGGTGAGCCTCGGCAAGGCCAAGACGCCGAGCTCCAGCGGCGCCATGGTGATCATGGACAAGCAGCAGTCCGAGCTGTTCGTGTCGACCGACCCGTCCGACCCCTACCGCGAGACCGTGTACCTGACGCAGCGCATGACCAGCGGCGGCGAGTACATCCACGCGGCCCCGTGGTCCGAGGGCGACCAGGGCAAGCGCAACGTCTCGCACGGCTGCACGAACGTCTCGCAGAAGAACGCGAAGTTCCTGTTCGACCTGACGAAGATCGGCGACATCCACATCGTCAAGAACACCCCGCGCAAGCTCGCCTGGGGCAACGGCTGGACCGACTGGGACAAGACCTGGGACGAGTACGTCAAGGGCAGCGCCCTCCCGCCGCCGGCCGCGCCGGCCGCGGACCCGAGCGCCAGTCCTTCGGTGACCGTGTCGCCCTCCGCGTGACGCCTTTGAAGGGGCCGCTGTCCCGCCCACCGCGACGGTGGGCTGACAGCGGCCCCTTCGCTGTCTCATGATGGCTGCCGTGCTCGACTGGATCGACCCGACGTTCCACGCCACCGAGGTGATCCTCACGGTGCTGGTGATCGCCGTCCTGACCGTCACGGTCCTGCGGGCCTCACCGGACCGGATGCGGGCGCGGATCGCCGCCGGCGGCCTCGTCACGGCGTTCCGCCGGTCGGCGGCGACGAACACCCTGACCGCCCTCATCGCCCTCGAGACGGTCCTCGTCGGCCCCGGCCTGACCCTCACCGACCTCGGCCTGCGGCCCGTGACCCTCGGCGACGCCGCGATCGCGCTGGCCCTGTCCGCCGCGGCCGCCGGCACCGCCGCGGTGCTGACCGTCCGCGCCGGCCCCATCGACCCGGACGACGATCCGCTGGCGTTCCTGCGGCCCACGACGCCGCTGGAGCGACGCTGGGCGGCCGCCGGGGCCGTCGCGGCCGGGACCGGCGAGGAGATCGTGTTCCGTGGCCTGTTCATCGCCGCCGGCGTCGGCGTCCTCGGCCTCCCCGCGTGGGCGGCGGCCGTCCTCTCGGCGCTGCTGTTCGGGCTCGGCCACCGCTACCAGGGCCTGCGGGGCGTGGTCGCCACCACCGGGGCGGCGGTCGTGTTCACCGTCCTCTACGCGCTGACCGGCAACCTGCTCGTGCCGATCGCCCTGCACATCACGGTCGACCTGGTGTCACTGCTGCTCGTGCCGATGTTGCTCGCCCGGCGGGCGGCCGCATCATGAACGGCATGTTCGAATGGGTCACCCCCGGGTTCGATCCGGCCGCCACCGTCCTGGTGCTGCTCGTCGCGCTCGTGACCACCGCCGGCGGCATCCGCGCGGCGACGGCGAAGGCCCGCGCCGCCCGCGAACGCCTCGTCGCCACCCCGGGCGGCAGGATCCGCCTGTACCGCGGCGGCATCATCACCTCGATCACGCTGACGCTGGCCGCGTCCGCCGTCGCGGCGACGGACGGCGTCGGCCTCGCCGCCCTGGGTCTGCGCCCGATCGGGGCCGGCGACGTCGCGCTCGCGGCCGGCTTCTCGGCGTGGTTCACGCTGGTCGTGGTCGTCAACCACGCCCGCTTCGCGCGGGCCCGCCGCGACGGCGCCCGCATGCTCGGCCGGCGCGGCGGCGAGGAGACCCTGGCGCGGATCCGGTTCCTGCAGCCGGTCACGGCGGCCGAGCGCTGGCTGGCGGGCCTGCTCTCCGTGTCCGTGGGCATCGGCGAGGAGGTGGTGTACCGGGGGCTGTTCATCGCCGCCGGCGTCGGGATCCTCGGGTTGGACGCATGGGTGGCCGCGGGGTTGTCGCTGCTGCTGTTCGGCACCGCCCACCTGTACCAGGGCTGGCGCGGCGCCCTGGGCGCGACGGTGCTCGGGTCGCTGTTCACGCTGCTGTACGACCTCACCGGGGGGCTCTTCGCGCCGATCGTCGTGCACGCCGTGTTCGACGTGGCCGCCCTGGTCGCCGGGCCGCTGGTGGCGCGGTGGGTCGAACGCCGGCCTCCATCGCCTGCCGCCACGCCTGCCCCCGCACCGGCCGCCTCCCCGGCCGCCGCCTCGCCTGCCTCGCCTGCTGCCTCGCCGGCTGTCAACCCGGGGCCGCTGACGTTACGCAGCGCGACGCCGGAGTGAGCGCCGGGTCGATATCGGCAATCGGATATCGCATGCTGATCGATGCGGCGCTAGCGTCTCGGCCATGGCTCTCGTCCGTCGCACGAACGTGCTCGGTCCCCACTCCAGCCGCGTCGTCGCGGCCGCCTCGGTGACGCCCGCCGCCGAGGCTCCCGCCGTCGGCCGGGCCCACGTGCCCGCCCAGTCCGCCCCGTTCTCACCGGGCGCCTCCACCCAGTCCGCGAGCGCCGAGGCCGCCGCGCCGGGCGCCGGGGATGCCGTGCAGGGCGCCGGGGCCGCCGTGCAGGGCGACGAGGTGGGGATCGCGATCGCCGCGGCCGGCCCGCCCGAGCCCACGCCGGGCGGCGAGGCCGCCGCGGTCCCGCCGCAGCCCGCGTCGGTGCTCTCCCTGGTGTCGGCGTTCCTCCTGGTCGCCGCCGGCGGCCTCGGCTCCTGGGCGCTCTGGCATTACAAGATCAACGCCCAGGCGATCCACCTGCCCGACGCGACGACGTTCTTCGCGGTGCTGTTCGCGTTCGCCACCGCCGTCGAGCGGATCCTGGAGCCGTTCGCCAGGTTCCTGCCCGGCAAGCACGCCCGCGGCGAGCTGGAGGCCGCCGTGGCCAACCTCGCCAACAAGTACCACGACGCGACCCTCGACGACCTGATCCAGGTCGCCCACGCGAAGTCCATGGTGGAGAAGGGCCGGGCCAGCCGCGGCCTCGTCTCCTGGGGCATCGCCACCGCCGTGGCCACCGTCGCGTCCTCGGCCGGCGGCCTGTACCTGCTGCACTCCATCGCCGGCGAGTCCTGGGACGGCATCCCCGTCTGGATCGACGCCATCGTCACCGGCATCGTCGTCGGCAGCGGCACCAAGCCCCTCCACGACGTCATCAGCAAGGTCCAGAAGAACAAGGAGAAGTCCGAGGACTCCCCCTGACGCATCGCGGTCAGAGGACCAGGAGGCCGTCGGTCTGGGCGCTGTGGGTCATGGCGGACAGGGCCGCCGGGACGGTCAGAAACGGCAGGTAGGGCAGGTCGTAGGGGTGCATCCGCAGGACCTGGGTGGCGTGGTGGCCCGGCACGACGCCCGAAGGGTAGGCGCGGGCGCAGCGGCGGTCGACGAGGCCGTGGCGGGTGGCGAAGGCCGCGACGGCCTGCCACTCCTCCAGCCGCGCGACGGTCGGCAGCGGCATGCCCGGGGGTTCGGCGAAGACGTCGACGGAGGTGAAGGGTTCGCTGCCGGCCAGCCACCACGACAGGGAGCGGACCGCCGAGCGCAGGGGGTGCTCGCACCAGTACGGGACGAGGCCGGCGCGCAGGACGTGCCAGGGGTCCAGGAGCCGGCCGCATTCCACGACGAGGCGGGCGGCGGTGCGGGTGCCGGCGCGCAGCCAGCCCCGGTAGAGGTCGGCGACGGCGCCGCTGAGCACGTCGGGGTGGCGGTAGAGGACCTGGCGGATGGGGTGGCCGTGCGCTGAGCCGTACCGGCGAAGGTCCTCGACCAGGCCGCGGTCGACGGCGCGTTCGCCGTCGCTGTCGGCGCGCGGGGACCGGCCGCGCAGTGACCGGTCGTCGCGGTAGTCGCCGGGGCCGAGGCCGCTGGCGCGGCTGCCGAGCTGGAAGGAGTAGCCGTCGTCACCGGCGGACGTCTGCCAGCGGCTGACGTCCCGGACCACGACGATCGGGGCGTCGGGGTTCAGGCGTTCGGCGATGAGCCGGCGGTACGCCAGCGGCAGCCGGCGCCAGCGCACCACCGCATAGGCGGTCGCGGCACCGGACCAGCCGCGCCACACCGGGTCGTACACCTGCCGGATGCCGACATCGGGGTTGTCCGTGAGGATGTCCCGGGCGAGGCGCTCACCGTCCTGCGCGGGTCGTTCGCCGGCGGCGACCTCGGGGGTCGGCACCTCGAACGCGACCGGCAGCCACGGCACGCCGAGGGCCATCGCGAGGTGGACGGCGGCCCCGTGCGGGGAGCCGACGACGAGGCCGTTGTAGGAGCCTTCGGGGAGCTGGCCGACGAACCACGCGGCGACGTCCTCGGCGTCGAGCTCGCGGCGGGCGTGCCGGCCGGCGCCGTCGGACCGGCTGCCCGGCGGGGCGCCGATCCGGCCCGACCGATCCATTGTCCACTGTGGAGCGGCGACGACCGGGCGGGCGACGCCGCCACGGTACGCGAGCGCGCGGCCCGACGCGATGGCGAGCGTGGTGCCCAGCCCGTTCGGCCACAGCGCCTCGACGTCTTGCGTGGCTTCGACCCGCCGCCTCATACCGCTCCTCGACCTCCGGTCCGTCCACCGGTCACCCGATCACCCAACCGCGGTCTTCCCAGACGCGCCCCCGGTAAACCACGTCCGGCCAAGCCAGGTGGCCGGTCCCGGACGCCGGGAACGGCCAGGCCCGGGGGCGCCGGGAAATGGCGTCGGGGGCGCCAAACCCGTAGACTCGCTACACATGAAGGCGGACGCGCTGCGCG
This sequence comes from Dactylosporangium sp. NPDC006015, assembly GCF_040614215.1. Lineage (NCBI taxonomy): Bacteria > Bacillati > Actinomycetota > Actinomycetes > Micromonosporales > Micromonosporaceae > Dactylosporangium > Dactylosporangium sp. NPDC006015. Next base: position 261,812 of record NZ_JBEXUD010000001.1, read on the forward strand.
GGCATCTCGACGCACTCCTGCTCGCGGTGCTGGACGGCGAGCCCCGCCACGGCTATGCGATCATCGAGGCCCTCCAGGAGCGCAGCGGCGGCTCGCTGGCACTGCCGACGGGCACGGTCTATCCCGCGCTGCGCCGGCTGGAGCGCGCGGGGTATGTGGAGAGCGCCTGGTCCACGGTCGGCGGCCGCGAGCGCCGCACCTACAGGCTGACCAGCGCCGGCCGGAAGGTCCTGGCGGAGGAGCGGTCGGCGTGGCAGGAGTTCACGGCCACGATCGGCGCGGTCCTGCTCCCACCGCCCGCGACGGCCTGACCCTCAGGCCCTTGCCGCCGATGTACTGGTGGCCGACACGCACCGGATCGCCAGACACCCCGCATAGCCGAACGCGGCGGTGTTGACGGCCATGCCGATGAGCACCGGCGGCCAGGTCGCGGCGGCCGGCCACTGGTGGAGGCTCAACGCGAAGACGGTCAGGCCCAGCAGCGCGTGCATGCCGAGGAACACGACCGTCGCCTGGCCGACGAGGCGGGCATACCGCATGCCGTCGCGCAGGAACCGGCTGCCCCACCCGAACCCGACGATCGCGAGCCCGGCGGCCGCCGCGGCGAGGAACGACGTGTACTGGAAGTGGTCGACGAGCACCCAGTAGACGTGGCTGGCGCGCTCGTCGGAGCTCCACTTCGTGTTCCACCACATGAGCGGCTCGAGCAGCGTCATGACCGGCAGCACGAGCGCGATCCACGTCGCGGTGCGGCGGCCCTGCAGCGCGGCGAGCTCGGTCTGGTAGCCGGGCACGACCTGCGGGTGGGTGCCGAAGTCGGCGACGGCCAGGCGCTGCGCGTCGAGCGGGTCGTGGCCCTCGTCCGCGTAGGCCTCGGCGGCGTCGAACAGGCTGTCCCGCGCCTCGGTGATCATCTCCTGCCGGTGCCGGCGCGGCCCACGCAGCGCGGCGGCGAGGCCGTCGACATAGACGTCGATCGGGCCGGCTCCATGGGTCACCCCGTCCACCGCTCAAGGTTCCCACATGGTGGTTGTCCGGCGTCAACCGCCGTTCGTCCGGCCCTCTCCTGACCCGCACGTCCCACCCGCCGCTCGTCAGGCCTTCTGCTGACGCGCACGGTCCCGGCGGCGTCAGCCGCTGGTCGTCCGGCCTTCCTCCACGCGCACGACGCGGTCGAACCGGCCGAGCTCCGCCGCGCGGTGCGTCACGACGACCACGGTCCGCTCCCCCGCCGCCCGCAGCGCGCTGTCGAGGACGGCGTCGGCCGCGCCGGCGTCGAGGCCTTCGGTCGGCTCGTCCAGCAGCAGCACGGGCGGCGCCGCCACCAGCGCCCGCGCCAGGAGCAGCCGCTGCCGCTGGCCGCCGGAGAGCTTCCCGCCGTCCTCGCCGACGAGGTCGTCGAGCCGGTCGGCGTACTCGGGCAGCCCGGCGTCCACGAGCGCCTGCCGGAGCGCCGCGTCGTCGAACCCGTCGCGGCCGAGAAGCAGGTTGTCGCGGACCGTCGCGTGGAAGACGTGCGCGTCGGCGAACACGCCCCCGGCCACCCGCCACGCCGCTGCCCCGCCGGGCATGCCGTCGACGGTGCCGGACGCGAGGGGCACCCGGCCGGCGATCGCGGCGAGGAGCGTCGACTTGCCGGACCCGCTGGCCCCGACGACCGCGACCCGGCTCCCCGCCGGCAGCGCGAGGTCGACGTCGGCGAGGGCGGGCGGCAGGTCGTCGCCGTACCGGACGGTCACGCCCCGCAGCGCCAGGTCCACGGTGCCGGCCAGCGGCCCGTCGTGCTCGTCCGAAGGCAGGTCGTCGACGGTGGTGGCGAGCAGGGCACGGACCCGGTGCAGGCCGCCGCGCAGCTCGGTCTGCCGGACGGCGGCCGCGGCGAGCGGCACCACGACCTCCCCGACGGCGAGCGCGACCAGCGCGAGCACCGCCGCCGACGAACCGCCGGCGACCACGCCGACCCAGACCGCCACCGCGGCCGGGACGACCGCGGCGATCCCGCCGACGACCGCGGCCACGGTCGCGGACCGGGCCTCCAGCGCGGCGAGCCGGTGGCCCCGCGCCTCGGCGTCGGCGAGCGCCGCGGGCAGCGCCCCGAACGCGGACAGCTCCGCCACCCCGTGCATCACGTCGACGGTCGCGGCCGTCAGCTCGCCCCGGGCCGCGGCGATCGCCCCGCTCCGGGCGGCGGTGAGGCGGTGCCCGGCCCACGGCAGCACGACCCCGGCGACGACGAGCCCGGCCAGCAGCGCCAGCCCCGCGGCAGGGTCGGCGACGGCGAGCCCCGCGACCCCGCCGAGGCCGACGACGGCGGCGACCCCGGCCGGCAGCGCCCCGCGGAGGACGGCGTCCTGCACCCCGTCGACGTCGGAGACGACCCGGCTCAGCACGTCGCCGGACGACACCCGCCCGCGGGACGCGGTGAGCGCGGCGAACGCGCGGGCCCGCAGATCGGCCAGCACGCGGAGGACGGCGTCGTGGCCGGCGAGCCGCTCGGCGTACCGCAGACCGCCCTTGACCAGAGCGAAGCCACGCACCGCCGCGATCGCCACCGACAGCGCCGCCAGGGGTGGCTGCTCGGCCGCCCGGACGATCATCCAGGTGGCGGTGCCGACGAGGCCGATCCCGGCGACCTCCGTCAGCACGCCAAGGAGCCCGGCGAGGACCAGCCGGACGAGCGCGGACGCGGGGATGAGCTTCATGCGGCCACCACCGCGGACGCGACGCCGTCCTTGATCTCGACGACGCGGGTGGCGATCGACAGCAGCGCCGGCCGGTGCGCGACGAGCAGGGCGGTGCGGTCCGCCGCCAGCCGGGCGGCGGCGTCGATCACCGCCGCCTCGCTCGCCGCGTCGAGGCGGGCGGTCGGCTCGTCGAGCAGCAGCAGGTCCGCCGTGTCGCGCCGCAGGAACGCCCGGGCCATGGCGAGCCGCTGCCGCTGGCCGCTGGAGAGCCCGTGCCTGCCGAGGTCGGTGTCGTATCCCTGAGGCAGGGCCCGGATGAACGCGTCGGCGTCCGCGGCGACGGCGGCGTCGACGACATCCTGGTCAAGCCACGGCGAATGCTGATATTTCCGGTTTAGCGGGCGCGGAGCGCCTGATAAACCGGAAGCAGCGCCCGACGAATCCGGAGCAGCACCCGGCAGACCGGAAGCAGCACCCGGCAGACCGGAAGCAGAGCCTGGCAGACCGGAAAGAGCGCCTGACGAATCAGGAGAAGCCCCTGACGCGCCAGGAGGAGCGCCGAGGCGGATGTTGTCGGTGACGGTGCCGGCGAAGAGGTGCGGGCGCTGCGGCATCCATGCGAGCCGGGCCCGCCACGCGGTGAGGTCGAGGTCCGCGAGGTCGGCGCCGTCGACGAGCACCCGGCCCGACGCCGGCGTGACGAAGCCGAGCACCAACGACAGGAGCGTGGACTTGCCGCCGCCGCTCGGGCCGACGAGGGCGACCCTGTCGCCGTGCATCACCTCGAGGGTGAGGTCGCGCAGGGCCATGACATCGCCGTAGCGCACCTCCACGCGGTCGAACACGAGACCCGCGAAGCGCGCGTCCGGGAGGCGGGGCGCCGCCCGTACCGGCGGAACCGGCGCGGCGTCGAGGACCTTGAAGATCTCGGCGGAGGCCGCGAGCCCTTCCTGGCTGGCGTGGAACTTGGTGCCCAGCGCCCGCAGCGGCAGGTACGCCTCCGGGGCGAGCAGCAGCACGACCAGCGCTGCGGCGAGGGTCAGCTTCCCGTCGAGGAGCCGCAGGCCGACGGGCACCGCGACGAGCGCCACCGAGACGGTCGCGACGAGCTCCAGCACGAGCGCGGACAGGAACGCCAGGCGCAGCGTCCGCATCGTCGCGACCCGGTAGGCGTCGGCCATGGCCCGGACCCGGCGGACCTGTGACCGTTCGGCGCCGAACGTGCGCAGCGTCGGCAGGCCGATGACGGTGTCGAGGAAGTGGCCGCCGAGGCGCTGCAGCAGGTGCCACTGGTGCTTGGTGCGGGCGCCGGTCTGCTTGCCGACGAGCACGCCGAAGACCGGGATGAGCGGCAGCGTCACGCCGACCACGATCGCGGAGGTGAGGTCGGTGAACGCGAGCCAGCCGAGCGTGGCGAGCGGGACCGTGACGGCGAGGAACACCTGCGGCAGGTAGGAGGAGAGGTACCCGTCGAGCCCGTCGACGCCGCGACCGGCGAGGGTGGCGAGCTCGCCGGCGCGCTGCCCGCCGAGCCAGCCGGGGCCGCGGGCGGTGGCGGCGCCGAGCAGCTCCGCCCGCAGGTGCGCCTTGACGCGGGCGGTCGCGCGCCCGGCGACTGCGCCCGCGACGGCGCCGTGCGCGCCGCGCAGCACGACGAACGCGAGGCAGGTCAGGGCGGCGTTCGTGGTGAAGCCCGTCAGCAACGTGGCGAGGCTGACCGCCTGGCCGACGATCAGGATCGCGGCCAGGACGGCCGAGCCGGCCAGCACCGTCGCATAGTGCCTGACCGGCCCGAGCCGCAGCAGTCTTCTGTCCATGAACGTCCGCGCGCCCTACCAGTAGAGAGGGGTGGGCTGACTCTCCCGCCGCCTGAACAGCCACCAGCAGGAGATCTGCACGGCGACCAGCACGGGCAGCAGCGGCGCCGCGCCGATGGCGAGCAGCCGGAGGGTGTCCCCACCGGCGGCCGCGCTCTCGACGGTCACCGTCGCACCCGGGTCCATCGTGGACGCTAGCACGCCCGGGTACCTGGCCAGGGCCACCGCGATCACGGGTAGGGCGCACGCCACAAGCGTGGCCACGAACGCCCGCCCCGGACGTTTCGCGACGCCGGCGAAGACCAGCGCGGCCACGACGACCGCGGCCAGGACGGTGGCGAGCAGCGGGTTGCGGATGTCCGGCGGGCCCTGCAGATACCAGGCGCCGGCCGCGAGCGCCACGAGGGCCGCGGCGGCAGGCCCGGTCCTCGACGGTGCGCCGACGCCGCGCCAGTTGAGGTACGCCGCGCCGTTGGCCACGACGAGAGCGACGTTGGCGAGCGCGGTGAGCCACACGGCCGGGCTCGCGAGGGGCGCGAAGCCGTGCACGTGACCGCCGGCGTCCACCGGTACACCGTGCAACACGACACCGAGCAGCAGGCCCCAGCCGGCGGCGAGGACCAGACCGCCGCCGGTGATGAGCGCGTCGAACCCGCCGCGGCGCACCGCCCGGCCGCGCAGCTGCACGCCGGCGTTCAGGGCGATGAGGCCGAGCACCACGGCGACGATCACCGGGTACGCGGCGCCGAACAGCTCCCCCTCCAGCCGGGGGAACGCGGCGACGAGGACGCCGACGGCACCGACGATCCACACCTCGTTGCCGAGGAACATCGGCCCGATGGCGTTGAGCGCGCCCCGTTTGGCGTCGTCGCTCCTGTACAGCGGCAGCAGCAGCGCGACGCCCTGGTCGAGCCCGCCGAGTGCGAAGTACGTCGCGAACAGCAGCCCCAGAACTGCGAACCAGAACGTGCTCACACCAGCACCTCCTCGCGTGCGGGCAGGGTCTCGGGCAGGAACTCGTCGCCGGGGCCGCGTCTGGCCCTGCGGGCGAGCAGCCACCAGTCGGTGAGGGCGAGGCCGGCGACGAGCACCGTGAAGCCGATCGTCGACAGCGTCAGCGCCCGGTCGCTCATCGGCGAGACGGCGTCGGCGGTCTTGAGCAGCCCGTAGACGGCCCACGGCTGGCGGCCCTCCTCGCGCACGATCCAACCGGCGATCGCGGTCAGGAACGGCACCGGGATGAGGGCGGTGAGCACCCACAGCATCGGGCGGGCCCAGCGGCGCTTGATGATCGTGTCGCGGATGGTGAGCAGCTGCGCCACGAGCAGGATCAGGAACAGCAGGTTGGCCACCATGATCATGACGCCGAGGGACGCGCCGACGATGCTGCTGGGGATGTAGTCGCCGGGGCCGTGCTTCGCGACCATCGCCGCCTGCTGGGCGACAGCTTTGTCGCCGCCGGCGAGCTTCGTCGGCTGGTTGTCGGTGAGCGGGCCGAACTGGGCGTAGCCGAAGCCGATGGTGAAGAACACGCCGACCAGCGCGGAGCGCAGGCCGTTGCGCAGCGACCTGCGGAAGAAGCCGTCCTCGGTGTCGCGGCGGCGCAGGTGCCAGGCGCTGACGCCGGCGACGAAGATGCCGCCGGTCAGCATGGCGGCTGAGACCGTGTGGCCAAGCGCGAACCACAGGGCGCTGTTGGTGAGCAGCGCGCCGAAGTCGGTGAGCCGGACGGTGCCGGCCGCGTCCAGCGCGTAGCCGACGGGATGCTGCAGGAACGAGTTGGCGACCATGACCCAGAACGCGGACAGCAGCGCGGTCGCGGCGACGCCCCAGATCAGGGCCAGGTGCAGCTTCTTGTTCAGCTTGCCCCAGCCGAAGAGCCACATGCCGAGCAGCGTCGACTCGAGCACGAACGCGATCAGGGTCTCCATCGCCAGGGGCGCGCCGAACACGTCGCCGGTGAGCCGGTTGAGGCCGCTCCAGTTCAGCCCGATCTCGAACTCCATGACGAGTCCCGTGGCGATGCCGACCGCGTAGTTGATCGCGTACAGCACACCCCAGAAGCGGGCCATCCGCCCGTACACCTCCTCGCCGGTGCGCACGTAGCGGGTCTGCACCGACGCCACGAAGAACACCAGACCGAGCGTGAGCGCGACGAAGAGGAAGTGCAGCGAGGCCGTCACGGCGAACTGCCACCGCGCGGCATCCAGCGCATTCATAGGTTGCCCCCCGACATGTACCCGACCAACATATCGGCAGACTACATGTCAGGACACAAAAAAGCAGCGCCCGTCCTCCGCCAAGGACGAGCGCTGCTGAGGAACGTCTCAGGCTGCCGTGTTGCGCTTCCCCGCGACGCGGGCCAGGGCGACGAGCGCGTGCGCCCGGGCGTACTCGGCAGGGGTGAAGGCCGGCGCGGGGCGCCGGACGTACAGGGTGCCGCCGGCCGGGTCCTGCAGCTGCATGCCGGTCGACGTGTAGCCCTCGGCGCCCGTGGACGTGTCCGCCCGCCAGGAGATGTCGCAGTCGCCGAGCAGCGCCGCGATCGCCTCCTCCAGGGTCGCCGAGCCGTCCAGGACCTTCCCCGCCAGGGCGAGGACCCGGGTCGGCTCGTCGATGAGGCCCCGCACGTCGGCCTGGGCGACCCACGCGTCGCGGCCCCGGCCGCGCCGCACGGCCTCGGTGAGGTCGGCGACGGTCAGCTCGTCGGGCGCCTCCACGAGGAAGTCGTCGACGGCGCCGGACTCGGTGGTGTGCACCTGGACCGACAGGATGTTGACCTTGCGCAGCGCGAGGCTCGCGGTCAGCACGGACAGGAAACCGGGACGGTCGTCGACCGTCGCGCGGATGCGCCAGAGGGTCATCTCACGCCACCCTGGGGATGGTTGCGCCGGCGGGCGCGGGGGCTCCTGCAACGGAGCCTCCCGCCTTACCCAGCTCCGCCAAGCCAGGCCCCGCCAGCCGATCCCCGAGCACAGATGCGGTTGCACCGACCAGCTGCGCCAGCCGCTCCACCTCGGAACCGTGGAACGGTGGTGCTCCAGCGTCGCCGTCCGCCCCGCCGCGGGCGACGACAAGGACCAGACCTCCACGCTGAAAAGGCGCGACAGCAAGATGGATGCCGTCAGCAGCGCTGATCGCGCGAGGCCGGAGTGGTGCGATGTCCACCTGTGGGGGGACATCCGGAGTGCGCCAGCTGGCGCAGATCACCGAGGAGCCGGACCATGCCTGGGCTCGCGCGCCGCCGCCCGCCCAGTCCGATCCGATGAGGATCGCGACCGCCCAGTCCGCTCCGAACAGTGCCGGCGCCGCGTCCACGACCGTTGCCAGGCCGTGCTGCGGGTTCGCCGCCACCTGTCCGATGAGCGCGACCTCGCGGCCACTGCTCGGCTCCGACAGCTCCGTGCCGCGCCACACACCGTCCACGCGAACGCCTGGGATCGCCGCAAGACCGGTGAGGACACGATCGACGGAGGCCGAAGCCGGCCACACCACGGTGAGGTCGTCCACCGCGCGGCCACCGACCCGTTCCAGCACAACGACCGAAACGATGTCGGCGCCGACCACACCCAGCGTCCGGGCGACCTGCCCGAGTGAGCCGGGACGGTCAGGTAGCGCCACTCTCAGCCGCAACAGCATCGACGTCGACCTCCCTGTTCGTCCTTGGCTGACGTGTACGCCGCCGTTGGTGTACGTCACCTGTTGTTTCTCCGGTACTGCCGTTCTTTGGTGCTGAGAACAGCTTGCCGATGCCGGGTTTCCGCGCCGTTTCGCCGCCGTATCGATGCCGGAACGTCTCCGAGTCCTTCCGAAGCCCCAGGGAAACGGACATTTGGCGGTGAAATACCTGGCTCGACTCTTGACAGAGAACGCGTCTCACCCCTGGACTGGCCGGATGAGCACCCCGCCCGGTCTCGACCTCGCCCGCCTCGCGGCGTACCTCCAGGACAAGGCTCCTGGGCTCGTCACCGAACCCATCCAGGCCGAGCTCATCGCCGGCGGCCGGTCCAACCTGACCTACATCGTCAACGAGGTCTTCGTGCTGCGCCGCCCGCCCCTCGGGCACGTCCTCGCCACCGCGCACGACATGGCCAGGGAGCACCGGATCATCTCCGCGCTCGGCCCGACGACCGTGCCGGTCCCTGAGGCGCTGCTGCTGTGCGAGGACGACAGCGTCCTCGGCGCGCCGTTCTACCTGATGTCCCGGGTGCCCGGGGTGGTGCTGCGCAGCCGCGGGCAGACCGACGCGCTCGGCGAGGAGGCGCGGCGCGAGGTCGCGTTCGCGATGATGGACACCCTCGCCGACCTGCACCGCGTCGACCCCGCCGGGATCGGCCTGGGCGACTTCGGCCGGCCCGAGGGCTTCCTGGAGCGGCAGGTCCGCCGCTGGTCGAAGCAGCTGGCCCAGTCGACGAGCCGCGACCTGCCCGACGCCGCACAGCTGCGGGACCGGCTCGCCGCCACGATCCCCGTCTCCGCCACCACCGCGATCGTGCACGGCGACTACCGGCTCGACAACCTCATCGTCGACCCCGCCCGCCTGAAGGTCGCGGCCGTCCTCGACTGGGAGATGGCCACCATCGGCGACCCGCTCACCGACCTGGGGCTGCTGCTGGCGTACTGGACGGTGCTGGACCGCCTGAAGCTCGGCTTCAACCCGATCGCCGGCGGGCTGGGGGCCGACGCCGGGTTCCCGTCCGGCGACGAGCTGCTCCAGCGCTACGCCGTCTCCAGCGGCGCGGCGCTGGACGACCTGCACTGGTACGTCGCGATGGCCTGCTACAAGCTGGCCGTCATCCTCGAGGGCATCCACTTCCGCTACACCAGCGGCCAGACGGTCGGCGCCGGCTTCGACCAGATCGGCGCGCTGGTCCCGCCCCTGCTCGCGCAGGGTCTCGCAGCGATCAACGGAGAGAGCTGATGGACTTCCGCTTCGACACGCGCACCGCCGAGCTGCACGAGAAGCTCACCGACTTCATGCAGGAGGAGGTGTATCCGGCCGAGCCCCGCTTCGAGGCGGAGCTGGCCGCGCTCAGCGCGGGTTCAGGCGACCCGTGGGCACGCCCCGCGGTCATCGAGGAGCTGAAGGCGTCGGCCCGCGACCGCGGCCTGTGGAACCTGTTCCTGCCCGACGACCGCTTCGGCGCCGGCCTCACCAACCTGCAGTACGCGCCGCTCGCCGAGATCACCGGCCGCAGCCCGCACCTGGCGCCCGAGGCGCTCAACTGCGCCGCGCCCGACACCGGCAACATGGAGGTCCTCGCCGGGTTCGGCTCGCCGGGGCAGCAGGACCGCTGGCTCAAACCCCTGCTGGAAGGCCAGATCCGGTCCGCGTTCTGCATGACCGAGCCCGACGTCGCCTCGTCCGACGCGACCAACATCGCCACCCGGATCGAGCGCGACGGCGACTCGTACGTCATCAACGGCCGCAAATGGTGGTCCTCCGGCGCCATGAACCCCAACTGCGCCATCTTCATCGTGATGGGCAAGTCGGACCCCTCCGCCGAGCGGCACCGGCAGCAGAGCATGATCCTCGTCCCGCGGGACACCCCGGGCGTCACCGTCAAGCGCGGCATGCACGTGTTCGGCTACACCGACGCCGCCCACGGCGGTCACGCGGAGGTGGAGTTCGCCGATGTACGGGTCCCCGCCGACCACCTCATCGCCGAGGAGGGCTCGGGGTTCGCGATCGCGCAGGCCCGTCTCGGCCCGGGCCGCATCCACCACTGCATGCGGCTCATCGGCATGGCGGAGCGCGCCCTGCAGCTGATGTGCGAGCGGGTCAGCGAGCGGATCGCGTTCGGCCGCCCCCTGGCCGAGCAGGGCGTGGTGCGCGACTGGATCGCCGAGTCCCGCGTCCGCATCGAACAGGCCCGGCTCCTGGTCCTGAAGACCGCCTGGCTGATGGACACCGTCGGCAACAAGGGCGCCCACACCGAGATCCAGGCGATCAAGATCGCGGTGCCGCAGATGACCGAATGGGTCGTCGACAAGGCCATCCAGGCCCACGGCGCGGCCGGCGTCAGCCAGGACACCCCGCTCGCCGCCCTCTGGTCACAGGCCCGAACGCTGCGCCTGGCCGACGGCCCCGACGAGGTGCACCGCGCGTCCCTCGCCAAGCGTGAGCTGCGCAAGTACAGCTGAGCTCCTGAAGACGGGCCTGAAGAGGGCCTGAAGAGGGCCTGGAGACGGGCTTGAAAACGGGCCGCCCCCTGCCTCGGGGGACGGCCCGTTCGCTCATTCCGCGACGCGGTACGGGGCCGGTGCCTCGTACGTGGCGGACGGCAGGTCCTCCACGTCCTCGAAGCGCTCCTGCGCCGCCTGGATCGCCTTCGGTGCCGAAGCGGCGGCCGCCCAGCCGACCGCGATCCCACCGAGCACGGCGATCGCGATCCAGCCCCACGGCTTGCGCTGCTTCCGCCCCGACAACGCGTCGAACGCCAGGCTCGCCCGGTGCCACGCCTCGTCCGCCGCGGACCCGACCCGGTCCGACGCCGTGCCGTACCGGCTCGACGCCTCATCCGCGAGGTCATACGCCCGGTCCTTCACCGACCCGCCGACCGAACGCGCCGACTCGACCGCGGACACCAGATAGTCCCAGGCGTCCTCAGCCACGCTCTCCGCGCGCCGCTTACCCTTCTTCCACTGTGCGGTCATCTCAGCCACCTCTCCTCCATTGACCGCTTTCCCGATCCCCACCTCCCGCAAACTGCGCTGTGCTTCCGCCCCACCGCTGCGCGGCGGGTCCCGGCGGGGATTCTCACCCGCACCCCAATGCGCCGCTGCGCGGCGCACTGCCGGCGCTGACGCGCGGCAGCCTCACCCGCGTGCGCGCCGCATCCGGTGCCCACTCCCCCGCGCCACCGCCGGCCACCGACCCTCGCGCCGCTCCACGGTTGATCGAATTGCAGTTCTGGCCGCCATCACAGCCAGATTCGTCATTCGATCAAGCGGCGGCCAAGAAAGACCGGCAGCCGGGCGACACCACTCCACTGCCCCGGCCCACCGGCGCGCACCCTCATGATCCGGAAGACTTTGTGCTGCTCTGACGACACAAAGTCTTCCGGATCACGTGATGCGCGAAGACCACAACCGCTCGGGATCACGGCCGACGGCAGCCGTCCGGGGTGATCGCGGGCGGCGCGGTTTCCGTGATCCGGAAGACTTTGTGCTGCTCTGACGACACAAAGTCTTCCGGATCACGAGAAGCAGTGCGGCGCGGAGCGGCGCATTGGGGCCGCGGGTGAGAATCCCCGCCGGGCCCCGCCGCGGCAGCGGTGGGGGGAATTACAGCGTGCTGGCGCGTTCGACCAGGTGGGTTTCGACCATGACGGCGGTGGGGGCGGCGCCGGCGATGCGGGCGAGCAGCAGCCGGACCATCTCGCGGCCCATGGCCTCGACGGGCTGGTGGACGGTGGTCAGGGGCGGGTCGGTCTGGCGGGCGATGGCGACGTCGTCGAAGCCGACCAGGGAGACGTCCGACGGGACGCGCTTGCCGAGCTCGCGCAGGGCCCGCAGCGCGCCGACGGCCATCAGGTCGGAGGCGGCGAAGACGGCGTCGACCGAGGGGTCGCGGGCGAGCAGCTCACGGACGGCCACCTCGCCCGAGGCCTCGCTGAAGTCGCCGTAGGCGATGAGGGACTCGTCGGCGGGCAGGCCGGCGCGGTCGAGGGCCTCGCGGTAGCCGGCGAGGCGGGACACGCCGGCGGCCATGTCCTGCGGGCCGGCGATCGCGGCGATCCGGCGGCGGCCGCGGTCCAGGAGGTGACCGACGGCCAGGCGGGCGCCGCCCTCGTTGTCGGCGTCCACGAAGGCCACGTCGGAGGAGGCGCCGCCGGAGGACGACAGCATGCGGGCGGGGCGGCCGCCGAGGACGACGGGCAGGCCGCGCTGCTCCAGCAGCTGCGGCAGCGGGTCGGCGTCGTGCAGGGAGAGCAGCATGACGCCGTCGACGTGCTGGTTGGTGAGGTGGTGCTCGACGCGCTGGCGCTCCGCCGGGGACTGGGCCATGGCGAGCCACAGCTGCAGCTGGGTGTCGGCGAGGGCGGAGCTGACGCCGCGGACGATGCCGGCGAAGAACGGCTCGCCGAAGACCCGCTCCTCCGACTCCGACACGACGAGCGCGACGGAGTCGGTGCGCTGCGTGACGAGGGCTCGGGCGGCGCGGTTGGGGACGTAGCCGAGCTCGTCGATCGCCTTCTGCACGGCCGCCCGCGCTTCCGGGCTCACCTGCGGCGAGCCGTTGACGACCCGCGAGACCGTGCCCCGCCCCACGCCGGCGCGCGAGGCGACCTCATCGAGGGTGGGGCGGCCCGCGGAACGGGGGCGGCTGTTGGTGGAAGACACGCCCCATTGTGCGCACACGTTCGCGATCTTGCAGCCGCGGTGCCCCAGAATCGCGACACCGCGGCGGCAAAGCCAAAACAAAACCAAACGATCTACGACAAATGCGCCTCGACCTGCACCGAGCTGCCGGCCGGGGCGACCGGCAGGACGCCGCCGTCGACGGGCACGCCGTCGACGACGAGCGAGCACGAGGTCGCCGAGACGCCGGGCTCCTTTTGGACCGTGATGGTGTACGTCGCGCCGCGGAAGCGCCGTACCGCCGAGAAACCGGACCAGGACGAGGGGATGACCGGCGCGATCCGCAGGCCGGACAGCTCCGGCCGGATGCCCAGGATCCACTGCGTCACGGCCGCGTAGTTCCACGCGGCGGTCCCGGTCAGCCAGGAGTTCTTCGCCTCGCCGTGGGTGGGCGCGTCGCGGCCGGCGATCATCTGCGCGTAGACGTACGGCTCGCAGCGGTGCAGGTCGCCGATCTCCTCGCGGGCCGACGGGTTGATCCGCTTGTAGTAGTCGAACGCGCCGTCGCCGTTGCCGACCATCGCCTCGGCGATCATGAGCCACGGGTTCGTGTGGCAGAAGATCCCGGCGTTCTCCTTGTACCCCGGCGGGTAGGAAGAGATCTCGCCGAGCTCGATGCGGTACGACGAGAACGCCGGCTGCTGCAGCACGATGCCGTGCGGGGTGGCGAGCCGCTCGCGGACGCTGGCCAGGGCGCGCACGGCGGTGCCGTCGTCCAGGCCGACGCCGCCCATGATGCACATGCCCTGCGGCTCGATGAAGATCTGGCCCTCGTCGTTGGACGCGGAGCCGATGACGTTGCCGTGGAAGTCGTACGCGCGGCGGAACCACGCGCCGTCCCAGCCGTGCTCGGCGATCGAGCCGGTCATCTTCTCCGCGGCGGTCAGGTAGGCCGCCGGATCGTCGTCCTTGTGAACAGCCAGCTCGGCGAGCGAGCGGGCGGCGAGGACGAACTGGCCGGCGATGAACACCGACTCCGCCACGCCGCCGGTGGCGTTCTCCGTGGTCTGGAAGGGCTCGCCGGGCGTGTCGGAGAAGCAGTTGAGGTTGAGGCAGTCGTTCCAGTCGGCCCGGCCGATCAGCGGGAGTCCGTGCGGCCCGAGGCGTTCGGTGGTGTACCGGAGCGACAGCTTGAGGTGCTCGTACAGCGACTGCTCGCTGCCGGGCGCGTTGTCGAACGGCACGGGCTCGTCGAGGATGCTCCAGTCGCCGCTCTCCTTGATGTACGCGGAGACGCCGAGGATGAGCCACAGCGGGTCGTCGTTGAAGCCGGACCCGATGTCGTTGTTCCCGCGCTTCGTCAGCGGCTGGTACTGATGGTATGCGCCACCGGTCGGCAGCTGCGTGGCGGCGATGTCGAGGATCCGCTCGCGGGCCCGCTCCGGGATCATGTGGACGAAGCCGAGCAGGTCCTGGTTCGAGTCGCGGAAGCCCATCCCGCGGCCGATCCCCGACTCGTACAGCGACGTCGACCGGCTCATGTTGAACGTGACCATGTTCTGGTACGCGTTCCAGATGTTCACCATGCGGTCGGTGTCGGCGTCGGGGGTCTGCACGCGCAGCCCGCCGAGCAGCTCCTCCCAGCGCGCGGCGAGCGCGGCGAGGCCGGCGTCGACGGTCTCCTGGGCCAGCCAGGTGGCGACCTTCGCCTGCGCGCCGGCCTTGTTGATCGTCTGCGAGCCCGGCGGGTCGAACTTCGCGTCGCGGGGGTTCTCCCAGTACCCGAGGACGAAGCCGATCTCGCGGGTCTCCCCCGGCTCGAGGGTGAGCTTCACGTGGTGCGACCCGTGCGGCTGCCAGCCGTGGGCGATCGAGTCGCCGGACTCGCCGCGCTCGACGGCGAGGGGCCGGTCCCAGGAGCGGTAGGGGCCGAGGAACGCCTCCCGGGACGTGTCGAAGCCGGCGAGCGGCTCGCTGCACGCGAAGTAGGCGAAGTGGTCGCGGCGCTCCCGGTACTCCGTCTTGTGGTAGATGACGCCGTCGACGACCTCGACCTGGCCGGTGTTGAAGTTGCGCTGGTAGTTGGTGGCGTCGTCCTGCGCGTCCCACAGGCAGAACTCGATCGACGAGAACGCCGACAGCGACACGGCCGTGTCCCGCTCGTTCGTGACCTTGAGCCGCCACACCTCGAGGGTCTCGCCGAGCGGCACGAAGTAGAGCGTCTCGGCCTTGATCCCGCGGTACCGGGAGGCGACACGCGTGTAGGACAGCCCGTGCCGGCACTCGTAGTCGTCGAGCTCGGTCTGCGTCGGCTGCCAGGTGGGCGACCAGAACTCGGCCTCGTCGCGCAGGTAGATGTAGCGGCCGCCGAGGTCCATCGGCGCGTTGTTGTACCGGTAGCGGGTCAGCCGGCGCAGCCGGGCGTCGCGGTAGAACGAGTAGCCGCCGGCGGTGTTGGAGATGATGCCGAAGTACGCCTCGGTGCCGAGGTAGTTGATCCAGGGCAGCGGGGTGTCTGGTCGGTCGATGACGTACTCGCGGCGTTCGTCGTCGAAGTGGCCGAAGCGCACGGTGTGCCTCCTGCTGGGGGGATAGAGACTGCGCTGCTTCAGGCGGACTCGCGGACCACGAGGTGCGTGTCGAGCACAGTCGAGTGGGCCGGCCCGCCGGCGATGCGGGCCAGCAGGAGCCTGGCCATCTCGCGCCCCATGCCCTCCACCGACTGGTGCACGGTGGTGAGCGGCGGCTGGGTCTGCCGGGCCACGGCGGAGTCCTCGAACCCGACCACGGCCACGTCGGCGGGCACCCGCCGGCCCAGCTCACGCAGGGCGCGGATGGCGCCGGCGGCCATCAGGTCGGAGGCGGCGAAGACGGCGTCGAGTCCGGGGTTGAGATGGATGAGGCGGTGCATCGCGTCGGCCCCGCTCGCCTCGCTGAAGTCGCCGTACGCGATGAGTCGCTGATCGTGCGGGAGGGACGCCAGGCGCAGCGCCTCCCGGTAACCGCGAAGGCGGGCGATGCCCACCGCCATGTCCTGCGGGCCGGCGATCACCGCGATGCAGTGGCGACCGAGGCCGATCAGGTGCTCGACGGCGGTGCGAGCGCCGCCCTCGTTGTCGTTGTCCACGTAGGCGACCTCGTTGTCGCCCCCGCCCGCCTGCTCGATCTCGAGCATGTGCGCCGGCCGCCCGCCGAGGACGGTCGGCAGCCCCCGCTTGCCGAGCAGCGCCGGGAGCGGGTCGTCGTCGTGCAGGGAGAGCAGCAGCACCCCGTCCACGTGCTGGTCGGACAGGTGCCGCTCGACCATGAGCCGCTGCGACGGCGACTGCGCCATCGCGAGCCACAGCTGCAGGGACGTGTCGGCCAGCACGTTGCTGACGCCACGGACGATGCCGGCGAAGAACGGCTCGCCGAAGACCCGCTCCTCCGACTCGGACACCACGAGGGCGACCGAGTCGGTGCGGCGGGTGACGAGGGCGCGGGCGGCCCGGTTGGGCACGTACCCGAGCTCTTCGACGGCACGGGCGACGGCGGCGCGAGCCTCCGGGCTGACCTGCGGCGAGCCGTTGATCACCCGGGAGACTGTGCCGCGCCCGACGCCGGCGCGCGCGGCCACCTCGTCCAGCGTCGGGCGGCGCACGTTACTCGCCGAGGCCGTTGTGCTTGATGACCTCGCGGAACCGGTGGCCGCTGGCCTTGACCGTGCGCTGCTGCGTGTCGTAGTCGACCCGGATCATGCCGAACCGCTTGGTGTAGCCCCACGCCCATTCGAAGTTGTCCAGCAGCGACCAGGCGAAGTAGCCGCTCAGCGGTGCGCCGGCGGCGATCGCGTCGTGGCAGGCCCGGAAGTGCGCGTCGAAGTAGGCGACCCGGTCGGTGTCCTCCACCGTGCCCTCGTCGGTGACGGTGTCGATGTACGCGGCGCCGTTCTCCGTGATGTACAGCGGGACCGCCGGGTAGTCGCGGGCGACGCGGGTCAGCGTCTCGGTGAGGCCCGGGGCGTCGACCTCCCAGTTCATGTCGGTGACGGGGACGCCGGGCCGCTTGAGGAACCGGACGGTCTCGCTGCCGGGCCACGACGTCGGCGCCCGCCAGTAGGGCTCGGCGGGGACGTCGGGGTCCTCGCCGGCCACCACGTGGCGGCTGTAGTAGTTGATGCCCAGCAGGTCCAGCGGCTGCGCGATCTGCTTGTGGTCGCCGTCGCGGACGAAGCCGAAGTCGCTGATCCCCCGCAGGTCGGCCATCACGTCCGCCGGGTACGAGCCGAGCAGCACCGGGTCGAGGAAGATCCGGTTGGCGAGCCCGTCGATGCGCCGGGCCGCGTCGAGGTCCCCGGGCTTCGTCTCGTCGGCCGCGGAGATCGCGTACAGGTTGAGCGTGATGCCCAGCTGCGCGGTGGGATCTGCGGCGCGGATCGACTCGATCGCCTGGCCGTGGCCGAGGAGCAGGTGGTGCATGGCGGCCAGGGCGTCAGGCGCGTGCTGGCGGCCCGGCGCGTGGACGCCCGACGCGTAGCCGAGGAACGCCGAGCACCACGGCTCGTTGAACGTCGTCCAGTGGCGGACCCGGTCGCCGAGCGCGCCGTGCACCAGCGTGGCGTAGTCGGCGAACCGGGCCGCGGTGTCGCGGGCGGGCCAGCCGCCCGCGTCTTCCAGCTCCTGGGGCAGGTCCCAGTGGTACAGCGTCACCCAGGGGGTGATGTCGTGCGACAGCAGCTCGTCGACGAGCCGCCGGTAGAAGTCCAGGCCCTTGGCGTTGGCCGGCCCCGACCCGCCCGGCTGGACGCGCGGCCACGCGACGGAGAACCGGTAGGCGTTGATGCCCAGGTCCTTCATCAGCCCCACGTCCTCGCGGAAGCGGTGGTAATGATCGCAGGCCACGTCGCCGGTGTCCCCGCCCAGTGTCTTGCCCGGGGTGTGGCTGAACGTGTCCCAGATCGAGGGGGTGCGGCCGTCCTCCTGGGCGGCCCCCTCGATCTGGTACGACGCGGTCGCCGCACCCCACACGAAACCGGGTGGGAACGTCAGCGGGTCGATGCTGGTCACGCCTTGACCGAACCTTCCATGATGCCGCCGATGATCTGACGGCCGAATGCGATGAACACCAGGAGCAGCGGCACGATCGCAAGAGCTGTCCCGGTAAAGACTTGCACGTAGTCGGTCTTGTAATAACCGGTGGCGAGAATGTTCAGTGAAACTTGCACGGTCGGGGTGTCGCCATTGAGCACGACGTACGGCCAGAGGAAGTCGTTCCAGGTCTCCATGAACGTGAGCAGGCCCAGCACCGCCGCCGCCGGACGCAGCGCGGGCAGCACGACCGACCAGTACGTCCGCCAGGTGGAGGCGCCGTCGACGCGGGCGGCCTCGATGAGCTCGTCGCTGATCGCGGACTCCGCGTACTGCCGGATCATGAACACGCCGAAGCCCTTGACCAGGAACGGCACGATGACCGCCTGGAGGGTGTTCGTCCAGTCGAACTTCACCATGAGCAGGTACAGCGGAATGATGTTGACCTGGGTCGGGATCATCATCGTGAGGATGATGATCAGCAGCAGGGCGTTCTTCCCGCGGAACTTCAGCTTCGCGAAGGCGAAGCCTGCGAGCGTGGAGAAGAACACCACTGACAAGGTTACACACGACGACACGATGGCCGAGTTGATCAGGCCGTAGACGAAGTTGGCGTCGGTGTTGGCCAGCACCCGCGAGGCGTTGTCGAAGAAGTTCGGGCCGGGCGTGAGCGGCGGCGGGATGTCGGTGACGGCGCTGTTGTCCCGCGAGGCCACGATGAAGGACCACAGGATCGGGAAGACCGACAGCACGATCGTGATGATCAGCGCGAGGTACGTCAGCGGGCTGGCGTCCCAGAGCGCGGCCGAGGCGCTACGGACCCGACCCTTCTTCCCCGGTGGCGGCGTGCCCGGCACGCTCCGGGGCCTTGTCATGGTCGTGCTCATGCCGCCACCTCCGCTGCGCTCCGGCGTCGGCCTGAGCCAAACCTGTCACATGATGAGCGGCCCGAGCCGCTCCGCTGGCCGCTCATGAGGTCTGCCCCTTGACGGATCGGCGCACCAGAGCGAAGTTGATCAGTGCGAAGATCAGAATGATCACGAACAGCAGCCAGGAGATCGCGGCGCCGCGGCCCACGTTGTAGTTGTTCGTGAACGTGGTCTCGTAGATGTACATCGCGACGGTCTGGAACTCGTTGAGCGAGCCACCCTGGATGCGGCCGTAGTTGAACAGCAGCGGCTCGGTGAACAGCTGCATGCCGCCGATCGTCGAGATGATCACGGTGAAGAGGATCGTCGGCTGGATGAGCGGCACGGTGATCCGCCAGAACCGGCGGGCCGCGGACGCGCCGTCCAGCGACGCCGACTCGTACAGCTCCTTCGGGATCGCCTGCATCGCCGCCAGGTAGATGAGGGCGTTGTAGCCGGTCCAGCGCCAGTCGACCATGAACGCGATCGCGGTCCACGACGACCAGCGGTGGTTGCGCCACTCGACGGGGTTCAGGTGCAGGCTCTGCAGCAGCCAGTTCGCCAGGCCGTACCGGTCGGCGAAGATCAGGCCGAAGACGATGCCGACGGCGGCGACCGAGGTGATGTTGGGGATGAGGACACCCATGCGGATCGCGGTGCGGGCCCGCATCTTCTTGTTGAGCCAGCTCGCGATGAGCAGCGCGAAGATGAGCTGCGGCACGGTCGCGACGATGAACAGGCCGAACGTGTTGAAGATGACGATCCAGAAGTGCTCGTCCCAGAGGACCTTGCGGTAGTTCTCGAGCCCGACGAAGCCCGCGTCGCCACCCGTCAGGGTGTTCTTCCGGGTCGACAGGATGGCGGTGTAGACCAGCGGGTACGCGCCGAACACCGCGAACAGGACGAAGAACGGCGCGACGAACAGGTACGGCGACAGTCGCAGGTCGAGCCGCCCGACCCGCACGGAGCGCCGCGACGCTGGTTTCGGTGGCCCGGCGGGGGCGCGCCCGTGGCGAGGCCCGGTGACCTCGCCGACGTTGGTAGCCATGGGGGGTGGATCCCTTCCGATCAACGGGCTATGTGGAGGACGGAGGCGGCGTCAGGTTCGACGCCGCCTCCGCCGTCAACGCATCGGTCAGCCTTCGGCGAGTGCCTTGCTGTCCTTGATGGCCTTGTCCCAGCCCGCCTGGGCGCTCAGCTTGCCCTGCTCGGCGGCCTGCATGGCCGGCTCGAACCCGTTCTCCCACAGCGCCTGGTGCTTCGGGCCGAGGTAGATCGGCTTGAGGTCCTTGGCCGCACCGGCGTAGATCTTGCCGACCGGGGCGTTGTTGAAGTACTCGTTCTTCGCCTCGGTGATCTTCGGGTCGTCCAGCGCGGCGATCGACGAGGGCAGCGGGCCCGCCTCGGCGAACGCGTCCAGGCCACCCTGCTTGCCGGTGATGAACTTGATCAGCTCGAAGGCCTGCTTCTTGTGCTTGCTCTGCTCGGGCACCGCGAGGTAGGAGCCGCCCCAGTTGCCACCCTTACCGGGGATGGTCGCGATGTCCCACTTGTTCTTGCCGGCGTCGCCGGCGCGCTCCTTGATGACACCCGTGTACCACGGCGGGCACGGCACGGTCGCGAACGCGGCGTTCTTGAACGCGGCGTCCCAGTCCGCCTGCCAGCGGGCGAGCTTCGCGGTCAGGCCCTTGGCGGCCATGTCCATGCCCAGGTCGTAGGCGTCCTTGACGGCCTTGTTGGTGTCGCCGATGTACTTGTCGCTCTTGTCGTAGAACCAGCTGTCCGCGTTCTGCATGATGTACGGCTGCATGATGCTCGTCGCCGAGTCGGTCCAGGCGGCGCCGGTGTTCTTCGACTTGAAGATCTCGCCCTGCTTGACGTACTCCTGCCAGGTCGGCCACAGCTTGCTGACCGCGTCGCGGTCAACCGGCAGGCCGGCCTTCTGGAAGAGGTCGGTGCGGTAGCACATCGCCAGGGGGCCGACGTCGGTGCCGAGGCCGACGAGCTTCTTGCCGTCCGCGGTGAAGGCGTTCTTCCACTTGAAGGCCAGGTAGTCCTTCTCCAGCGACGCCGCACCCAGGTCCAGCAGGTTGGCGAAGCCCTTGTTGTCCTTCAGGTACTGCAGCAGCATGCCCTCTTCGAGCATGACCACGTCACTCGCGCCGCTGCCGGCGGAGATCCACTGGGCGAGCTTCGGAGCGAAGTCCTTGGTCTGGCCTTCGTTCTTCACGTCGACCTTGATGTTCGGGTTGGCGGCCTCGAAGTCCTTGACCGCCTGGTTGAAGCCGGGCGTGCCGAAGTAGGACAGCGAGATGGTGACCGGGCCCGTGCCGTCGGCGCTGGGCTCGTCGTCCTTCTTCGCACTGCACGCGGTGGTCATACCGAGGGTAAGACCCACGGCGAGCGTGGCCGCGGCGATCGAACGCAGACGGCGTGAGGTGACGCTCATCCTGACCCCTCTCTCAGGTCGTGATGGGTGTGTGGTGGGGGTGTGATGCATCGACGGCGGACCCGGGTGTGAAGTCCGTCGTTCGGGTGTCGCGGGGTATGGCGGGTCGAGCATTTGAGTGGCCCCGTGGCCGCGGGGTGTGTCACCGGCCACAGCCACGGGAGCGCTCCCATGAGACTGGCGCCTCGTCCGCCAGGTGTCAATGGGGCAGTGGGAGCGTTCCCATTTCGTTACCGCAAGATTTCGACGAGCGGTTTTGTCCGCCTTTACCGCGACATGGTCGCTTCCAGCGCGGCGATCTCAGCGACGGAAGTCAATCCGGGCACGCGGACGCGCGCCATCGACAGCTGTCGTCGCACGACAGTTCCATGAAAGCGTCATGGATCGATGTAATCGATCGACGTTCGTCGGGCTTACGTCATGCGGCGCAGGAGCGTGCTCACCCGGGCGGGATCGAAGGACGTCGGGTCGAAGGAGCGGCCGAGCCACTCGCGCATCGGGGCGTGGTCCGGGTGGTCCGGGTCGGCCAGGACGGCGACCAGGTCGCGGTAGCCCTCGGGCCCGCCCACGTCGTCGGGCGGGCAGCCGCGCTCGCCGGCGGTGCACACCGGGTAGGCCGTGTCCGGATCGGCGGGGAACACGTCCTCGACCGTCAGGTCGTGCTCCCACCAGTCGCCGAAGTCGTAGGTGTACCGCAGGCGGGCGTCCTTCTGGGCGACCGCGTCCAGGCGGGTGTCGAGCTCGTCCCGGACGTCGAGCAGGCCGTCGGGGTCGGGCACCCCGTACTGAACGCCGTCGATGTCGAAGACGTGCAGGTGACGGTCGCCCCAGCCCATCGCGAACTGCACGACACGGTGGACACGGTCGAGGGTGAAGCCGCCCGGGATGAGGACCCGTCGCCACACGGTGGGCTCGACGCCGTCGAGCGTGATGCGGAGTTGGATGATCGCGCGCGCCATGGTGCAGTCATTGTTGACCGAGGCGGTATGGCGGCGCACCCTGAAGTGGTGATCTGTCCTGCGTGTCGGGAGAAACGGCACGCCGACTGCCCCGGCGGCAACCGGTGCGACTGCCAGCACCGCGAGCCGGCGCCCACCCCTCCCGTGACGGGTGCGCCGGGGCCCTAAGGTTGGCTGGTGCAGCAGCTGTACCCGCATCCGGGAGACGTCGACCAGGCAACGCTCGTCGACCTGTACGCGCCGCCGCCGGAGCCCTCCGTGCGGGTGAACTTCGTGGCGAGCCTCGACGGCGCGGGGACGCTCGACGGCAAGTCGGCGGGCCTGTCGGGGCCGGAGGACAAGCGGGTCTTCGGGATCCTGCGGATGCGCTGCGACGCGCTGCTCGTCGGCGCCGGCACGGTCCGCGACGAGGGCTACCGCGCGCTGCGCCTGGACGAGCAGCGGCGGCGGTGGCGCCTGGAGCACGGGCTGAGCGAGTACCCGACCCTGGTCATCGTCTCCGGCCGGGCGGACCTCGACCCCGCACAGCCCGCCCTCGCCGACGCGCCGGTCCGGCCGGTCGTCGTCACGCGGCACGGGACGGACACCGCGCACCTCGAGCCGGTGGCGGACGTCATCCGGGCGGGTGACCACCACGTGGACCTGGCCACGGCGATCGGACGCCTCCGCGCGGACGGCCACGCCCAGATCCTCAGCGAGGGCGGGCCGCGACTGTTCGGGTCGCTCACCGCGGCGGGCCTCGTCGACGAGCTGTGCCTGACGGTGTCGCCGTTGCTCGCCGGCCCCGGAGCGGGCAGGATCACCGCCGGACCCCTGGCACCGACCCCCGAGCACCTCACGCTGCGTCACGCCTTGCTGGCCGATGGTCAGCTGCTGCTGCGGTACGGGCGCTGAACCGAATCCACACCGCTGTCCACAGGCCTGTGGACAAGTGTCCCCAACCTGTGGACGCGCGATCGTCTTGCGACTGTTTTGCGGTGATTTGGCCGTGTGAACGAACGTGAACGCGTCCACAGGTGGGCGTGGTGGCTTCGATCCGCCGGTGGTCTTGGGGCACGATGCACAGGCGAACACATGTACTGGGGGTCGACCGGATGGACGTTACGGACGATACGAAGGACGGGCCGGTCGTCGGCCGGGTCCTCGGCACCGCCGACGCGACCCCGCTCACGTTCTGGGTCGCCGTGAACGACGACGCCTACCTCCAGCTCGACGACGTCGTCGTCACCGAGCGTGAGCTCCCCGGCCAGCCACCGGTGAAGATCGCCGGCGTGGTGACCGCGGTCAGGGCCCGGCACGAGGGCGTCGTGTTCGACTCCGACGTGTTCCTCGTCGCCGACGGCACGCTGCCGGCGACGGTGCAGGAGGCGGCCGAGATCACCACGACCCGCGTCGATCCCGAGGTGTACGTCCCGCCGACCCCCGGCGCCGTCGTCCACCGGGCGCAGGGCGACGCGCGGGCCGGCGCCCTCTACTTCGACCGGATGGACCGCACGATCCCGATGGGCTTCGGCCGGGACGGCGCCGCGATGTTCATCAACGCGGACTTCCTCGACGGCAGCCGCGGCGCCCACGTGTCGATCTCCGGCATCTCCGGGGTGGCGACGAAGACGAGCTTCGCCACGTTCCTGCTCTACTCGGTGTTCCGGTCCGGCGTCCTGGGCGGCGCCGGCGAGACCGCCAACACCCGCGCGCTCATCTTCAACGTCAAGGGCGAGGACCTGCTGTTCCTCGACCACCCCAACAGCCGCCTCGACGCGGCGACGGAGGCCAACTACGCGCGGCTCGGGCTGGTCGCCGGCCCGTTCCCCGACGTGCGGGTCTACGCGCCGCCAAGGGCCGGCGACTCCTCCGGCACGCCGGACGTCAGCAGCCGGCTGACCGGGGTCGACAGCTTCTACTGGACGCTGCAGGAGTTCTGCACCGACCGCCTGCTGCCGTACGTGTTCGCCGACGCGGACGACGAGCGCCAGCAGTACACGATGGTGGTCCACTCGGTCACGGCCCACCTGGCGCGCATCGCGCAGCCCGCGGAGGGCGGCGTCGCCGTCGACGGCACCCGCCTCAACTCGTACGCCGACCTCGTCGACTACCTGGTGGAGCAGCTCAACGACGACGCGACCCGCGGGCAGTGGGCGGGCAGCGCGGTCGGGCTCGGCACGGTCAACGCGTTCGCCCGCCGGTTGATCGGCAGCAAGAAGGACCTGTCCCGGCTGATCCGCGGCGACCTCGCCACCCGCCGGCCGCACGCGGTCAACACCGCCGAGAGCGCCCAGGTGACCGTGGTCGACCTGCACAACCTGCCGGACCGGGCGCAGCGCTTCGTGGTCGGCGTGACGCTGCGCAGCGAGTTCGAGCGCAAGGAGAAGGCGGGCACGGCGAAGCCGCTGCTGTTCGTGGTGCTCGACGAGCTCAACAAGTACGCGCCGCGGGAGGGCACCAGCCCGATCAAGGAGGTGCTGCTCGACATCGCCGAGCGCGGGCGGTCCCTGGGCGTCGTGCTGATCGGCGCGCAGCAGACGGCGAGCGAGGTCGAGCGGCGCATCGTGGCCAACTCCGCGATCCGGGTCGTGGGCCGGCTCGACCCCGCGGAGGCGTCCCGGCCGGAGTACGGGTTCCTGCCCCCGGCCCAGCGCCAGCGGGCCCTGCTCGCCAAGCCCGGCACCATGTTCGTGTCGCAGCCGGAGATCCCGGTGCCGCTGTGCATCGAGTTCCCGTTTCCGTCGTGGGCGACCCGGCCCGCGGAGGCGGGCGCCGCGCCGAGCGCGACGCTGCGCTCGATCGCCCAGGCCAACGACTCGTTCGCGGTCGTCGCGCGGGTCGGCGGCGGCATCACCGACGACGAGATCCCCTTCTAGTCACTGCGAAAGGACTGCACCGGTGCGGATCCTGCACACCTCGGACTGGCACGTCGGCAAGGTCCTCAAAGGACAGTCGCGGGCCAACGACCACATCGCGGCCCTCAAGGCACTCGTCGACGTGGCCGAGGCCGAGCAGCCCGACCTGGTGATCGTCGCCGGGGACCTGTACGACTCGGCGAGCCCGCCCGCCGACGCCACGAAGATCGTCACGCGGGGGCTGTCGGCGCTGCGCAAGACGGGCGCGGACGTCGTCGTCATCGGCGGCAACCACGACAACGGCCAGGCCCTCGACGCGCTCCGGCCGTGGGCGGACGCGGCCGGCATCACCATCCGCGGCGCCCTCACGAAGCCCGAGGAGCTGCTGCTTCCGGGGCGGACGCGGGACGGCGAGGAGTGGCGGCTCGCCGCGCTGCCGTTCGTGTCCCAGCGGTACGCGCTGCGGGCGGCGGAGATGTTCGACCTCAGCGCGGCGGAGAGCGCGCAGAGCTACGCGCACCACATCGGCGGCCTGCTCGCCACCCTCGCCAAGGGGTTCGGGCGCGACACCGTCAACCTGATCACCGGGCACCTCACGGTCATCGGCGCGACGATGGGCGGCGGCGAGCGCGAGGCGCACACCATCATGGGCTACGCCGTGCCCGCGTCGGTCTTCCCGTCCTCGGCGCACTACGTCGCGCTCGGCCACCTGCACCGGGCGCAGACCGTCAACGGGCCCTGCCCGATCCGCTACTGCGGCAGCCCGCTGCCGATCGACTTCGGCGAGGAGGAGAACTTCTCCGCCGTCGCGGTCGTCGACGTGACCACCAGCACCGCGGCGCGGGTCCGCGAGGTGCCCCTGCCGGTCGCGACCCCGCTGCGGACGGTCCGTGGCACGCTCGCCCAGCTGGCCACCCTGGACACTGGTGAGGCGTGGCTGCGGGTGTACGTGTCGGAGCAGCCCCGGGCGGGCCTCCGCGAGGAGGTCCAGGAGCTGCTGCCGAAGGCCCTGGAGGTGCGCATCGACCCGAAGCTGCTGCCCGACCCGAAGGCCGCCGAGCGGGCCGCGGCGCGCGCCGGCCGGTCCGCGGGCGAGCTGTTCGCCGACTACCTCGGCCAGAAGGGCCACGCGGACGACGCCACGGTCAAGCTGTTCCACCAGCTGCACGACGAAGTCCAGGAGGCGAGGAACTGACATGCGGCCCATTCGCTTGGACCTGGACGGGTTCACCGTCTTCCGGCGGCCGACGACGGTCGACTTCACCGACACGGACTTCTTCGCGCTCGTCGGGCCGACCGGCTCCGGCAAGTCGACGATTCTCGACGCGATCACGTTCGCGCTCTACGGCACCGTCCCCCGCTGGGGCGACCGGCGCGCGATCGCCAACGCGCTCGCTCCGTCGGCGACCGAGGCGAGGGTGCGGTTCGTGTTCGAGTCCGCGGGCGTGCGCTACGTCCTCGCCCGGGTCGTGCGCCGCGACGGCAAGGGCGCGGTCAGCACCAAGCACGCCGGCCTGGAGGCGCTCCCGCACGGCTTCGACCTGTCGCGCTTCGACAGCGGGCTCAGCGCCGAGGACATGGGCACCGTGCTCGCCGGCACGCCCATGGAGGTCGACCTGGCGGTGCAGAGCGTGATCGGCCTGCCCTACGAGCAGTTCACCAAGTGCGTGGTGCTGCCGCAGGGCGAGTTCGCGGCGTTCCTGCACGCCAAGCCGGCCGAGCGGCAGAAGATCCTCGTCAATCTGCTGGGTCTCGACGTGTACGGGCAGATCCGCGAGCGCGCGAACCTGCGCGGCAGCGCCGCCGACGCGAAGCTGAAGGTCCTCGGCGAGCAGCTCAGCGGCATGTCAGACGTGGACGACGCGGCCCTCGCCGCGGCGGTCGCGAGGGCGGAGACGCTCCGGGCGCTCGCCGGCGACGTCGACCGGATCGGGCCGCAGCTGGCCGACGCGGCGAAGCTCGCCGTCGCCGCCGCGGCCACGCTCACCGACCTGGACGCCGACATCGACCGGCTGACCCGGCTGCGGGTGCCGGCCGACGCGGGCACCCTGGCGGCGGGCGCGGCGCAGGCCCGCGCCGCGGTCACGGCCGCCGCCGACGCGGTCCGCACCGTGGAGGAGCGGGAGGAGAAGCTGCGCGGCGAGCTGCAGGGCGCCGGCGACCAGACCGCGCTGCGGCGGCTCCTCGACGCGCACGCCGAGCGCGACCGGCTCGCCGGCGAGGCCGTCACCGTCCACGCGACCGTCGCGGCGGCCGAGCAGGAGCACGGGAAGGCCACCGCCGCGCTGGGGGTGGCTCGTACCAAGGCCGCCGACGCGATGGGAGCGCTGGAGGCGGCCAGGGAGGCCTACCAGACCGCGG
Source organism: Dactylosporangium sp. NPDC006015 (assembly GCF_040614215.1). NCBI lineage: Bacteria > Bacillati > Actinomycetota > Actinomycetes > Micromonosporales > Micromonosporaceae > Dactylosporangium > Dactylosporangium sp. NPDC006015. The sequence continues at coordinate 289,197 of NZ_JBEXUD010000001.1, forward strand.
TCGCCGTCGACCGGGCCACCGCGCTGCGGCCGCACCTGCGGGTCGGCGACGAGTGCCCGGTGTGCACCCAGACCGTGCGGACGCTGCCGGAGACGCCGCTCGAGCCGGCGGTCGCGGCGGCCAAGGCGGCCGGCGACGCCGCCCGCAAGCGCAGCGACGCCGCCGAACGGGTCGTCGCCGACCAGGACAAGATCGTGCGCGACCTCGACCGGGGGCTCGCCGCGGCGCGGGCGCACGCCGAGCAGGTCGACGCCCGGATGTCCACACTGGACCGGGCGCTGGACGGCGCGCCGGCGCCCGACGCCCTACGCCGCGACCTCGACACCATCGCGAAGCTCCACAGTGGACTGGAGAAGGCCGGCGCCGAGGTCCGCAAGGCGCGCGAGGCGCACCGCAGGGCCGCCGGCGCCGCCGACCGGGCCGAGGACCAGCTGCGCGCGGCATGGAAGGCGTTCGACGCGGCCCGCGACGCGCTCGCCGCGTTCGGCCCGCCGCCCGCGGACCGCGACGACCTCGCCGACGCGTGGGCGGCGCTGACCGGCTGGGCCGGCACCGCCGCCGGCGAGCGGCAGGCCCGCCGCCCCGCGGCCGCCGAGGCGGTCCAGGACGCCGAGGCGCGGGTCACCGCGGTCCGCGACGAGCTGCGGGCGCGCTTCGCCGACGCGGGGCTGACCGCGCCCGGCGCCGACCCGGCCCGCGAGGCCGCCGTCGCCGTGGAGCGGGCCGAGGCGGCGCACCGGCGGATCGAGGAGCGGCGCGCCGAGGCCGCCAGGCTGACCGCGCAGCGCGACGAGGTCGCGCGGGAGGCGCAGGTCGCGAAGGCCCTCGCCCAGCACCTGCGGGCCGACCGCTTCGAGCGGTGGCTGCTCGCCGAGGCCCTCGACACGCTCGTCGACGGCGCGTCGCGGACGCTGCGGGAGCTGTCCGGCGGGCAGTACGACCTCGGCCACGAGAAGGGCGAGTTCTACGTCGTCGACCACCACGACGCCGGCCTGCGGCGCGCGGTGCGGACGCTGTCCGGCGGCGAGACGTTCCAGGCGTCCCTCGCCCTCGCCCTCGCCCTGTCGGAGCAGCTGGCCGGCCTGTCGACGGCGTCGGCGAGCCTCGAGTCGATCGTCCTCGACGAAGGCTTCGGCACCCTTGACCAGTCCACATTGGACACCGTCGCGGCGACCCTGGAGGCCCTCGCCGCACGCGGCGACCGGATGGTCGGCGTCGTCACGCACGTCGGCGCGCTCGCCGAGCGCATCCCCGTCAGGTTCGAGGTGCGCAGGGACGCGCGCACCGCCCGGGTGGAACGGGTCGGACTGTGAAGTTTCACGTCGACGCGTGGGACCCGTCCTACGGGGTGGCGTTCGAGGCCGCCGCCGCGGACGGTCCGCAGGCCCAGAGCAGCGCGCAGATCCAGCCCGACGTCGAGCTGCCCGCCCAGGCCTGGCGGGGCGTCGACGCGCCCGCCGGGCTGCGGCCGCCCGGCACCGTCCTCGTCGTCGACGGCGTCCAGCGCATCGACGCGCGGGTCTGGGCCACCGACGACGACGGCGTCACGTACCCCGGCGTCGCCGCCTCCTACGCGGCCGGCGTCGTGCGCTGCGACCTCGACCGGGGCGCCGCCGCGATCGCCACGACCCGCATCGAGCGCGGCCTGTTCACCCCGTTCGAGCTGGCCCCGCCCCTGGTCACCGGCGCCGTCCGCTACCCGGCGATCCGGGTCTCCCGGGGCGAGCCGAAGGACCTGGCGCTGGGCGTACAGCGGCACATGCGGGCACTGGAGGTCGGCGTGTCCGGCGAGGAGCGCGACGACGGCGACCTGCTCATCGTCGACGGCCCGCTGCAGGAGCGCGCGCACCTGCCCCGCGCCCTGGGCTACATCAAGACCCACCGCGTCGAGTACCTGCCGGCGGAGCTGACCGCCGTCGTCACCGGGCTGCGCGGCGGCCAGCGCTCCCCCGTGTTCCTCCTCGGCACCTCGTGGCACCGGTTCGCCTGGTACCTGCGGCTGCCGGGACCGGAAGGGTCGCCGTGGGCGGGCATCGTGCGGGCCGAGTGCTCCGCCGACCTGCTCCCCGCCGACGCGATCGCCCTCGCGCACCTGTCGGCGGTCACCCTCCCCCGCTTCGCCTCCAGCGCCTACAAGGACCCGCGGGCCCCGCAGAACCTCATCCCGATCGCAGGCCTGGAGCGTAAGCTGCGCGCCATGCTCGGCGACGCCCGCCTCCTGCACCGCGCCCTCGCCAAGGCCGCCCGGTGAGGACGTTCGACTGCCCGCCCCGCTACGACCTGGCGGGGACGCTGCGCGGCCTGTGCCTCATCAACGGCGACCCGACGCTGTCCGTCGGCGCGCGGGAGGGCTGGTTCGCCACCCGTACACCCGACGGCCCGGGCACACTCCAGCTGACGCTCACGGGAACCTCGCCGGTCGCTGGTTCCTCGCCGGTCGCTGGTTCCTCGCCGGCCGCTGGTTCCTCGCCGGTCGCTGGTTCCTCGCCGGCCGCTGGTTCCTCGCTGGTCGCGACCGCCTACGGCCCGGGCGCCGACTGGCTCCTCGACCGTGCCGACGCCGTGGCCGGGCTCCGGGACGACCTCACCGGCTTCCTCGACCTCGCCCGTCAGCACCCGCTCCTGCACCGCCTCGCCCGCGAGCACTCGGGCCTGCGCATCGGCGCGACCGGCCGGGTCTTCCACCACCTGGTCCCGGCCGTCCTCGGCCAGAAGGTCACCGGCAAGGAGGCCCGCGACGGCTACGTGCGCCTCCTGCGCCACTTCAGCACCGACCCCGCCCCCGGCCCCCATCCCCGGCTCCGCCTGCCCCCTCCACCCGAGGCGATCGCCGCCGCGCCCTACTGGGTGTTCCACCCCTTCGGCATCGAACAGAAACGCGCCGACGCCCTGCGCCGCGTCGCCGCCGAAGCATCCCGCCTGGAGCGCTGCACCACCGCCGCCGACGCCGTCGCGCGGCTGCTCACCATCCGCGGCATCGGCCCCTGGACCGCCGCCGAGGTCACCCGCGCCGCCTACGGCGACCCCGACGCCGTCTCCGTCGGCGACTACCACATCAAGAACGTCGTGGCCTACGCCCTGACCGGTGCGGCCCGCGGCACCGACGAGCACATGCTGGAGCTGCTCGCCCCGTACGCCGGCCACCGCGGCCGCGTCTGCGGCCTGCTGGCCGCCGCGGGCATCACCGCCCCCAAGTTCGGCCCCCGCATGCCCCTACGCAGCTTCGCCCGCTTCTGACCTAGCTGTGTGCCCCTCCCCATGATCCGGAAGACTTTGTGTCGTCATAGCAGCACAAAGTCTTCCGGATCACGGAAACCGCGCCGACGACAACCACCTTCCAAACCGCTGTCCTCTACGGCTAGATTACCCGGGGCAGCCCGCCGGCGATCGCTTGGCTCGCGGTGGCATGCCGGTCAACTCGCAGCACAATCTCAGCCGAGCGGCCACCCACCGCCCACTCCCCATGATCCGGAAGAGTTCGTGTCGCCAGAGCAGCACAAAGTCTTCCGGATCATGAGGATCTGCCGGCAGCTCGGTCAGGTTCGGCGCATGGTGATGTGTTCGATGCCGTCCTCGAGGTAGGGGGTGCCTGTGGCGACGAAGCCGAACCGTTCGTACACGCGGACGGCCGTCGTCTGGGCGTCCAGAACCGCGGGGCGGGGGCCGATCAGGGCGACCGCCTCGGCGAGAAGGCGGGCGGCGAGGCCCTGGCCCCGGTGGGTGGCGGCGGTGACCACGCGGCCGATGCGGGCGGTGCCGTCCGGGTCGGTGAGGACGCGCAGGCAGGCGGTGACGGCGCCGGCGGGGTCGCTGAGCCAGATGTGGACGGTGGCGGGTTCGGTGTCGCGGCCGTCCAGCTCGGGGTAGGGGGACGCCTGCTCGACGACGAAGACGTCGCTGCGGAGGCGGAGGATGGCGTACAGGGTGAAGACGTCCAACGAGGCGAAGGGCGCGCTGTGGATGATCACGGCCTGAGCCTAGCCAGCTGCTCGGCGGTCTTGCGGGCGGCGATGAGGACGGGGTCCCAGACCGGGGCGAAGGGCGGGGCGTAGGAGAGGTCCAGGCCGGTCATCTCCTCGACGGTCATGCCGTGCCAGAGGGCGACGGCGAGGGCGTCGATACGCTTCGCGGCGCCTTCCTGGCCGACGATCTGGGCGCCCAGGAGGCGGCCGGTGGTGCGTTCGGCGATCAGCTTCGTGGTGATGGGGAGGGCCCCGGGGAAGTAGCCGGCGCGGGTGGTCGACTCGGTGACGGCGGAGAACACCTCGAAGCCCGCACCCAAAGCCTCGGCGGTGGTGAGGCCGGTGCGGGCGACCTCGTGCGAGCAGATCTTCGACGCGGCGGTGCCGACGACGCCGGGGAAGGTGGCGTAGCCGCCGCCGATGTTGATGCCGGCGGCGCGGCCCTGCTTGTTGGCGTGGGTGCCGAGGGCGATCGCGGTAGGGCGCTGCGAGATCAGGTGGTGCACCTCGACGCAGTCGCCGGCGGCCCAGACGCCCTCCGCGGACGTGCGCTGGCGGCGGTCGACGACGATGCCGCCGGACGCGCCGACCGCGATGCCCGCGTCGGCCGCGAGGGCGCTGTTGGGTTTCGTACCGAGGCCGAGAATGACGACGTCGGCCGGCAGCGTCCCGGCGTCGGTGCGGACCGCGGTGACCCGGCCGGCGTCCGACGAGAAGCCCGAGAGGCGGCACGACAGCCGCAGGTCGACGCCGAGGTCGCGCAGCGCGTTCGCGACGAGGCCGGCCATGTCGGGGTCGAGGGTGCGCATGGGCTGGTCGGCGGCGTCGATGAGGGTGACCTCCAGACCGCGGCGGATCATCGCCTCCGCCATCTCGAGGCCGATGTACCCGGCACCGACGACCACCGCGCGCTTCGGCGCACGGTCCTCCAGGAACGACAGCAGCCGGATGCCGTCCTCCAGCGTCTGTACGCCGTGGATGCCGGCCGCGTCGGCGCCCGGGACGTCGGGGCGGGCCGGCACGCCGCCGGTGGCGATGACGAGCTGGTCGAAGGGTTCGTCGTAGGTGCGCTCCCCGGACCGGACGGTCACGGAGCGGGAGGGCAGCGAGATCCCCACGACCTCGCAGCCGAGGCGCAGGTCGATGTCGAGCTTGCGGAACTCCTCGGGCGTACGGGCGACCAGGTCGTCCGGCGTGGAGACGTCGCCGGCCACCAGGTACGGGATGCCGCACGCCGAATAGGAGACGTGCTGCCCCTTCTCGAACGCCACGATCCGCAGGTCGGCGGCGGGTCGGCGGCGGCGGGCCTGCGAGGCGGCGCTCATCCCTGCGGCGTCGCCGCCGATGACGACCAGACGTTCCAGTGAAGCGGTCACCAGATCATTTAATCGTGTTTGTCCGGCGCGGGGATCGGCGCGCCGGTGTCGTCCCAGACGTTTCCGGAATTGGCGCTCAGCGTGGTCTGCGTACTGATGAGAATGGGGCAGACGTATCTGGTGTTGCGGCCGAAGCGGTTGTTCACCACGGCGATGCCGGTCATCGGGGTGGGGCCGCCGCCGCGGTGGGCGAAGTTGAGCACGCAGGAGCCGCCGTCGAGCCAGTTGTTCTCGACGCGCACGTCACCGCTGGCGCCGCCCTCCTGCGTGATCTGGAAGGCGGCGTTGGCTTCGGCGCCCGGGTAGAGCACGTTGTGCCGCAACGTGATGCGGCGCTTGCCGCGGGTGTCGACGGCGTCGTTGACGGTCGCGCCCGGGGCGCCGGTGCTGAAGAACGTCAGGTCGTGGATCCAGGAGTCCTGGATGACGACGTCGTTGCCGGCCTTCACGCCGTCGACGGTGCCGTGGATGTTGACCCGGGTCAGGGTCGTGGCGGTGGCCCACACGCCGTCGAGGCACGCGTTGGGGCTGGCCGGGGCGATCTCGACGTCCTCGATGACCGCGCTGCCGACGACCTCGATCACGGCGGCCGAGCAGCGCGCCGCCCCGCCCCGCACGATCGAGTTGCGGATCGTCACGTTCTTCCCGGTGATGCGGACGTACCCGCGGATGTCGGCGTTCGAGACCACGGCGTTGTCGACGGACAGCGTCTGGTCGCCCGTGAGCACGGTCAGCGCCGTGCCGGCGATCACGCCGGTGTTGCCGGCGGCGGGCTTCCCACCGCCCCGCGACACGACCCTCGGCACGGCGGACGGCGACGCGCCGGCCGACACCGACGGTGACGGGGACCGGGACGCCGAGGGCGACGTCGAGGCACCGGAGCCGGGCAGCCCCGCCCGCTCCGCGGAGCGGCGCTCCTCGGGGGTCAGGCCGTCCACTGATGCCCGGCGATCGGGCTGCGTCAACGGATACACCATGATCGCCGTCAGTGTCACCGTCACGACGCCGGCGACCGCGACGCCGATCGGCCCCCAGTGAAAGCGGCGCCAGTCCACGCGTCGCCCAGTCGCCGGAAGATCACTCTCGGTGGTCACTGACCCTTTCTAGTGGTACCAGAGTGACGTTGTCCACCTATTGATGCGTGTGTTTACGGAAGTGTCTTCGACATCTGCCGCGAAGTCGTCTCGAACCCCAACGATTCGTACAGGCGCAGCGCCCCCGGGTTGTGACCGAAGACGTTGAGGCCGACCCGGGTCACGCCGCGGGCGCGCAGTTCCTCCTCGGCGGCGAGCATCAGCGCCCGGCCGTGGCCGCGGCGGCGGTGCGCATCCTCGACGGAGATCTCGTAGATCCACGCCTGCGCCCGGTCGGGCGTCGGCAGCCCGATCCACAGGTGCCCGACCACGTCGCCGTCCACGACGCCCGCGTAGAGCAGGTGCCCCTCGGTGGCGAGGCCGTCGGGCAGCCACGTCGCGAACTGCCGCTCGATCCGTGCCTCGACCTCGGCCGGGGAGCCGCGCCCCGCCTGCACCTCGTCGAGCGCATAGGCCGCCTTCAGCGCGGCGATGAAGGACGTGAACTCGGACGGGGTGAGCGGGCGCAGCGTGAGCATGACGCTCACAATACGAAGGCGTCCGTCCACAGCTGCCGCGACCGCCCGGACAGCGCGTCGAGCAGCCCGACCGCCTGCCCGTCGGTGAGCGCCGCCACGAAGTCGACGATCGCCCGGCCGCGGGCCATCGCCATCCGGTCCAGATCCCCCGAGGCGAGACCGTAGTCGGCCGCGGTCAGGTCGCGGACCTCCGCATACGCCATGTCGACCAGGTCGTGCAGCCGCCGCGGCAGCCGCGCCGCCTCGTCGGGGTCGACCAGCCACGCGTGCAGCGCCTCGACGAGCGCGCTCAGCAGCCGGGCCTGCCCCCGCTGGTGCAGCGCCAGGTCGGGCCGCTCCAGGACGAACCGGTGGTGCACGAACTTCAGCACCTGCACCTCGTGCCACTGCGCGGTGCCGAGCGCGACGTGCCCGGCGCGCATCGGCGGGTCCGGGAGCACGTTGATGGCGTCGATGAGCCGCCGCGTCCAGCGGGCCGAGAAACGCGCGACGCCCTGCTCCGCCTCGATCGAGCCGTCGAACGGCGCCGCGAGCAGCCCGTCGACGAGCTCGTGCCGCACGTGCTCGACGGCCGCCCAGAACGCGTCGTCGTCGCTGATCCAGCCGTCCTTGCGGAACAGGTCGCGGCGCAGCAGCTCCACCGAGTGCCCCGGCCGGCGGGCGGAGCCACGGAGCTCGGCGAGGCTGAGGTCGGACGAGCGCAGCGCGGTCGCGTCGCGCTGCCACGCCATCAGCTCGGTGGCGACGGCGCCCTGCTGCAGGACCCCGACCCGGTGGAAGTCCTCGAGGTCGTGGATGGCGTAGGCGATGTCGTCGGCGGTGTCCATCACGGACGCCTCCGCGGTCTGCTGCCACTGCGCGAGCAGCCCGTCGAACGGCGCGCGGGCCTGGCGCAGGTCGGCGAGCTCGGTCACGTAGGCGCCGAACTTCAGCGACCCCGCCGAGGGGTCCTCCGGGTCCACCCCGGCACCACGAGGTGTCGGACGCATCAGGTGTACGTGTGGCGAAGGGTAGGTCCGCCGGGTCCACGGGTACTTCGCCATCGCTGCCCGGACCGCGGCGGTGAGGTCCAGCCCGACGGTCGAGCCGCTGATCTCGGTGCTCGTCACGATGCGGTACGACTGCGCGTTGCCCTCGAACCCGTCCGGCAGCCCCAGCCGCTGCCGGGCGAGCCGGTCCAGGACCCGCTCGCCGAGGTGCCCGAACGGCGGGTGCCCGAGGTCGTGCGCGAGCGCCGCCGCCTCCACGACGTCGGCGTCGCAGCCGCCGAGCTTGTCCAGCAGCGGCTGTGCCCCGCACTGGGGCGAGCACAGCCGCTCCACGATGCCGCGGGCGACGCTCGCGACCTTGAGGCTGTGGGTGAGCCGGTTGTGCACCAGCAGCCCCGACCCGCCCGGGCTGATCACCTGGGTGACGCCGCCGAGGCGGGCGAAGAACGGGGACGCGACGATCCGGTCCCGGTCCGCGCGGAACGGGTTGCCGGTCAGGTCCCCGGAGGAGGGGCCCCGGCCGCCGAAAAGTCGCGACTCCCTCATGCCGGCTTGCGGACCTCGATGACGAAGCCGCTCGCGGTCACCGCGGCCGCCGGGTGGTGCGCCAGCAGCAGGTCGAGGAGCTTCAGCGGGGACAGGATCCAGGTGAGGGGCAGGATCGCCCGGTACAGCCGCATGCTGCCGAACGACAGCAGCATCGCCAGCCACTCCTGCAGCGTCCACAGCATGCCGGACGTGGGGCCGGCGCCGACCTTGACGCTGAGGACCTCGAACTGCGGGAACTGCTCGCGCAGCCCGACCTCGGTGTAGCGCTGGAAGTCGTACGGCGAGGCGTGGAACGGCTGCATGAACGGCACGAACACGAGCATCCGGCCGCCGGGGCGCAGCACGCGGTGCATCTCGGCGATGTGCGCCGCCGGGTCGGGCACGTGCTCCAGGACGGCGATGCTGATCCCGCCGGCGAGGCTGCCCTCGGCCAGCGGCAGGCGCCGCAGGTCGGTGACGATGTCGACGTTGGGGTAGGTGCCGCCGTCCATGCAGATGACCCGCTGGTCGCGGCGGTGCGTGCCGCAGCCGAAGTCGGCGACGAGGTCGTGCTCCAGGTTGAAGCTGCGCAGGAACGGCATGATCAGGTTGCGGTCCATGACCGGCGACAGCACCTTGATCGCCGTCGGGTACACCTTGTTGAACCGCTTCTTGACGTGCTCCTTGATCCGGTTCAGCGCGTCGGCGGTGAGCTCCTCGGAGTCGAACCCGCCGAACTTCAGCTGACCACTTCCGTTTTTCCAGAGGCGCTTGCCCGTGTGACCGCAGGCCGCGCAGGCGACGATCTCGCCGCCATCGAGCTGTAACGGTGCGTGACAGGCGGGGCAGGCGAGCACCTGTGCCAGGCGGGCCTGGCGGCCCGCGGCGGTCGGCTCCATCGCGGGGGCGTCAGTCACAGTGTCGTTCATCATCCCTCAGCGGATCTCGTAGACAGCGATCTTCCCTGCACGGTGCCTGAGCTGCGCGAACTCACCAAGCGACGGCGAGGCTGAGACTGCGGAGGGGTCCGAGGCCTCGAGGACGAACAGCCACCGCACACCATACTGGTCGCGCAGCTTGTCGATCGTCGCCGCCGACGGCGAAATGAACGCCGCGTCGTTGTCGGAGAGCAGCTGCTGGTTCCAGTACGGCACGACCACGTCGTTCACGCCGATCTCGGCGGCCACCTCATGGGCACGGCTCGTGAATCCCCAGCCTTCGATGAGGAAGCGGCGCTCACTGTACGCAGCGAAGGCGAAATGCCGGTTGTCGCACTGGGTGGGGTTCTCGCCGGCGAGGACGAAGCAGTGCGCGTTCGTGGCGACCAGGTCGTCGGGGCCGGAGTGGTCACGCAGCCACCGCCCGGCCTGCATCGTGCCCGCCGGGATGAACTGCTGGTACTGGTTGATGTCGCGCCAGCCGGTGTCCTCGGCCTGGCGGGTCGTCTCGTGCAGGTGCAGCGGCGTCGTGACCAGGCAGACGCCGGCCAGCAGGCTGACGACGACGGTGCCCTTGGCCGGGAAGGACGAGCGGATCACGAGCAGCACGGCGATGCCGAGCAGCCCGAACACCGCCGCATACGGCCAGACGAGGTAGAACGCGCTCTTGGCGGAGCTGCCGGCGCGGGCCGCCGTGGGGACCCACGTCTGGCCGAGCTGGTGGATCACGATCAGGCTCGCGGCGCCGACGGCGATCGCGCCGTACACCCAGGTCAGCATCCGCCGGGTGGGCACGCCGGACGGCGTGATCATCGCCAGGCCGACCACCGCCGCGAGCGACAGGTACGGGCGGCCGGAGACCATGAACCACCCCTCGGCGCCGCCCTCGTGCCCGAAGACGAACAGCGCGCCGATGCCGGACAGGCCGATCCCGAGCACCAGGACGACCGGCTCGGCTGGAATCTGCAGGTCGGGACGGCGGCGCCACACGAACCGCGTCAGCCCGACCAGGCCCGGCCAGATGCAGGCCCAGCAGGCGACCGTGATCGCCGCGACCAGCAGCAGCCGCAGCAGCCCGGCCTGGCCAGGCACCGCGAACTTGGCCGTGAAAGGCGCGCCGGAGATCTGGGCGAAGTGCAGCGGGTCGATCGCCAGGCCCTGCGCCGCCCCGCCGAACAGGACGAACTGCGCGAACAGCAGCGCGAGGAACGCGACGCCTGCGACGATCAGCGCGGGCGGGCGGACCTGGCGACGGACCAGCAGGCGCACCGCGATGACCAGGAGCACGCCGGCGAGCAGCATGGGCAGGAACGTCGCCTTGCCTCCGGTGATCGCCGCCATCAGCAGGGCCACCAGCAGCCAGCGCTTCCGGTTGCTCTCCGTGAGCACGTCCACCAGCACGAGTACGAGCGCGGCGAACAGAATCGCGCCGAACGTCTGTGTCGGGCTCGTCCACAGCTGGGCGCGCAGCGACGAGCCGTCCTCGTAGACGTTGGTGCCGTAGGCGGAGAACCACGTGTTCAGCGGCCACTGGTACGGCGTCGGGGTGAGCACGAAGAAGGTGATGACCACGGCGGCCGCCCCGCACCACCACTGGCCGGTGAGCCGCTTGCCGAGGACGGCCATCAACACCAGCAGCCCGAGGATCATCGGCAGCGGCGACAGGCGCAGCAGCAGGACCTCCGGCTCGATCCCGGTGATCCAGGAGGTGGAGGCCATCTCGGCGTAGACGAACCAGTGGTAGAGCACCGGCTGCTCCGGCAGCCACGGCGAGGCGAGCGGCATGTGGTGCTTGGCGTCACCGAGCAGCGCCAGGTGGAACGGGGAGTCGATGTCGGGGCTCAGCGAGCCGGGCTCGACCAGACCGTGCGTGCGGAAGAACCGGATGATGCTCCAGTAGAAGAGCACCAGCCCGCCGCCCGACAGGATCGCCGAGAACCAGAACGGCGTCTTCTCATCGGCGCGGTCGGTGCCACGCCAGTAGCGCCGCAGTTTCGGCACGAGCAGGAAGACCACGATCGTCGCGACCGGCCATGCGGCCGTCAGCAGGGGCACGCCGATCCACCTGGCGGCGATGTAGGTCATCACCTCGCACGAGTAGCCGACGGCGAGACCCGCCGCGACGTCTTCGACGAGCCAGCCGGACCGGCCGCGGACCGCCCGCCAGAGCAGCATGCCCGGCAGTGCGATCCCGAGGGCGACGTAGCCGGCGAAGATCGCCGTCGTCCAGACCGGGACCCCGTAGAACCGCAGTCCGATGATGATCAGAACACCGAGCGTGACAGGCGGCACCCAGGCGGGCGGCCTTCGCCGGGCGCGGGCTGGCGAAGGTGTCGCCGACGTCGGCTGTTCCACGGTTACCGCCACATGCTCCGCCGTTCTCCCGAGATGACCGTCGCACATTATCAACGCTTACAGGGAGCACCCGTTTCGCGGCATCCTGCGGTCAGCAGGTGTCCCCGGCGCACCTTCGGTCGATCAGGGTCTGGATGCCGTCCATGACGCGCGCCAGGCCGAACTCGAAGTCGGTGTCCGGCGTCTCGTCGGGCACGTCGAGTATGCCGGTCGCGAGAAGCCTGCCGATCGCGGGGAACCGCTGGGGGTCGGCCAGCCTGCCGAGCAGCTGGCCATAGGTCAGCATCGCCTCGTCGGCGGTCGTCCCCGACGCCTGCGCCGCCGCGGTGATGTCGGCGGTCAGCAGCGCCCAGCTCCGGGTGATGCCGCTCACCGTCATGATCGTGGAGAGCTTCTCGTGCTCCTCGAGGGGCGTTTCCGCCAGCACCGCGAGGCCGTGGTCCATCCAGGCGACGTGGTTGGGCGTCAGCGGCGGCGAGGTGATCGGCACCCGCACCATCCACGGCTGGCGGCGCAGGATCTCCAGGTGCGCGCGGGCGAAGCGCAGCATCCCCTCCCGCCAGCCCTCGCCCGGCGGCATCGGCGGCGGGTGGCCGACCGCGGCGTCGACCATCAGGTCGAGCAGCTCGTTCTTCGCGGCGACGTAGCGGTACAGCGACATCGTGGCCGCACCGAGCTCGGCCGCCACCCGGCTCATCGACACCGCGCCGAGGCCCTCCGCCGCGGCCACCTGCACGCCCGCGGCGACGATCCGATCCAGCGTCAGCCCAGGTCGCGGCCCCTTGCCGGGCCGGGCGCGCAGGCCCCAGGCGACGGCCAGGCTCGAGGGCAGTTCCTTCTCCATTGACCCAGATCCTACTTCTGCGTATAACTTACGCAGTAGTGCGTACGACATACGCAGTAAACAATCTTGGAGCGTGCCTCATGACCCTCGCCGTCGAGGCGACCGGCCTCACGAAGTCGTACGGCAGGCTCGACGTCCTCACCGGCGTCGACCTGGCGGTGCCGGCCGGCACCGTGTTCTCCCTGCTCGGACCCAACGGCGCCGGCAAGACCACCACGGTGCGCATCCTCGCCACGCTCCTGCGCCCCGACGGCGGCCGGTGCCGCGTCGCCGGCTACGACGTGGTCCGCCAGCGCCGGCAGGTCCGCGCAGCGGTCAGCCTCACCGGGCAGTACGCGGCGGTCGACGAGCTGCAGACCGGCGCCGAGAACCTCCGCATGATGGGCAGGCTCAGCGGCCTCACCGCCGCCGCGGCCAGGAAGCGCGCCGGCGAGCTCCTCGAGCGCTTCGACCTGACCGCCGCCGCCGACCGGCGCGCCGGCACCTACTCCGGCGGCATGCGGCGCCGGCTCGACCTCGCCGCCGGCCTCGTCGGCACCCCGTCGGTGATCTTCCTCGACGAGCCGACCACCGGCCTGGACCTCACCAGCCGGCAGGCGATGTGGCAGGTGATCGCCGGCCTGGTCAGCACCGGCGTCACCGTCTTCCTCACCACGCAGTACCTGGAGGAGGCCGACCAGCTCGCCGACCGCATCGCCGTCGTCGACCACGGCCGGGTCGTCGCCTCAGGCACCCCGGCCGAGCTGAAGGCGCGCTTCGGCGACCAGCGCCTCGACCTGGAGATGGCGTCGCGCTCGTCCTGGGACACGGCGCTGGCCCACTTCGGCGCCCGGGTGGTGCAGCACGACGCCGGCCGTCTCACCGTCGGCGTCACCACCGACGGCAGCGCCGCGCACGTCCGCGCCGTCCTGGACGAGATCGACCCCCACGGCGCCGACGTGCTCCGGTTCTCGCTGCACAGCGCCACGCTCGACGACGTCTTCCTCGCCCTCACCTCTGCGTCCGCGTCAGTGAAGGAGCCCGCCAATGTCTAGCCTCGCCACCGCCCCGGTCCAGTGGCTGACCATGGGGGGCAGGTCGCTGCGTCTCGGCCGCCGCAACGTCGAGGCGCTCATCATGTCGCTGGTGCTGCCGGTGATGCTGATGGTCGTCTTCGTCTACCTGTTCGGCGGCGCCATCGACACCGGCACCGCCTACGTCACCTACGTCGTGCCCGGCGTCATGCTGCTCTGCGTCACGTTCGGCTCCGCCATGACCGCGGGCTCCGTCGCCAGCGACATGACCGGCGGCATCATCGACCGCCTCCGCTCCCTCGACGTCGGCGGCCCGGCCGTCCTCGCCGGCCACGTCGCCGCCAGCCTCGCCCGCAACGTGTTCTCCAGCGCGCTGGTCTTCGGCGTCGCGTTCGCGATCGGGTTCCGCCCGCACGCCTCCGCCGCGCAGTGGCTCGCCGCTCTTGGCGTGCTCGTGCTCACCATCGCCGCCGTGTCATGGCTGGCGGCGGCGCTCGGACTGCTCGCGTCCTCCCCCGAGGCGGCCGGCGGTTACACGTTCGGGATCACGTTCCTCCCGTACGCCAGCAGCGCCTTCGTCCCGATCGACACCATGCCCTCGTGGCTGCGCGGCTTCGCCGGCAACCAGCCCGTCACACCGATCACCGAGAGCCTGCGCGGCCTGCTGCTCGACCAGCCGGTCGGCTCCGCCCCGTGGAAGGCGGCCGCCTGGTGCGTGGCCATCATGGCCGTGTCGATGGCCGCGGCGGCCCTGCTCTTCCGCTCGAAGACCCGTGCCTAGCGGTTCATCCGGCAGTCGTGGGCGTCCTGGGCGTCGTCGACCTGGATCTCCAGGTGCTCGAACCGGTCGGCGCGCTCGGCCCTGAGCTGGACGGCGGAGTGCTCGCCGAAGTTCAGGAAGATGCGCTGGTCGTTGTGCTCGTCCTTCGCGACGATGGACCAGCTGCCGTCGCCGGTCAACGGCGGCACGTCCCCGTCGTCGTCCAGGACGAGACCCTCCGCGTGGTAGGTGCCGTCGTCGCGGATGCTGACCTTGCCGCCGCACTCGCTCGTCCACACCCCGGCCACCTGGTCCTGGGTGAACTGCGGGCGGCCCTTCTCGGGCAGGACGTCGTCGACCGAGGACGGGATGGCGTCGCAGCAGTTCAGGCAGCCGAGCAGCAGCGGCAAGGCCAGGATCGCCATGATCACCCTGGCCCACGTCGATCTTCGGGGCACGCGGTGATCATGGCAGATCGGTGAGTGTCTAGCTAGAAGCCGGATCCAGCCTGATCGATAGGCTGTTGACGCAGTGGCGGGTGTCCTTGTCCGTCATGCGCTCGCCGCGGAAGACGTGGCCCAGGTGGGAGTCGCACCTGGCGCAGCGGATCTCGGTGCGGACCATGCCCAGGCTGTCGTCCTCGATCTCCTTCACGGTGCCCGGGATGGCGTCGTCGAAGCTCGGCCAGCCGCAGTGCGAGTCGAACTTGGACGAGCTCTCGAAGAGCTGGGCGCCGCACGCCCGGCAGTTGTAGACACCGGCGGTCTTGGTGTTGACGTACTCGCCGGTCCAGGGTGCCTCGGTGCCCGCGCGGCGCAGGACCCGGAACTCCTCCGGGGACAGCCGCACGCGCCACTCGGCGTCGGTGGTGGGCAGGTCGACAAGTGGCTCGGTCATGCCTCAACGGTAGGCGGCACCGGGCCGGACGACCATTACGACCCGAGAACGTGACGCCCCCTGGCCCGCGACGTCTCCGCCCTCACCTCGTTGGACCGACGAAAGCCACGATTCGGACTTTTGTTACACAGCGGGCGAGTGGACGGGACAGGACGATGAGGTTGCTCTACACGGCGGTTGCGGTCGGCGCGGCAGGCGCGGCGGGCATCACGCCGCTGGCCACCGCGGCGCACGCCGCGTCCTCGGCCACCGAGATGCGCGTCGACGGCTGCGGCACGTCGTGGAGCGGCACCCTCGAGCTGTGCGGCGAGACCTCCCACCCGGGCAGCGGCCCCGCCGGCTACGGCCCGGGCGACACCCGCGACTGGCGGTACGACGCCCCCACCCACGCCGGCACCGGCGGCCCCCTCTACGCGGGCCACTCCACCGGCGGCGATGACGACGGTCCCGGCTGCGGCTGCGACCACGGCAACGGCGGCCACAGTCAGGGCGGCGGGCACCCCGGCAACGGCGGGCATGGCTCCGGCAACGGCGGGCACAGTTCCGGAGGCGGTTACGGCAACGGCGGGGGCAATGCCGGTCACGGCGGCGGGCATCACGGCGGCGGCGGCAATGGTTCCGGCAACGGTGGCCAGGGCAACGGCGGCGGTGGGTACGGCGGCGGACCCGGCGGCTCGCACAACGGCGGCGGCAACGGAACCGGATCGGGCGGGCCGAGCACGCCCGGCGGTGGCGGCGGCAACGGCAACGGCGGCGGTAATGGCAACGGTGGCAACACGCCTGGCGGTGGCGGTGGTACACCCGGCGGTGGTGGAACGACGCCCGGCGGTGGCGGTGGCACGCCCGGTGGCGGTGGCACGCCCGGTGGCGGTGGCACGCCCGGTGGCGGGACGCCCGGTGGTGGCGGGGGCAACGCCAACGGTGGCACCACGCCCGGCGGCACCGGATCGGGCAGCGGCAGCGCCGCGGGCTCGGGTGTGGGCACGTCCGCCGGCACGCTGCCGGTGACCGGCACGTCGTCGATGATGACGACGATCGGGTTCGCGTTCATCATCGGCGGGGCCGGCATCCTGTACTTCACCAGGCTGGGCGACCGGGGCGAGGACACCGCCCAGGAGCAGGAGCCGACGCGCAGGACGCCGGCGAACCGCGGCCGCGCGGGCCGGGCAGCGGCGCCGATGCCGCGGCGCAGGCCCAGCCCTCAGACGACCCGCAGGCCGTGACCGCGAGGCTACCCGCACGACAGAGCCGCGGCGCGTAGGGTGCTTGGCATGGCCGATGCGCTGGAGATCGAGGTCGCTGGGCGGCCGGTGCGGCTGACCAGTCCCGACAGGGTCATGTTCCCGGAGCGCGGCTTCACCAAGCGCGACGTGTTCGAGTACTACGTGGCCGTCGGCGACGGGATCATGCGGGCGCTGGGCAACCGCCCGACGACGTTGCAGCGGTTCCCCGAGGGGATCGGCGGCGAGATGTTCTTCCAGAAGCGGGTCCCCGCCCGGGGCGTGCCGCCGTGGCTGGAGACGGCGCAGATCGCGTTCCCCAGCGGGCGCAAGGCCGACGAGCTGTGCCCCGCCGACCTCGCGCACGTGGCGTGGGCGGCGCAGATGGGCACGATCGTGTTCCACCCGTGGCCGGTGCGCAAGGCACACGTCGACCACCCCGACGAGCTGCGCATCGACCTGGACCCGCAGCCGGGCACCGACTTCGCCGACGCGGCCGTCGTGGCGGGCGAGCTCAAGGCCGTCCTCGACGAGCTCGGCTGGAAGGGCTGGCCGAAGACCAGCGGTGGGCGCGGTGTCCACGTGTACGTGCGGATCGAGCCGAAGTGGACGTTCGTCGAGGCGCGCCGGGCGGTGATCGCCCTGGCGAGGGAGGTGGAGCGGCGCCGGCCCGACCTCGTGACCACCAAGTGGTGGAAGGAGGAGCGGGGCGCGCGGGTGTTCGTCGACTTCAACCAGATGGCCCGCGACCGGACGATCGCGTGCGCGTACTCGCTGCGCGCCAACGCCCGGGCCACCGCGTCGACGCCGCTGCGCTGGGAGGAGCTGCCGGACGTCGAGCCCGACGACTTCGACCTGCGGACGGTGCCGGAGCGGATTGCGAAGCTCGGCGACGCCCACGCCGGCATCGACGAGTCGCCCCACGACATCACCCCGCTGCTGGAGTGGGCCGAGCGTGACGCGGCGAACGGCGAGGGCGACATGCCGTACCCGCCGGAGTACCCGAAGATGCCCGGCGAGCCGATGCGGGTCCAGCCGAGCCGGGCCCGCAACAACGTGGAGCAGTAGCTACTTCTCGCAGGTGAGCTCGGCCGGCGGGACGCGCAGGTCGATCAGGTACCGGTTGACGGCGTCGATCACGCAGCCGGTCTTCGGGTAGGCGGTGTGGCCCTCGCCCTTCCACGTGATCAGCGTGCCGACGCCCAGCATCTTCGCCAGCGCCGGCGCCTGCTCGTACGGGGTGGCCGGGTCGCCGAGCGTGCCGATGACGACGATCGGCGCCGAGCCGGTCGCCGCGCCCGTCGGGTACGGGTCGCGCTTGCCGGGCCACTGCGCGCAGATCAGGTTGAGTGCGAGCGCCCCGCCGAACAGCGGGTACTTCTGCCGCCACTGCGGCTGCAACGCCCTGGCCTGCTCGACCGTCGGGGTGTCGTCGCTGTCCGCGCACCCGACGGCGGCGTTGGCGTCGAACATGTTGGTGTACTTGCCCTCCGGGTCGCGCTCCGCGTACGAGTCGGCGAGCTGGAACATCTTCTCCGGCTTGCCGTTGCGCAGGTCCTGCATCGCCTGCGCGAGGACCCGCCAGCCGGACTCGCTGTACAGCGACGACACCACCGCGGTGAAGACCCAGCCGGCGGTCGCGTTGCGCCCCTTGCCCGGCACGGGGCTGGTCCGGGCGTCCGCGATCGCCTTCGTGACCACGGCCCGCGGGTCGGGCCCGATCGGGCAGGCGGTCACGTTGGCCTTGCACCAGGTGGTGAAGTTGTCGAAGGCGTGCTCGAACCCGGCGGCCTGCTTCTCCGCGGAGTCCTGCATCGACAGCGTCGGGTCGACCGCCCCGTCGAGCACGAACGCGCGCACGTTCTTCGGGAACAGCTGCGCGTAGACGGCGCCGAGCAGGGTGCCGTAGCTGTAGCCGAGGTACGTCATCTGCTGCTCGCCGACCGCCGCCCGCAGCGCGTCCATGTCCCGGGCGGTCTGCTCGGTGGAGTAGTAGCGCAGCTTGTCGCCGTACTTGTCGCCGCAGCTCTGCGCGAGCTTGCGGGTCAGCGCGACCGACTCACCGAACGTCGCGTCGGTCTGCGGGTCGGGGTCGATGCCGAAGTTGGCGTCCAGGTCGGCGTCGGAGAAGCACTTCACCGGCGACGACCTGCCGATGCCGCGCGGGTCGAAGCCGATCACGTCGAAGCGGCGGACGACCTCGGCCGGCAGGTACACCGACCGGTAGACGGCATACTCGACGCCCGACGCCCCCGGCCCGCCCGGGTTGATGAACAGCGACCCCACCCGGTCCCGCTGCGTCGTCGACCGGCCGCGGACCATCGCGACGTCGAACGTGCCGGAGCCTTCGGGGTTGTGCCAGTCCTGCGGGACCTTGACCGTGGCGCAGTCGTACTTCACGTTCTGCGGCGGGCTGGAGAAGATCCCCTTGTAGACGTCGGGGCACGGCTTCCACTGTGCCGGCTCGACCTTCACGCCGGACGAGGTCGTGGGCGCGGCCGCCGGCCGGTCCAGCCGCCGCGCCTCCTGCGACGGGTCCGTGGGAAGGCTGCCGCACCCGCCGAGCAGCGCCGTGACCAGCAGGACCGCGAGTGAACGTCGTGCGACGCGAGCGCTCAAGGCCGCCCTGCCAGCACGGACTCCACGTCGAAGCGGATGGGCCGGTCGAGCTGCTCATACGTGCACGAGTGCGGCTCGCGGTCGGGCCGCCAGCGCTTGAACTGGGCGGTGTGCCGGAAGCGGTCGCCCTCCATCGCGTCGTAGCCGACCTCGACGACGAGCTCCGGCCGCAGCGGCACGAACGACAGGTCCTTCTTGCCGGTCCAGCGGCTCACACCGCCCGGGAGCCTGGTCGCGGCGTCGCCGGCCGGCACCGACTCGAGGCTCGCGGCGGCGGCGCCGGGGATCTGGCCCGCCCAGTTCCACGGGTGGTCGACGACGCCCTCCCGGTACGCCTCGAGCTCCTCGACCAGCTCGGCCCGGCGCTCCCGGGTGAACGACGCGGCCACCCCGACGTGGTGCAGGCGGCCCTCCTCGTCATACAGCCCGAGCAGCAGCGACCCGACGATCGGCCCGTCCTTGTGCCACCGGAACCCAGCCACGACGGCGTCGGCCGTGCGCGCGTGCTTGATCTTGAACATGCTGCGCTTGCCTGGCTCGTAGGCGCCCCCGGCCGGCTTCGCGATCACTCCGTCGAGCCCGGCGCCCTCGAACCGCGCGAACCAGTCCCGCGCCACCTCGATGTCCGTCGTCACCGGCGTCACGTGCACCGGCGCCACGACGCCCGACAGCGCCTCGACCAGCCTGGCGCGTCGCTGCGCGTAACCCACCTCGACCAGCGCCTCGTCCCCGACCGCGAGCAGGTCGAACGCGACGAACGACGCCGGCGTCTGCTCCGCCAGCAGGTTGACCCGCGACGCCGCCGGATGGATCCGCTGCCCGAGCAGCTCGAAGTCGAGCTTCGGCTCGCCTTCCCCACGCCGGATCACGATGATCTCGCCGTCGACGACACAGCGCTCCGGCAGCTGCGCCAGGACCTGCTTGACGACCTCGGGGAAGTAACGTGTCAGCGTCTTGCCGCCCCGGCTGGCGAGCTCGACCTCGTCACCGTCGCGGAACACGATGCAGCGGAACCCGTCCCACTTCGGCTCGTAGCTCATCCCCTCCGCGCTCGGCAGGCTGGGAATACTCTTGGCCAGCATCGGCTCGACGGGAGGCATCACCGGCAGATCCACCCTGCCACACTAGCTGTTTCCGGCCCCGGGCATGCCCCAGCCGCTCCCCCATGATCCGCCAGCCTCCCGCCCCCACACCGCCTCCGGGACACACAAGCCCTTCCGGATCACGCGACGGCATCTCGAAAGACGTGGGAACGGTGCGGACGCCGCCAACGCCGTGGCACGCCCCAGCCACACTCCCCCAGCTGCCGACCTCCCGCACCCAACGCCGCATCCCGACGCACAAAGTCTTCCGGATCACGCGACCACCACCCCACGCCCCGCCCCGCAGACGCACAACACGAGGTCTTCCGGATCACGCGACAACTGCCGACATTGCGCACCCGACGGCGCACCGCAGACCCACGAAACACAA